>NZ_CP114903.1:4800000-5113392 GCF_027497255.1 Micromonospora sp. WMMD882
GCCCCGGCCACCGACCTCGTCACCGCGATCGCCGACGCCACCGGCCTACCCCCTGCCAGCCTTGCCGGGTGCGGGGCCGTCGGCCCGTGGACCCAGCCCGTGCTCGCCCCGGTCGGATCCGGGTTCCGCACCGCGGGTCGGCCCGGCCACGACGGCGTCGACCTCAGCGCACCACGCGGCACCCTCATCCGCGCGGCGTCCGCCGGCACGGTCCGCGCCGTGCGCTGCGACGCGGTCCACGCCGGCACCGGAGCGGAGTGGGGCTGTGACCGCGACGGCGACCCCGACCTGACAAGGGGTTGCGGCTGGTACGTCGACATCGACCACAACGCCGGCCTGCTCACCCGCTACTGCCACATGGACCAGCCCCCGATGGTGACGGTCGGACAGAAGGTGAGCGTCGGCCAGCCGATCGGCGTCGTCGGCTCCACCGGCCACAGCTCCGGCCCGCACCTGCACTACGAGGTGCACCACCACGGCGCCCCGAGCCCCGAGGGCGCCGTCGACCCGGTGCCGTTCATGGCCGCGCAGGGCGCCCCGCTCGGCACGCCGGCCACCTGAGCGGCCCGTCACCATGCCCGATCCCCGCTCGACCCCGAGCGGCCCGAGAGAAGGAGAAGCTGTGCCTGATCAGAACAACCCCGCGCCGGACCGCGACAGCGGGCCCGAGTCCCATGCCGTCGCAGCGGGCGACCACCTTGCCGCCGCCCACATCATGATCGGCGACGTGGGGGTCTTCGCCGGGGACTGGGGCGCCTACGAACACCACGGCCGGAACCGTCACCGCACCGGCTTCGTCGGCCGCCTCGACGCCCAACGAGGACGCGACGGCCGCCACGCGGTGTTCTCGTGCGACCGTGACGTCGCCGAGGAGATCGTCGCCGAACAGGAACGCCTCCGCGACGAGATCCGGCAGCGCCTGCGCGCCGCAGGTCTGCGAGGGCCCGACCTCGACGCCGAGCTGGACCTGGCGTACGCGCCGCTGCGTTTCGACGGCGACGACGTCGTCCTGGACGAGCGGGGCGTCCACGGCGACGCCGAAGGGCTGTCCCGGATCTGCCCGGACGCCGAGGGCCGGTACGCGATCCGCGGCCAGCGGGGGCGGTGGGAGTGGCAGGCGGTCGATCCGGCTGACTGCGACCGGGTCGCCGGCACCCCTCCCACTGCGTCGGCGCAGCCGGCCCGGGTCCCCCTGCGGCACAGCCGGCTGCACGTGCCCCACCGCCGGCTCTCCGTCACCAGCCTCACCGACAGCGCCACCCACGACGGGGTCTTCACCGCCACGCTCTGCCTCGACGGCACACCGGTCGGGGTGATCGACAACTACCTCGACGAGGGAAAGACCCGGCTGCGGCACCACGACCCGACCCGGTTCAGCGAAGGCGACCTGCGCGAGTTCGTCGCCGGTTGCCGATTCCGGCGCGAGCCGACCGACACGGAGACGGTGCTGGACCGTCTGGTCGCGGAGCACGAGCTGGACACCCAGATCGCGACGCTGCCGGCGAACGGGATCCTGGCCCGGACGGTCGACGCCGACGGCGACTTCTGCGGTGCCGTCGCCGCCCTCGAATCCCTCACCGGCCTCGACCAGTTTGACCAACCCGCCACGTGGGCCGGCCTCGCCGTCTACCTCATGACCTTCGACACCAGCTCGTGCTGCGCCGGCTGGCAGGTGTGGCTCGGCGACACGTGGCGCCCGGTGCCCGCCCTGATCACGATCGCCTAACTCCAGCGGGTGCCACGGAGCCGCGCGTCGTACCGCCGAGCCTAAGGCCGCCCATAGCGAAGGCGGCACATCCACACAAGATCAACATCGCGCGAATGGTGGGGCGAGCCAGCAATCAGGCCGCCCCACCAGCGCACTCCCGAAAGGAACAACAGATGAGCGACTCCACGCGATCCCACACCAGCCCTCCGGACGGCGAGGACACGAACTGGTCCGCGCTCGGCCGCCGGTTCCAGGAGATCCAGGCCACGATGATCCACGGCGACGGCGAGCCGGCCCTCGGCGGAGACGCCTTCTACGGCGAGGCACTGCGACGCCTGCTCACCCGTGGCGACTCGGGCTGGATCACCCGGGCCGCCCACGACCAGCTCATCCAGGCGCACCACGTCTTCAGCGGCTCGGCGCTGGAGATCGCCCGGCGGCAGGCACGCCAGGCGCGGGCACGCTACGCCGTCTCCGCCAGGGGGATCCGCGCCGAGCTGGCAGCCTGGCTGCGCGAGGCGGGATCCAACGAGCGGGTCGTGTCCAGCCGTTACCGGCGCGACGGGGTGCTGCTCGCCGCCGACTGGATCGACCCGGCCATCCCGGCGTGGCCCTACACGCGGCCCGAGCGCGGCCAGGAGTCCACGCCACCGCCCTCGGCCGGGGACCACCGGTGGCCGCGGGCGCTGGAGGCGCTGCGCCGCGCGGACGAGCAGGACGGTGAGCAGGCCGCCGCCTGGTGGGCGCAGTACGCCGTGGGCGGGCGTAGCCGAGGCGACGTCACTGCCGTCGCCCGCGCCGTGCTGGCCGGCATCGACGCCGGGGACCCCGCCGTCCTGGACGGGCTGCCCGCCTTCGACGTCGCCGGCTACGACGCCGACCGGTACCGCAGCCAGGCGCCCGACGACGCCCCCGACTGGGACGACCTGTCCGACGCCGCCCAGGCCGCCGCGATCGACGCCGCCCGCGACGGTTTCACCACCGCCGTTCAGGACGGCGTCGCCGCACGCTGCGCGGCCCTGCTCGACGACCACATCGAGACCACCGGGTAGCCCCGTCACCCGCCGGACGCGGTAGGCATCCGACCCATCGCCCTCGGCCGACCGGCCCGAGGGCCGTTCCGTTCACGAGAAGGAGCATCACGTGAGGAAGCCCAGGTACGACCCGCGCGAGCCCACCGGAACCGCCGAGGAGACGGCCGCTCGCCCTCAGGCCCGCCCGGCGAGCAAACCGCCCGAGGCGAGGCTCGACCGCGGAGGCGGGAAGGTGGCACGGCGGTGATCGACGACGACTACGTTCCCGGCGAGGGTGACGTCATGCCCGCCCTCTGGTGGCGCCTGCCGGACGACGTCGGCCTCAGGAAACGGTGGCGCAGCAGCCAGATTCCCGGCCACCCACTTATCGCGTTCGCCGACGAGTTCACCTCCACCCTCCGTACCGCCGGTCCGCTCTACATCGACCTGCACGGGTACACGGCCTGGGACACCGCCCCCTCGACGGACTCCGTCAAGCGGGAGTTCTTCGAGGTCCTCACCGGCACGTTCCCCGGCATGTTCAGCGTCGTCGTCGATGCCGGCAGCCCGACGGTGTGGCTGGCGCTACGCCTAACGCGGCTCACCGCACCGATCGCCACCGCGATCATCGACCACCACGACCGCCACCGGGCCCACCGCCACACGACGGCGTAGCGGCCACCAGGCCCCGCCGACCGGCACGGCCGCGCCGGCACATGGTCTGCGCCGGCCAACGGCAGAACCCCCGACCTGAACACCCGCTCCACGTAGCCGAGCACGGCTCCGCGCGCCCTGTCCCGCCCGCTGCGGCCCACCCTGCCGCCGCGCGCCCCGGGAAGGGGCGCGCGGCGGCTTCATCCGCCAAGGAGCAACCCATGTCCCCTCTGACCTGCACCCCGATCCGCCAGCGGCTGACCAGCCCAACGCCCACGCCCGCGCCGCGCGGACACGACTTGATCACCTCCGACAGCGCGGGTATCCGTTGCACGCCGACCGCGACCACCGTCGGAGGTGCCCGGTGACCTCGCCCGCTCGACCCGCCACGCCCAAGGCCAAGCCCCGCCCCATGTTCGGACCCGTCCTGGCCCTGCTCGCGGCCGAACCACACCGCGCCTTCTCCATCGGCGACGTGGGCAGGCACCTGCCCGGCCGGTCGTCCGGGGCGATCGGCTCCGCCCTGAACCGCCTCGCCGACCGCGGCTGGGCGACCATGTCCCCAGGGTCGCCACGCCGGTACACGATCACCGCCGAGGGCGTCGACGCGTTCACCGCCGGAGCCGGCGCTAGCCGCGCCCCCTCGACCACCACACCCACGCCCGCGCCACCCGTCACCCCCGCGCCGTCCCCGACCGGCCCGGTTCCGCCACGCCCCGGCGCGGTCCTGCGCCCCAACGGCATCTGGTACCTGCCCCGCCGCCTCGGCGAGGACACCGACGTCGAGGTGCTGCGCCGGCTACGCCGCGACAACATTCCCGTCCTGCTCTACGGGCCACCCGGCACAGGGAAGACCAGCCTCATCGAGGCCGCCTACCCGGACGCGATCACCGTCGCCGGCCACGGCGACACCACCGTCGAGGACCTCGTCGGCACCTACGTGCCGCTGCCCGACGGCGCCTTCGAGTTCTCCCACGGCCCCCTCGTCACCGCCATGCGTCAAGGGCGCGCCCTGTTCATCGACGACGCGACCCTCATCCCGCCCCGCGTCCTGGCCGCCCTCTACCCCGCCATGGACGGCCGGGAGACGATCACCATCGCCGCCCACCACCACGAGGTCGTCACCGCCGCCGACGGGTTCTTCGTCTGCGCCGGCCACAACCCCGGCGTCCACGGCGCCATCCTCACCGAAGCCCTCGCCTCCCGCTTCGCCGTGCACATCGAGGTCACCACCGACTTCGACCTCGCCCGCTCCCTCGGCGTACCGAACGGCGCGGTCAACGCGGCGATCGCCCTCAACCAGCGGATGCGCAAACACGAGATCGACTGGGCGCCGCAACTGCGTGAGCTGCTCGCGTTCAAACGCGTCGCCGCGAGCCTCGGGCTGCCCGCCGCCGTGGCGAACCTCGCCGCGGTCGCCCCAGAAGCCGACCGGCAGGCGGTCGTCGAGGCCCTCCAACGGACCTACCGCGGCGCTGCTGTCACCCCGCTCACCCTCGGCAAGCAGAAGTGAGGTCGACCCGACCATGACCAGCGTCTCCGCGCACCGGAGCACCTCCGGGCCCACCCCCACCACCCCAGCGGCGGCCGCGTCGCCGTGGCACCGGTGGACGGCGGCCTGGACGAAGCAGGCCGCCCAGATCACCGGACGGGCCGACGCCACCGTCACCGTCACCCCCGCCGCCGCCGGCGGCCCACCCGGCTTCAGCTACCCCGCCACCGCGCAGATCCACATCGACGCCGACCTCATCGCCGACCCGACCATCGCCGACCCCCGCCGACCCGCCCACCGGTCCAAGGCCCCCGTCGCCTACGGCGTCCTGCTACACGAGTGCGCCCACGTCATCCACACCCAGTGGGACCCGCCACCCGGCGTGCCCCCCGTCGTCCGGGAGGCCGCGATCCTGCTGGAGGAAGCCCGCGTCGAACGGCGCTACCGCGACACCCGACCCCGCGACCGGCGGTGGCTACGCCGCGCCACCACCAGCATCATCGACCCCGCCGACACCCCCACCGACACCCCGTGGAGCGCCGCCTACGCCGCCGGACTGCTCCTCGCCCGCGTCGACGCGAAGATCCTCTACCCCGCCGACGTCCGCGACCCGAGAAGGGCGATCACGAAGGTTCTCGGCCGCAAGCTCCTCAACGGGCTGCGCGGCATCTGGCGGGAGGCCCAGACCGTCGGCAACACCGACACCACGCGGATGATCGACCTCGGTGAACGCTGGTGCCGCCTGCTCGGCATCGACCCCACCACCAGCCCTGGCCTGCCCGCCGACGACGCGGCCACCAGCACGATCGCGGCGGCCATCGCCGCCGCCCTCGACGCCATCCTGCACAACCCCGCCGACACGCCCGACCCCGGACGCGGCGGCCCCCGGACCGACGTGCCCGGCATCCACGTCGACACCGACGTCACCTGGGTCGAACGCAACCCCGTTGACGCCGAACGCCACGCCGCCAACCGGCTCACCGCCCTGCTACGCCGCGCCCGCCACCGCGAACCCGCCCGCACCCGCGAACCGAGCAGAACTCCGCCCGGACGGCTGCGCACCCGCGCCGCGGTCACCCTCGCCGCCCAACGCGCCAGCGGCGCCATCCCCACCACCCAGCCGTGGCAGCGCACCGTCCGCCGCCCGGTCCCCGATCCCGAACTGACCGTCGGCATCCTCATCGACGCGTCCGGCTCCATGACCGACTTCGCGAAACCCATGTCCTCCGCGGCGTGGATCGTCGCCCAGGCCGCCACCCGCGCCGGAGCCACCACCGCCACCCTCGCCTACGGCGACCGGATCACCGTGCTCATCCCACCCGGCCGCCGCCCGGCCAAGGTCCGCGACATGCGAGCCGACGCCGGCACCGAACGATTCGTCGAAGCCTGCGCCGAAGCCGACCGGCTCCTGGGCCTGTCCACCCCCGGCACCGCCCGGCTGCTCGTCGTCGTCTCCGACGGCCACTACGTCAACCCCGACGACAGCCAGGCCGCCATCACCCGCCTGCACCACACCGGCTGCGCCGTGCTGTGGCTCGCACCCGCCAACAACAGCTGGCCGGCCCGCACATATGAGCACACCACCACCGTCACCGTTGACGACCCCACCACCTGCGTCAACCTCATCGGCCACGCCGCCATCGACGCCCTCAACAGGGCCTGAACCCGGCGGGGATCGGCTCCCGGCGCGCCTGGTCGGGAGCCGGTCCCCGCCAGCCCACCAGGCCCGCCGAGCAATCCCCTCGCACGCCCCGAAACGGAGAGCAGCATGCCCGACAGCGCCACGCCCCCTCCCGACCTGGATCCCCGCAACCGCGACAACCCCGCCGGCCTCTTCACCGACCGCCGGGCCACTGCAATCTGGCGCCCTCCACCGTCGAAACCCCACACCCAGCGGGCGGTCCCGCCGACGGACCGCGCCGCCGGAATCGAGGCCCGATGAACCCGACGCACACCGCGGCCGACAAGGCCCGGCCGGTGGTCGCCATCGACGTCGACGGCGTCCTCAACCCCGACCACCCACCCACCGCCCGCCACCTCGGCTACCAGCGACACCACTACGACGGCCCCGACCCCACCGGCCAGCACGTCTCCGGCGAGGTGTGGCTGCACCCCGACCACGGCCTCTGGCTCACCGAACTCGCCCACCACGCCGACCTCGTCTGGTGCACCAGCTGGGGCGCCATCGCCGCCACCTGGATCGCACCCCGCCTCGGCCTCCCCACCGACCTGCCCGTCATCGACACCGGACCAGGCGGCGTGCGCTTCGGCCGCCAACTCAAACTCACCGCCCTGTACCGCGCCATCGGCGAACGGCCCGTGGCCGTGCTCGACGACGAGTTCGGCGGCCGGGACCACGCCGAGGCCGACGACCGCACCGCCCGTGGCAGCGCCACCCTGCTGGTCGGCGTCAACAGCGTCACCGGCCTGCGCCGCGAGCACATCGACCAGATCGCCCGCTGGCTCGATCAGACGACCACCGACGGTGGGCTGTCCCCGGGCGATGCCGTGCTCGGACGGACTGCGGCACCTGACGGAGACGACGCCTCTCCGGACGAGGGCTGCGACCTCAGCGTCGGCGACCCGGTGCTGCGCAAGTCCCGACTGCTGTCCCGGCAGTGCGCCACGTGCATCTTCCGCCCCGGCAACCCGATGCGCCTGGCCGACGGGGGCCTGCGCGATCTGGTGGCCGAGGCGCGGCAGAACGAGTCGTTCGTCATCTGCCACGACACGATGCCCTCCCACCGGGGTGCAGGGGTCAAGCCCGCCATCTGCCGGGGGTTCGCCGACCGTTATTCCACCCAGGCTCTCCAGGTGATCGCACGGCTCCTCGGATTCATTGAGGTCGACCCGCCCGGTGAGGAGGGGGGACCGGCCGGCAGCCGGTGACGGTGCAGCCGGGAGGTCCACGGCCGGCTCGGCGAGAAGATCGGTGGCTTCGGGGGTGGGCTGAGCGGGTAGACGCTCAGCCCACCTGCGGAGTCGAGTGAGAAACCGGCCCTTTTCGCGTTTGTCGGACCGGCTGTCGGTGGGTTCCCGTGCAGGGGCGGACACGCCGAATGTGCGGAGGTCCGGGACGCGAAACGTTAGGCCCACCGGCCGTCGTGACGGCTGTTGACGTCACTCGCTCTGACCGTTCTGTCGTGGACGGCTGGGGCGTCGCCGGGTTCGTTCCCTGGCGACCCCCGGTTGTCGGGGGTAGTCCGGTGGCAGGTAGCGGTAGACCGAGCGCAGAGACTTGCCGATCTTCTCGGCGAGTCGTTCAGGCTCGATGTCCGGTTCTCGGCGCAGCCAGTAGGCCACTGCCTGCGCGGTTGCGGTCGGCACCTCCGAGCCCCCGTCGTCGTCCTCGTCGGCGCGGGGAGCGTCCTGATCGTCGTCTTTCCCGTCGTGGGCATCGTCGGTGGCGTTGTCGATTCCGCCGGTTCGGCCGGTGCCGGTCAACTCGTCCAGCGGCAGGTCGCCCTGTGGTTCGACAGCATCGTCCTGGCTCTGTGCACCGTAGCCGTCCTGAGGAACGGGTTCGGGGTTCCGACCGGGCGCTGGCTGGGGTTCTCGCGGGGGGACGGCTGGCGGGTGTGGCGAGGGCTGGGCCGATGGTGAGTGGGTCGTCGGGATCGAGGTGGCTGGCGCTCTTCGTCGGGGCCAGCGACGACGGCGGTCACCGGCTGTGGAGGTGGTGACCTTTTCGGGAGCGAGGTCGGCGGCGAGGATCGCGGTCAGTGCGTCGTAGTCAGCGGCGGCGGAGAGGCGGGTCGCGATCTCGTTGAGGTCGTATACGCGTACGGCGATGTCGGCGGTGGTGGGATCCACGGCGGCGCGGATCTTGCGGTGCAGGACGGCGGCGATGGCGGCGTCGCGGCGTTCCCGGGCGATCGCGGCGCGGGCGGCTGCCATGGATTCGTACAGGTCGAGGCCGTGGGCTTTGGCAATCGTGCGGGAGCGTGAGGTGATGACGGGGTGGCGGATCCAGTGGCCGAACACCTCGTAGGCGGGTGGGGTGGGTGGCAGGTCGCCGGTCGCGCGGAGGCGGTCGCGGCGTTGGTTGCCGGCGTGCATGAGCCAGACGAGGTAGCCGAGGGCGGACATGCCGGCGTAGAAGCCGCCGACGAGGTGGTCGGGGTGGACGGTCCAGTTGAAGGCCACGGCGCCGGCGGCGATGGCGGCGGACAGGGTCCGGGAGGCGATCGCCCGTTCGCCGAGGCGGCGGCGCACGTCGGCGTTGGCCATCACCACCACGCCGCCGAGTTCGAGGGCGGCGACGGCCGGGACCGCGACGACCGTCGAGATGCCGAGGGTGTGGACGGCGCCGGTGACCTGTCCGACGAGGGCGACCAGCAGCACCAGGACGTAGAAGGCCATCCGCGTCTGGGCGGTGCGCCGTACGGCGTTGACCAGGTCGGCGTCGAGCGCGTCGCGGGTCATCGGGGTGGTGGTGCGGCTGCCGGTTGCCGGCGGCCCGCCGGGTCGCGGCGGGGCAGGGCTGGCGGCGTTGGGCGGTGTCGGCGTGTGCGCGGTGGTGCCGTTGGCATGGGCACGCGGGTCGGACGGGATCTCGTGGCTGGCCCCGGGCGCTGCGGGAGGATGGAGAGTCACGGGCGTCCTCCGCAGGAACCGGGTTGTCCGCTGGGGTGCCGTTGCCGCAGGTCGGTGATGAGCTGGTCCGCGAGGGCGGTGGTGTCCTCGCTCGGTTCGACGTCGATCTCGCCGAGGCGCCGGGCCAGTGTTCGGCGCAGGGCGCGGATCTCGTCGAGGTGGCCCAACGCGGCGCGCACGCGCATGGCCTGTTGGTAGAGCGGCTCGGCGTACGGGTCGTGGCGGATCGCGGCTTCCAGCACGGTGAGGGCCTCGGCCGGGTCGGTGGTCGCGGTGGCGAGGGCGAGGTGGGCGTCGACGGCCTGCCGGCGGATGCCCTCACGGTGTGCCTCGATCCACTCGTAGTCGAAGCCTTCGGCGAGACCGCCGCCGTAGGCGTGCACGGCGGCGCGGAGCGCGGTGAGCCGGTCGGTGGGGTCGGTGGCGCGTTCGGCGTCGCGCAGGGCGTCGCGCATCCGCCACAGGTCGACGTCGAGCATCTGGCGGTTGAGGGCGTACCGGCGGGGCGGGTGGGTGAGATAGGCGCCGGCGCCGCCGGTGCGGGAGAGGGTCTTGCGTAGTGCGGACACGTAGGTGTGCAGGCGGTGCGGTGCCTTCGACCGTGGGGCGTCGGGGAGCAGGTCGTCGAGGATCGCGTCCTGGGTGGCGTCGCCCTCGTGCACGACGAGGTAGACGAGCAGTTCGAGGGACTTCGCCCGCAGCGGCACGGTGGTGTCCATGTCGACGATGCGCGCGTCACCGAGCACCCGCACCGCGACCGGTCCTCCTGGCTGCGTGCCCGTGTCGGCATCGTCGCCGTCTGCCGGATCCTCGGCCGGGTCACGGCGGTCCGTGTTCGGGGTTGACGCGGTGTGGGGCGGCGCATCGGCGACAGGGTCCGGCGTCGTATCGGCGTCCGCGGGCGCCTGATCGTCACGTTCAGGCTGTCCGACCCGTTCGGGATCGCCGGCGTCGGTTGGCGGGATGTCGGTCGGGGCCGGTTTCGGCTCCCGTGTGCGGCCCGTGCTCGTGGACTCAGCCGCCGCCGGTGTCTGGCGTGCGCCGGTGTGCGCCTCGGCGAGCATCGTGATCAGGTCGATCGTCTCGGCGGGAGTGAGAACGGCCAGCCGGCCCACGTCGGCGGGAGAGATGCCGGGGCGGTCGCCGGCCGTGGAGGTGGTGGTGCCGTCCGTGTCGACGACGACCGAGTCTTCCTCGGGCCCGGCCGCCAGAAGAACCGCACGGATGTCGAGGCGGTGGCCCTGAGCCAGGATCACGGCGATCCGGGAGGGTTCACGGCCGGCTGCGGCGTCGGCGATCAACAGGATGGGCGGCAGTGGTTCCCCGCAGTCCCCAGTGCGGCGCAGCGCGGCGACGGTGTCGACCTCGTGCTCCTCGACGAGCCGGCTGCGGCGCATGATCTGCGCCTCAAGGAGCCGCAGGGCGGCGTCGAGGCTGCCGGTGACCGTCAGCCTCGGCGTCTCGGGCAGGGCGACGGCGTCACCGAGCAGGGCCGTCGCGGTCGCGGACGACATGACCACCCGGGCACGCGCGTCGGGGTGCTCTCCATGGCCTGAGGCGAGGGCGGCGGTGAGCAGACCACGGGCAGCGGCCGGCGCGCCGGGCCCGGTCAGGGCCAGCCCGCCAGCAGGCCACCGTGCTGCCAGCCGATGCGCGGGAGCCGGCGCCTGCACCTGCGGGACCGTCACCGTCAGGTCCGGGGCGAGCTGCCCGGAGGTGGCCGCGCCGGAACGGCTGCCGCCAGCGTTCTCGACCGCGCCGGCGTCGGCATGATGCTGGTCGCCGATGTCCCCGTCGCCCGGGTCGTGTTCTGTGGGGTCGGGCGGGGCAGCGCGGCGCAGGCCACGGCGGATCTGGTCGACCACGCGGGGCATGGGCGTCAGGTCCGGGTCATCCGAGCGCAGCGCGGCCGACGGCGTGCCAGGGACGTGGCGGCGCCGCCGGTGCGCCCAGACCAGCGCTACCGCTGCGGCGATGGCCCCGGCAAGACCAGGACCGAGCCAGCTTCCGGACGGAAGCGTCACACCGCGGGCTGACTCCCCGCGGTTCTCGGCGGCGTCGGTGTCGCACGCTGCGCCTGGCGGGCCGGCGGTGTTCGGAGGCGCCGGGCTGGCGTCGGAAGCAGGCGGTGGGGCGCCGCCTGCCGATCCGGTGCTCGGCGAGGCTGACGTGGGCGCGGACGACGGCGCTTCCAGCTCCGGCTGGGCGTCGGCGGGAGGCTCTGGCGGAGGGGGTGGGATGTCCTGCCCGTTCGGGGGGACGTTCGCGGTGGCGGGCAGGTCGAGCACCCAGCCGGGGTGGATGACGTCCGGGTCGGTGAGGGCGCCGCCGGTGGGGAACCGGGTGCCGAGGTTGAGGGCGTAGATGTCGTCCCAACGGTCGCGGTCACCGAGGCGGTGCTTCGCGATGCTCGACAGTGACTCGCCGCGCCTGACGGTGTGGGTGGGCCTGTCGTCGACGACGGGACGGACGCCCGTGCTTGCGTCGACCAGAATGTTCGTCGTCTCGGCTGCGGGCCCCTGGAACGTCGCGGTAGCCGGTGTCGGCGCGGGTGCGGCGTGGGCGGCCACGCCGCTGGTGGTGATGGCCGACGCGCCGAGGATCGCCGCAGTCAGGCCCTGCAAAGGTCGGGGCAGGTGGACCGGGGGCAGCCACCGGGCCAACCGGCGGGTCGCGGTGTAGACGCGGGCCGCGACGGCGACGGCCAGCAGCGCCCAGACCAGCCACGCGGCGGCCAACCCGAGCACGGTCAGGAAGGCGGGGGTGAGGGGTTGGTGGATCCACTCCCGCAGCAGCCCCACAGAGGGACGCGGGAGCGTGGCGTCGCCGACGAGGACCAGGACGACGGGCGCCACGGTCACGAGAGCGGCCACAGCCGTGGCCTGGGCCAGGACGAACGGCGAACGCGGCACGGTGCCTCCTTGCAGGGCGCAGAGCCCGCCAAGGCTCCGGCCGACACGCCGAAGCCCCGAGGCGGACGAGAAGGGGTTGGGGATGCCGTCGACGGTATGGCCGTTGCCCGTCACGGGGACACGGTCAGCGACCTGACAGCACCTCACACGGCCTTACACAGCCTCACAACCCCAGCTCAGAGACCCTGCCAAGGCAGTGACGTGGAGGGGAGTGGGTTGTTGGTGGACGGCTGTCAGGCGCCGTTCGGGAAGGCCGGGTAACGGCGTGCGCGGCTCAGGCCGGCGTGTGCGAGTCCGGCTTCGGTGAGCCGGTCGCGGTAGCCGTCGAGGAGGGCGGTGGCGGTGTCGTGGTCCCCGAGAACGGTCAGGAGGCGCGCGGCCCGCTGGTGCAGGTTCTCGTTGTAGGGGTCGACGCGGATCGCGTCCTGCAGCAGCGTCAGCGCCTGACGTGGGTCGGTGCGCGTGTCGGCCAGGGCGACGTGGGCGTCGATCACATGCCGGCGGACGGACTCGCGGTGCGGGTCGAGCCAGGGCCAGGTGTGTCCGTCGGCAAGGACCCCTGGGTGCTGGTCGATGACCGCCTGCCATGCCCGCTGTCGGCCGTCGACGGCGGTCGCGGCCTGCCGTGCCGCGTGGTGCAGCCGCCACAGGTCCACGTCCAGGTCGGGGTGGAGTCGGTAGCGGTCGTCGACATGCTCGACCACCGTCGCCCCGTCGCTGGTGTCGCGGATCGTCTTCCGTAGGTCGCTCATCGTGGTGTAGAGGCGGCCGGTGAGCCGGTGTGCCGGTAGTCCCGGCCAGATCGCCTCGATCAGATCCCGCCCGGTGGCGCCGTCCGGATGGACCGCGAGGAAGACGAGGGCCTGCAGGGCGGCGCTGCGGCGGACCGGCGCCGGGATGTCCTGGAAGAACAGGCCGACGCCGCCCAGGACCCGCAGCCGCCACGCCGGCGGCCCGGGCCGGCCGGTGTCGCCGCGGGTGCGCCGGTTCGTCTCCTGGTCGGGGGTGCGGGGGCGCGGCGGCGGTGTGGGTGCCGGGGTGGGCGCACTGCTCGTGGCAGGGGTGTCGGGCGGGTTGATCACCGTGAGCAGGTCCCGGGTGGCCGCCGCGTCCAGGACACACATCCGGTGCCCGTCCCACGGGTGGAGGGTGTCGGTGTGCCCGGAGGCGTCCACGGTCCAGACCGTGAGGCCGGGACAGTCGCCAACGACGACCACGGTGAGGTCGCTGTCGGCCACGGCTGCGGCGAGACGGTCGCCGGCCGGGGTGTGGGTGAGCAGCAGCCGGTCGGGGCTTGCCCTCCGGTCGCCCCCGTGCGGGGGTGCGGTGGCGGGGGGCGTGGCCGCCAGGGTGAGGGCGTCGTCGAGGGTGGCCGCCACGTGGATACCCGCCGGGGCGGGCACCGGAGGATGCGGGCCGAGAAGCGCGTCGAGGTCAGCGCGGGTCGTGATCAGACGCACCACAGGGGCGGGGTCACGCAGCGCCCGGAGAGCGGCGGTGACCAGGATGCCCCGTGCCGCGTCCCGCGCGCCGGGCCCGGTCAGAGCCACCACCTCGCCCGGCGGGAACACCGCCGCCGCTGCCGGCCCCGCCCTGCCCTGCCCTCCTACCGGGTGGTTGCCCCGGCTGGTCCGGTCGTCGGTCTGGCCGGTGTCGGTGGTGACGGCCGTCTGGGCGACGGCCACCACAGCGGGCAGTGGCGCCAGGTCGGCGTCTCGGCGGCGCGGGTCGACCACGGCGCCGGGTTGGTAGGAGCGGCGGCGCCACAGCCACAGCAGCACGCCGGTAGCGGCCACCAGCTCGGCGGTCTCCCGGGGCAGCCAGCCACCCGGCACCACCACCCCCGCCGCCTCACCCTCCAGGTCCGACGCCTGCCGGTTCGAGGGCTCACGGGAATCGTCACCAGCGGCAGGGGTGGTGGTGGCGGTGGGCTGCTCCGTCGCCGGGGCGGCGGCAGCCGCGGTGTTCGTGCCGAGGACCGCGACCCCGGCGAGCCCGGTGGCCGCGGCCTGCCACGGCGTCGGCAGCGGCATCCGCCGCACCCATCGGGCGACCGCCCGCACCCGGACCAGCACCCGCAGGACCACCACCGTCACGACCAACAGCCACAGCAGCCACGCACCGAGCGTGAGGGCCGCCGTCACGGTGCCGGTGGTGATCGGTTCCGCCACCCACCCCCACAGCTGCTCACCCGTCGGCCAGCCGGGCAGCGGCCAGCCGGTGAGGTTCAGCAGCAGCACCGGAGGCGCCGCCACCACCAGCACGGCCCCCACCAGTGACGCGACCTGCCTCGGCCACCGCACCGCCGGTCACCCCGCCCCGGCCGGCAGGGCCGTGATCACCATCAGGCCTTCGCCGGAGCCGGCCCGCCGCGGTGCAGGACGCGGGTCCACAGCCGCCGCAGCCACCACAGCGTCACCGCGATCGCGTACACGGCCCCGAGGATGCCCGACGCCCGCCAACTCACGACCGCCGCCGTGATCACCGCCACCGGCGCGGCCAGCACCAGCCGCAACACCAGCGGACCCACCACCGCCGTCACCACCGCGACACCCAGCAGGCCACCACCGACCCGGCCGGCCAGATCGATCCACACCACCATGTCCGGCCACCGGTCGGCGGTCAACGAGTACTGCACCAACCCCATCCCGACCGCCGCCGTCACCACCGACCCGTTCGGGAACGCCAGGAACTCCGCCCAACCACCCGCCGGGATCCGCCAGCCCCTCGTCGCGACCACCGCCGCCACCAGCGCGCACACCACCACCGGCGCCACCGGCAGCAGCGCCCACCGCAGGAACGGACCCACCTCCAAACCCAGGTACAGGGACCCCACGATCGCGTACACGCCCGCGACCGCGACGCCCAACGACACCGCCGCGAGAATCCCCGTGCCGACCTGACCACCACCCGACCGGCCGGCCCCAGCCGACGGGGCACGCGCGGCAGACAACACGCCGAGGACCGTGCCGGCGTTCAACGCCGCCACGACCGCGAACACCGCGGACAGGGCGAACTCACCCCAGTTCAGCAACGCCCACCGGTACACCAGCGCGCCGTTCCACTCCGCCGTCAACAGGAACTGAGCCAACAGACCCAACGACACGAAACCCGGAACCACCATCGCCGCCGCCCGCCGCACCGACGGCACCACCACATCCTCAACCACCACCGGCAGGACGGGCCTCCCCGCGCCGGCGGCGCCCCGCACGGCAACGGTCACCGGATCGTCCACCACCACCGCAGCCACCTTCGCCGTCTCACCCACCGCCCGGGCCGCCACCGGCAGCAGAGACGTCCCACCCACGCAGTAGACGGTCGCCACATCGTCAGGCAGCAGATCCGCCGCCGCGACCACGTCCGCCGTCAACCGACCCGCCCGCTCGAGCACCGGCAGGGCCACCTGCTCCACCATCGCCCCGTTCACCACCACGCCTGTCCCGGACGGCAGGGGAACCGTCACCGCCGGCTGCCACGACAGCGACTCCTTGGCCGTACGCACACTCGCCAGCACCGCCCACCGGTCACCGCCCCCGCCTTCGCTACTGCTGCTGTCCAGCGCGTTGACCAGGGCCCGGTCGACGGCGTCACCACCCGCGTCCGGATCCGCGAGCGTCGCCAAGACCTCGAAACCGGCCGGGCCACGCCGCAGCACCGTCACCTCCGCACCCGCACCCAGATCGCAGACCACCACGAACGCGCCCACCGCGATATGCGTACCAGCCGACACCAAGTGCTCAGCGACAGCGACCGGAGCCTCCACCAACGACGGCTGACCCAGCCCCGCCCGATACGCGGCATGACGCATCCACGTCCGCCGCCGAGGCCCCCACCCCGCCGGCACCACCAGACACACCTCACCCAACGGCCCACCGATGATCCGAACTGCCTCATCAGCCACCCGACGCAGCACCGCGGCCATCACATCCGCCGAATCCACCCGACCGTCAGCCACAGTCACGCGCTCGCCACAGGATGCGGCAGCCGCGATGAACCGGTCCGGACGCGTCGACGCGGACCGCCACGCCGCCTGCCCCGTCAGGAACGACCCGTCCTCGGCCACTCCCACCGCGCCCGACAACACCGGCCCACCATCGAACATCACCGGCGTCCATGCGCCGTCCGGGCCCGCGACCACCGCCACGACACCGGCCCGGCCGACATCAATCGTCAGACGTGCCCCCGCAGGTCGCATACGAGTTAGTCAAACATGAATCTCTCACTCATGTCACTCCAGCTCGACTCCGGTCACGGCCCTCGCCTCAACTGCAGTGATGCGCCGGGGCGTGTCATGCAAGGCGTGTGGTGGGCCGTCGGTAGGGTGCCACGGATGCCTCCCGCCCGGTGCCGGACCGCTGATGCGAGGGGCCGGCGTCGTTGACCTGCGCAATGAGGACGGGTGGTTGTGACCGCGAAGCCGACGGTCGCCGCGATGGCGGTTGTCCCTGTTCCCTCCGGCGAGGTGGTGTTCGTGCGACAGCAGCGCGGCCCGTATGCGGGGTGGTTGCTGTTGCCGGGCGGCAAGGTGGAGTTCGGAGAGTCGGCGCAGGACGCGGCCCGCCGGGAGACGGTGGAGGAGGCCGGCTTCGAGGTCGAGAAGCTGACGCCGACCGGGGTGTACGAGATCCGCGCCGAGGACGGTTCCTACCACTTCGTGATGTTCGCGTTCCGTGCCGGCACGGCGACACGGGTGACGTCCGGCGGGCATCACGTCGATGGGATCGTCCAGGCGCCGGTGGACGAGGTGCAGCCGCACCCGACGGTGATGCGGATCCTCAACGACGCCGGCGTCGGCCGCTACTCGGCGCGGGATATCGAGGAAGGGCTGCGCCGTGACGGGATCCTGATGCGCGGACACCTGAGCGCAGCTTCGGCCGACCTGGCCTGAAAGGCTCGCCGGCCAGCCTCCGCAGGGGCGGGGTTCCATCGGACGAACACCGCCCGGACTGTGTCGTCCTCGGCCGCCATGTGGTGCGCCCGCCGATCCGCGTGGCGCCTACGTCTGGGTGGTGGGTGTCTGGGTCGTCACGGCTTCGGTGCGGCGACGATCCGCAGGCGGTGTCAAGGAAGCCGCTTCGGTGGCGGAGGCGTCGGACTTGCGGTCGCAGTGCCGGCAACGTCGTGGGCAGGGCGTCTGGGGTGTCGCGCTGGTAAGGCCGCCGGTGTGCAGGATCGTGGTGACGGTCTGTTCGAAGGTGCTGGTCTCGGCGATGACGGTCTCACCGGGTACGTCGAGCAGGTCGCGGTGGGTGTACCAGAGGCGCATCTCGTCGGGGGTGACGGGGATGGGCTCGGCGCGGGTGAGGTGGCGGCGGACGGTCTCGTCGAAGGACACGTCCAGGTAGAACACGACGGATGGTCCGGGATGGTTGTCGATGAGCTGGCGCAGGACGTCGGCGTATCGCTGGGTGTGCATGATGCCTTCGAGGATGACGTGGTAGCCGAGGTCGAGGGCGGTGCGGGCGGTCGCGGTGATGAACGCCGGAGCGACCGGGTCGATGTGTGAGCTGTCGTGTTCGCGGAGCACGATCCGACGCAGGTGGTCCTGTTCCAGGAGCGCGATGCCACGGCCGTAGCGTCGGCGGGCCTCGCGGGCGGCGGTCGTCTTTCCGCTGCCGGAGTTCCCGCGCACGACGACGAGTGTCGGCGCGGTGGCGGTCACCGGTGATCTCCGGCGGCGGTCCAGGTGATCGCGGCGGTGGTGTGGCGGCGGGGAACGAGTAGTCGTGGCCGGTCGGTGGGCGGGATGGTGACGCCTGCGGGGTACACCCTGATGTCCGGGCCGGGCTGATGGCGGTGGTCACGGCCCCAGGCGGTGATGAGGTCCACGACGTGCCGGGTCAGGGCGGTGGCGTGGGGGCCGTAGCCGGAGGCGCCGAACTGCCAGGTGCTGTCGTCGAGTTGGCGGATGGTGAGGTAGGCGATGCTGTCGCCGGTGAGCAGGGCGGGGCAGGACACCCAGTTCTGCGGGTCCAGGTCTCCGGCGCGGTCCCGGTCGGCGGCGAGCAGGCCGTAGGGGCAGGGTTGGCTGGCCAGCCAGAGGTGCAGTGACTCGAACGACGACGCCGGTGAGACGGTCACCTCCGACCAGTCGTCGACCCGGGGGCCCTCCAGCGCGGAGGCCACGGCGTCGAGGCCGAGGAGCCGGGTGTCGGGGTCGTCGACGCGCAGGATCACGTCGTCGCCGCGCAGCGCCCGCCGGGTCACGGGGTCGGCCCCCGCGCCCTGCATGGGCACGAAGCCGCAGAGAACCGCGTCGGTGGCGGTCAGGTGGTCACCCTCGCGGACGAGGGTCAGGCACCGGGTGTTGCCGCGCATCCGCAGCGGGACGACGAGGACCCCGTCGGGAGCGAGCTGGCCGGTCCAGGCCGGTGGGACGTCGCTGGCCTCGACGGTGACGATGATCGCGTCGTACGGAGCCCCGCCCGGCCAACCGGTGTCCGCGTCTGCCTGCGCCACGTGGACGTCCGGATAGCCGGCGGCGTCGAGGGCGGTCCGGGCGCTGGCGACGATGTCGGCGTCGATGTCGATGCTGGTGACCGTGCCGCGCGGGCCGACGACCTCCGCGATCAACGCGGCGTTGTAACCACCGGAACCGATCTCCAACACCCGCCCACCCGGGCGCGGCCGGGCCGCTTCCAGCATCAGGGCCTGCAACCACGGCGCGGAGATGGAACTGCTCGCGCGTCCGTCCGGACCACGTTTGGTCACCACCACGTCATCGGCGTACGCGGCGTCGACGCTGACCCCGTCGGGGGCGAACAGGTGCCGCGGCACCCGACGAAACGCCGCCTCCACCGCCGGCGAGGCGAGCCGGCCGTCAGCGAGCAACCGGTCGGCCAGCCGGGCCCGGGCCTCCTCCGGACTGCTGTCGAGTTCCGGGGTGGTGTCGAGCGCGGAACCAGTCATGACCTCGGACCTCCGTCGGTGCGGGCGCGGACGCGGGGCGACACTATAGGGCGCATGTGACAAATGGGTGTCTACCGGCGACGGATGCCGCCCTTCGCGCCGCACCCATTCTTTGGCCTGATCTGCCTGTGAGGTTTCCGGTCGTGTCGAAAATTCGTGTCGAGGGTGTTCGACATCGACTCAACAGGCGTTGGATAGTTGCGGTTTGGAGCAGCTCATCCAGTTGGGATCCCGATGAGCGCGTCTGTCCGCGAGGCGACCGCCGTTCCGGACCGCAGTTGCCCCGTTGACCGGGCCACGTCCCTGTTGGACGAGTCGGATCATGCCGCTGCGGTCCGGTAGTGTCGACGCATCGTGTGCGGCACCGCGTCCAGGGCATGGTCGGCAGTCTCGGCGTAGGTGGAGGGGCCACAGCCATGATCGACCGACAGGAGCTTCACGAGGCTAGGCAGGCTCTCGGCCGCAAACTCGCCGCATGGCGCAAAGCGCGGCAGCTCATTCAGGACGACTTGGCGCGGCAGATACCCAGCAGCCGCAGCACTGTCGCCATGGTCGAACGCGGTCGTCAGGTCGTGGACCGGATCTTCTGGCTGCAGTGTGAAGCGGTGCTGGACGCCCAGGGTGAGTTGATCAACGCCTATCAGGCCTATCGGCAGCTTGACGACCAGCACAGGGTGGAGAAAGCCGACGCCGCGCGCCGCGCCCGGTGGGGGCTACTGGCCGACAGCGTCACCGAGACCGGTGATCCTGACACCGGTCCCACAACCGCCGCTTGCGGGGAAGACGGCAACGCGCTGGACCACTCCGTGGCCACCAGCGACGCCGATGGTCAGATGGTCGGTCCCAGTGGCTTGGAGGGCGACAGGCAGCGGCAGAAACTACTGGCGTCGATCGCCGCGGTTGCCGCCGGATCGGGCCTGTCAGGCCTGACGCCGAGCACCACCCCTCGACGTGTCGGCGCCGGCGACGTCGCCCGCATCGAGGCCATCACCGCCCTGTACCGGTCGGTGGACTACGAGGTCGGTGGCGGGGCGCTGCATGCGGAGGCCGGCCGTTTCGCCGAGGCCGCCTCTGTCCTGCTCGCTTCGGTCGACACGGGTCCAGGGACCGCGAGCCTCGCCACCGCGGTCGCCGGAGCCCGCCAGCTGGCCGGTTGGACTGCCTTCGACGCGGGACGGCACAGCGACGCAGGCCGCCACTGGCTCGCCGCCGAACGCACGTCCGTTGCCGCCGGAAACCAACTCCTCGCTGCCCGAACCCGCTACTGCCAGGCCCGCCAGTTCCAACATCTGCACCACAACCAGGACGCCCTCGCCACCGTGCGCCTCGCTCACGACCAGCTCGGCCGCGAGGCCACCCCTGCGCTGCTGGCCATGCTGCGCGGCGCCGAAGCCGCCTCGCTGGCCGCGCTCGGCGAGCACGCCGCGGCAGTCACCGCACTCGAGCAGGCCAGCGGGCACTTCGAGGACATCGACCCGGACCAGGAACCAGACTGGATGCGCTTCTATGACCGCGGCGAGCTGCTCGCCCAGTACGGTCGCGTCTACCGCGACCTGGCCCGCCACGACCGCCGTCACGCCGACCGGGCCGTGGAGTGGACCCAGGCCGCGATCGTCGCGTTCGGCCCGCAGAACGTGCGCAGCACCGTGCTCAACACGGTCGGGCTGTGCAGCGCGCTCGCGCTGGCCGGCGAACCCGACCGGGCCATCACCGTCGGCTCCACCGTGATCCGCCAGGCGCAGCGGTTGACGTCACGGCGAGTCCGGGACCGCGTCCGTAACCTCGCCCGCGACATCAGCCCGGACATTCACCACAGCGGCATGGCCGACTTCCGACACACCGTCCTACGGCTCTCCGAGGCAGCCGCATGACGAACAGCAGCACAGGCCGCCAGGAGGTCGGTGGCCGGTTCGGCGAGGCATCGATGCGGCAGGCCGCGCAGCAGGTGGCGGCGCGGCTGGGTGTCAACGGCGAGCACGCACGGCTGCTGCGGCTGACCAACAACGCCGTGTTCGCCTTCCCCGACGCTGGCGTCGTCATCCGGATCACCCGCTCCCACAAGCTGCGACGGGTCGCGAAGGTCGTCACGCTCGGCCGATGGTTCGCCCAGATCGACGCGCCCACAATCCGGCTCGCCCCCGGGTGGGAGCAGCCGGTCGACGTCAACGGGCTACAGGCCACCATCTGGACCTACCTGCCACCCCAACCGCCGGCACCGGACGTCACCGATCTCGGCAGAGTCCTGCGCGCCTTCCACAACCTCGGCGCACCCCAGGTGCCGCTGCCCGTGTGGGATCCGGTCGGCGACGCCCGCGCCCGCATCGCCGACGCGGAGGCCCTTCCCGACACCGACCGACGATTCCTGCTCGACTGGTGCGACCGGCTGGAACCCCGGATCACCGCGCTCAACCAGCAGTCACCACCCGCACTGGTACACGGCGACGCGCACGTGGGCAACCTGCTGCGCCGCCCCGATGGCCCCGTCGTGCTGTGCGACTTCGACGCCACCTGCCTCGGACCCTGGCAGGTCGACCTCGTCGCCGTCCCGGTCGGAGAAGTCCGCTTCGGGCGACCCGGCGCCCACGCCCGTCTCGCCGCAGCCTACGGCTACGACGTCACCACCGACCCCGCCTGGCCGCTGCTCAGAGAAGCCCGCGAGCTGAAGATGGTCGCCGCCGCCGTGCCGCTGCTCGCCTCCGGGCCCCATATCGCACGGGAGTTCGCAGTCCGGCTGCGTTCCGTCCACGAACGCGACGACACCGCACGCTGGACCCCGTTCGCCGACCTGTAACGGCCCGCCATCGGTCGACGGCAGCCCGGCCGGGACTGCGCAAGTCAGTGCCCGCGCGCTGCGCGGTGTCGAGATCTCGTGTCGAGGGTGTTCGACATCGCGCGGCAGGCGTTGAGTGGTGGACAAGCCTGGCGCGGAGCCAGGCGTACAGACGATCGGGTACGGCCCCACTCCGAAGGAGGTGATCGCCATGACTCACCCCGCCTCAGGCGCTCGACGCTGCTGCGGGGCACCGGGACGGCGGTCCATACCTCGCCCTGGGCGTCTGGCCCCGCAACTGTGGATCCGCTCACGGGCTGGTGTGAGTGCGTCGTCCACGACGGTGTCCATCCTGAGGACAACGAGAAAAGCAGGTCGTTCGGATGGGGCGGCCTTGGCGATAGGAGAGTGGCTTCTACATGGGTGTCGACACGATGAGCAGTCACGGTCTTCGTGACGCGATGGTCGACCAGTTGGTCGCTGATCATGCGGCGAAGGGGCTGATCATGCGGCCCGAGGTGGAGGCCGCGCTGCGGACTGTTCCCCGGGATCTGTTCACGCCAGGTGTCTCGCCACAGGAGGCGTACCGCGACGCCCCTGTCGTCACCAAGCGACACGGTGACGAGACCGTCAGTTCGGTGTCGGCTCCGTGGCTGATCGCGGAGATGCTTGGTCAGGCAGCCGACGCTCTCGACGGCGGCCTGCGGGGCCGCCGGGTGCTGGAGATCGGGTCGGGCGGTTACAACGCGTCGCTGCTGCGCGAGCTGGTAGGGCCATCGGGTGCGGTCACGACCGTGGACATCGACCCGGACGTGACCGACCGGGCCGTGAAGTGCCTGGCGGCGGCGGGCTATGACGATGTCACCGTCGTGTGCGCTGACGCCGAGCAGCCGATCGAACCGGGCCGCCGCTACGACCTGATCATCGTCACGGCTGGGGCCTGGGACATTCCCCCGGCGTGGACGTCCCAGCTCACCGAGGACGGGGTGCTGGTGGTGCCGCTGCGGACGTTCGGGATGACGCGGTCGTGGGCGCTGCGCCGCGTGGACGACCGGCTGGTCAGTCACAGTCAGCGGCTGTGTGGGTTCGTGGCGATGCAGGGCGCCGGAGCACACGAGATGCGGTATGTCGACATCGCCGACGGCGTTCACCTGCGGCTGGACGAGGGCCAGCAGGTCGACCCGTTGGCCGTCGGTGGGCTGCTGTCCGAGCCGCGGGAGCAGGCGTGGGCCGGGGTGGGTCTGTCGCCTCGTAGCGTTCTGGCCAACCTGGACCTGTGGCTGGCGGTTCGCCTCACCGCCGAGGCGGACCAGTTCGTGGTGCTCTCGGCGCAGCAGGAGGCCGTTGACGCCGACATCGTCGCCCCAGCCTGGCGCTTCGGTACGCCCGCCGTCCTGCACGCAGGCACGTTCTCCTACCGGTCGGCGCTGCGCTGGACCGACGACATGTTCGACCTGGGCGCATGCGCTCACGGCACCCACGCCACCGCAGCGGCTGGGCGCCTCGTCGAGCGCATGCGCGCATGGGTGGACGCTGGTCAGCCCTCCCCGGTGCTGCACGTCCTGCCCGCACGTACTCCCGACGGCGACCTGCCGGCCGGGACGGTGCTGGACAAGCGGCACAGCCGCGTCGTCCTCACCTTCACCTCCGCCTAGGAAGGAACGCGAATGGAGACCACCGAGCTCGAGGAGTTCGACCTGGACATCACCCTGGTGGACGCCGGCCCGGCCGCGAGCGGGTACGCCACCAGCACCGACGACGGCTGCGGCTCGGGTAACACCGGCTCGAACGCCTGCACCGGCAAGTAGCCAGCCCTCACGCCTTCGGGGCCCGGCGTCGGTCAGACGCCGGGCCCTTCCCTTCTGGGTGGTGCCTCATGTTCCCCACGGCTGGTGCGGCACTGATCCGAGTTGCCGCCTACCCGAGTGACCTGTCCTTTCCTCCCTGGCCCGACCTGACATCCGGTGGACCCGAGCAGTGGCAGGGGTGGCTGAGCCAGGCCTGGGCGCTGCCGGGGTTCGCGGCGGCCGTCGCCTCCGCCACCCCTCAGATGGCCGAACAGATCACCCGAGCCGTGACCGGCGAGCCGATCCCGCGGCACCGGCTTCGACGCCTGGTCGAGTCGACGGTCCGGTACCTGCTGAGGTGGACCACCCGCGCGACCCCGTTCGGCGCCTTCGCCGGGGTAGCTCCGGTCGAGCTCGGCGCTCGCGCGACAGTCCGCTGGGGCGAGGCGCACCACGAGGTGCCCCGGCCGGACGGGCAGTTCGTCGCCGAGCACACCGCGCGAGCCGAGCAGGACCTGACCCTCCTTCGCGACGTCGCCGTGGTGACGAACTCGCTGGGATACCAACGTGGCGAGGTGTGGGTGCTGCCCTGCGCCCACGCCGCCGACGATCGCCGGTGGGACGTCGAGATCCGGCTGACCAAGCCGGTCCAGGCGGCGATACGGGCAGCGAGCTCCCCGATCGGGTTCGCCGATCTCGCCACGAGAATCAGCCGGCTGGCGCCCGTCGGCATGGGCGCGGCCGAGCGGCTGCTGGCATCGCTGGTACAGGCGGATGTACTGCTGTCGGCGCTGCGGCCGGCGATGACCGTCACCGACCCAGCCACGCACCTGGCCCACCACGTCACGCTGCCCGACCCCGGCGATCAGGTCGCCGTCGATCTGCGTGTCGACGCCTCGGTGACACTGCCCCCGGCGGTACTCCGCGAGGCGGGTCATGCGGCGTCGACGCTGGTGGCGGTGGCACCGCCCCTGCCGGGATGGGCGGAATACCACAGCGCGTTCGTTGAGCGGTGGGGTCCGGGTGCGGCGGTGCCGTTGCGCGACGTGCTGAACGTCCTGGGCTTTCCCGCCGGGTACCGGGGTTCGACCCGGCGCGTACCGGCGGTGTTCACCGCTCGCGACCGGCTGCTCGCGCAGCTCGCCCAGCAGTCGGCGTTGAACGGCTGCGCGGAGGTGATCCTCGACGACGAGCTGATCGGCTGCCTTCGGAAGGACGACGACCGGCCGCCGATCCCGCACGCCGAACTACGCTTCACCCTCGCCGCCGCGACCCCGCAGGACCTGGACCGAGGCGCGTTCACCTTGACGGTGGTCAGCGGATCCCGCCACGCCGGTGTTGCCGCCGGCCGGTTCCTCCACCTGCTCACCGGCACGGAACTGGCATCGTTCCAGCGGGTCTACCAGAACCTGCCGACCGCCCTGCCCGACGCGCACACGGTGCAGCTGTCCGGCCCACCGCTGGACGCTCGCCTGGCCTCGGTCGCCCACACCCCTGAACTGCTGCCCGTCCTGCCTGTCGGGGACTTCCACCCCGACCCGCCCTGGACGGTCGCGGACCTCGCGGTGACCGGCGACGGCCAGCGGCTGTGGTTGGTGTCGCGGACCACCGAGCGGCCGGTCGAGCCGCTGCTGTTCAACAGCGTGCTGCTACCCGGTCTCCAGCAACCGCTGATGCGATTCCTGACCGAGATCTGGACGGCGTTCACAGCTCCGTGCAGCAGATTCGACTGGGGGCACGCCCACGATCTGCCGTTCCTGCCCCGCGTTCGGCGCGGACGCAGCGTCCTGCATCCCGCCCGCTGGATCATCGATCGATCGGCCCTCCCGGCCACGGGGCCGTGGCACCAGTGGCGCGACGCCTGGCAGCGCTACCGCGACCACCACCGGCTCCCGGGCGAGATCATGGTCGGCGACGACGATGTGCAGCTGCGTCTGGACCTGGACGACAACACCCACCTGGCAGTGCTGCGCACCCATCTCGGGCGGCACGCCCGTACCGTCGTCACCGAGGCCCCCGGACCGGCTGGCTGGATCGGCGGCAGGCCCGCCGAACTCCTGCTCACCCTCGCCCACGATTCACCAGCCAGGCCGCGCCGACCGGTCCGGGTCGCGACCACCGGGCTGCACCGGCCCGGACAGTCCCTGTGGTTGGAGATCCGGCTGTACGGGCGGCAGGACGACATCCTCACCGACCTCGCCCGCCAGGCCACCAACCTCCTACCCGAGGGCTGGTGGTTCCTGCGATACCCCGAACCCGAATCCCACCTGCGGCTCCGCATCCCCCTTCGAGAGGAAGGGCAGTTCGCCGGCGTCGCCAGGGATCTCGCCCAGTGGGCACAGCGCCTGGAACGCGACGGTGTCCTGCACGACTACACCCTGCACAGCTACCGGCCCGAGACCCGCTACGGCGCCGGGCCGACCCTCGCCGCCGCCGAAGCGGTGTTCGCCGCTGACTCCCGCGCCGCCCTGCAGCGGCTGACCGGCGACCGGCAGGCCACCACCGCCGCCGGAATGATCGCCATCGCCGACGCATTCACCGCCGACGGGCCGCGCTGGCTCGCCGAACGGGTCCCCCACCGCAGCGGCCCGCGCCTGAACCCCGCCCAACTCGACCTCGCCCGCACCCCCTACCGCGACCACGGTCTAGCAACGGCGTTGGCCACCTACCGAACTCTGGCCCACGCCGACGGCCTCGACCTCGACCAAGTGCTGGGCGACCTGCTGCACCTGCACCACGCCCGCATGATCGGCGTCGACACCGCCTCCGAACGGCACTGCCTGCGCCTGGCCCGAGCCATCGCCCGCACCCGCCAGGCAACGACATGAACACCGGCCAGTCCCTCGCCGAAGGGGCGGCCGGCGTCGCCCTCCTGCACCTGGAAACCGGCAAATGGCCGGCCGCGTACGCGGCACTGCGGGACGCCACCGCCAACGGCGTCAGCATCGCCGCGGGCGCCAGCCTCTTCTACGGCGCCCCCGCGCTCGCCTTCGTCCTCGCCACGACCGACCACCCACGCCTCGCCCGCGCACGATCGACCGCCGCATCCGGAACCGCCACCGTGACACGCCACCGGCTGCACGCAGCTCACCGCCGCATCGACTCCCGCCACCAACCGCACTACGCCGAGTACGACCTCATCCGCGGCCTGACCGGCCTCGGTGTCGCCCTGCGTCATCTCGGCGACCACGACCTGCTCCGCCAGGTACTGGACTATCTGGTCCGGCTCACCGAACCCCTCAACGACCTCCCCGGCTGGTGGTGCGCCGACGGACCCGACCGCAACCAGCCGCCACCACCCGGAGGCCACGCCAACCACGGGCTCGCCCACGGCATCACCGGCCCCCTCGCACTACTCGCCCTCGCCCTGCGTGACGGCACCACCGTCGCCGGACACGCTGAGGCGATCACCCGCATCAGCCGATGGCTGGACACCTGGCAGCAACACACCGGCGACACCACCTGGTGGCCGCAAACCCTCACCCTCGCCGACCTGCACCACGGCACACCAGCACAGCAGCAGCCGCTACGCCCGTCCTGGTGCTACGGCACCCCCGGCATCGCCCGCGCCCAGCAACTCGCCGCCCTCGCCCTACACGACACCACCCGCCAGCGCCTCGCCGAAGCCGCGTTCACCACCTGCGTCAACGACCCCGCACAGATCCGCCGCCTCACCGACCGCAGCCTCTGCCACGGCACCGCCGGGCTCCTCACCACCGGCCGCCGCATCGCCGCCGACGCCCTCTCACCGATACCCCTCACCCCACTGACACGCCTCCACCAACACACCGCCCCCGCCGACGACGAACCCACCGGACTCCTCGACGGCACCACAGGCTCTGCCCTCGTCGCAGCCGCCACCACCACCTCGTGGGACGCCTGCCTCCTGCTCAGCTGACGAAAGGCACCCCGTTGAAAGAAACCCCCTGGGAACAGATCACCATCGCCTACCCCGGACAGAGCCGCCAAGAACGCGAACAGCAGGCGATCCCCCACCTCAGCCGGGTTCTACCCGCCGCCGAGACCGATGGCCTCATCACCGCCTGGTGGTTCATGCGCAAAGGACCCTGGCGAATCCGCTACCTACCCGCCACGACGCACGACGGCTCCGACCCGGTACGCCGCCTGCTCACCGACACGGTCACCTGGACCAGCGACATCTACGAACCCGAGACCCACGCCTTCGGCGGACCCGACGCGATGGACGCCGCCCACACCCTGTTCCACCACGACAGCCGCCACCTGCTCACCTACCTCGACGCTCATCCGACGGACCGGCGGGAACGCTCACTCATCCTGTGCACCGCACTCATGCGCGCCGCCGGACTGGACCTCAACGAACAAGGCGACGTATGGGCACGAGTCGCCGAACACCGTGCCGAGCACCTCACCTGGCAACCCGCCCCCAGCACGTGGGCGGCTTTCACCGGCAAGGTCCGCCACCTGCAACTCGGCACAGCCCGCACCACCGACGACTGGCAAACCGCGTTCGACAACGCCGGCACAGCCCTCCGAGGCCTACGCGAAACCGGGAAACTCACACGTGGACTACGCGCCGTCATCGCAGAACACGTGATCTTCCACTGGAACCGGATCGGGATCCCCGCCACCACCCAAGCCACACTCGCTCAAGCGGCCAACGAAGCCATCTTCGGCAGCGCGGAGGAGCCACGAGCATGATCGATCCACAACAGCTCCAAGAGACCAAGCAGGCGCTCGGCAAACGACTCCGTGACCTGCGGAAAGCCCGTGGCCTCCGGCAGAAGGACGTTGCGGAGCAGGTCCTCAGCACCCGCAGCACGGTGGCGAACGTCGAGGCCGGCAGGCAGGTGGTCGACCGAATCTTCTGGCAGCAGTGCGACGCTCTGTTGCAGGCGGGTGGCCAGCTGACCAGCGGTTACGACGCCTACCGCCGGCTGGAGCAGCAGCACCACGCGGAGCGGGACGAGGCCGCGCGGCGAGCCCGATGGGGCGCGGCCGCAGACACCACGCCTGCCCGCGACGACCGGGGCTCCGGCCTCGTGGCGCTTCGCCAGCTGCTTTCGTCGAAGGGTCGACCGGATCCGGATCCCTCGCTGGCGACGGTGTCCCTCCTTGAGCAGGCCGCAGGCGGAGTGGGGCAGGGCCTGACGCTGGCCGCGCCCCGTGGGCAGTATTTCCCCGGTGCGGCCATCGATGTGGAGGTGTATCCGGCCGTAGACGACGGAAGGATCCTCGCCACGATCCCCCGGGCCGATGCTGGCCGGCAGTGGCAGCGTTCCCTGCAGCGTCGCCTCGTCGCCGGGCGGGTCAGCAGCCCCACCGGCGACGGCCTGTTCGCGCTGGACTCCCGGCAAGCATCACGGCGCCTGGTTGATATCGGCGACGACGCCCGCCTGCTCATCCCCCGCGTCTACCGGCTCGACGCGATCACCGCGGCGGTGCTGTGGGCCGTGGCAAACCTCGACCAGGCGCTGCTGCTCGACGACGCCCCGCTGGAAGCGTCGCGGGCCGCCGCCGCGCGGTACAGCCACCTGACCCGGTCCGCCGTGAGCGGCGACATCGCGCAGGACCTGGACACCGTGTCGCGGATGTGGCTTGGCTCCGCATTCTGCGCTGACCACATCAGCCGCCACTCTGCCGAGCTCACCGAGGTGCCCACCTACTGGACGCGGGAACAGCACGGCGAGGAGGCCAGCACCTGGCTGCTGTTCGGGCACAAGCTGCGCTACCTGGAGGAGACCGCCGGACGGCTCGCGAACAGCGCCCAGCACGCGACGAGAATGTTCTGTGTCCCCCCGGCCGCCGTTTCGACATCGGCGGAGCCGGAACGGATCCTCCTGCTGCTGGCGGTCGCGTTGATGGAGTCCTTCGGCATCAACGTCGCGGTCACCGACGAGCCGGAGTACAGCGTACTTCCCGGCCTGGTCCTGACCCAGCGGCGTGCGATCGTGGCGAGCTGGATCCGGGCGGACGGCGTCTGGCACGTCGACGTCACCGACCAGCGCTCCACGCTGGCCGAGTACCGCGACGCCGTCGGACACGTGCGGGCACACTCCGTGATCGACGCCGACACCGCCTGCCGCCGCCTGCAGGCCTTCGCCGACTACCTCGACCTCGACTGGGCCTGGCTTCGCACCCGCTGCGCCGAACTCGGAGAGCACGGCCTGGCCGGAATCGCCGAACCCCGTAGCCGCCTGCTCTCCCTCGACGGCGTCGACCGCGCGTGCCGCTTCGTCGCCTCCCTGCCGTAATAGGCTCCCCGCACCACCAGCGAAACGCCGGAAGGGATCCTCCATGTCCTCGATCTCGACAACGTCCGCGCCACGGGTGGTGGTGTTCGGCCTCGGTGGCACCATCGCCATGAGCAGCACGGACGGCGGTGCCGTCACTCCGGCCCTGTCCGCCCAGCAGCTCGTCGACGCCGTGCCCGGGCTGGCCGCCACCGGGATCGAGATCGAGGTGACGGACTTCCGCCGCCGCCCCGGCGCGTCGCTCACCTTCGCCGACCTCACCGAACTCGCCACCGCCGCCACCCAGCTGCTGGCGAACGGCGCGGTCGGCGTCGTGGTCACCCAGGGAACCGACACGATCGAAGAGACCGCCTACCTGCTCGACCTGCTCCACCACCGGCCCGAACCGATCGTCGTCACCGGCGCGATGCGCAACCCCACCCTCGCCGGCGCCGACGGGCCCGCCAACATCCTCGCCGCCATCCGCACCGCCGCCGCCCCGGCCGCCCACGGGCAAGGCTGCCTCGTCGTTCTCGCCGACGAGATCCACGCCGCCCGCTGGGTCACCAAGACCCACTCGACCAGCGGCGCCACCTTCCGCTCCCTCGACACCGGCCCACTCGGCTACGTCCTCGAAGGCACAGCGCGGATGCTGACCCGGCTGCCGCACCGGCTGACCATCCCGCTCCCGAGCCCGACCGAGCAGGCCAAGACCCTCGTCGGCCTCTACACCGTCACCCTCGACGACGACCCCGCCCTCCTCGACGCCATCGGCGCCCGCGTCGACGGCCTCGTCATCGCCGGCTTCGGCGTCGGCCACGTCCCCGAACCACTCGCCGACGCCCTCACCACCCTCGCCGGCCGGATCCCGGTCGTCCTCGCCTCCCGCACCCCAGCCGGACCAACCCTCACCCGCACCTACGGCTTCCCCGGCTCCGAACAGGACCTCATCAGCCGCGGCCTCATCCCCGCCGGCTGGCTCCACCCCTACAAAGCCCGCATCCTGCTACGGACCCTCCTCGCCACCGGAGCGAAACCCCAGGACATCGCTGCGGCGGTCACCACCGCAGGCGGGACCACCGAGCCCGCCGCCTGGCCCTGGCCCACACCCATTACCAGCAACGACCAGTCGGAGACGAGCACGACGGATGCGTAGCCACGACCTCACCCCCGGACGCATGATCGGCGTCGTCTTCGACCACGGCGACGACTTCCACACCGCCCTCACCGACGCCTGCCGCACCCACGACATCAAACAGGGCTACATTCCCGTCTTCATCGCCGGCCTGTCCACCGCCAAGATCGTCGGCACCTGCCAACGCCTCGACAACCCCGAAGCCCCCGTCTGGTCACACGTCGACCTCACCAACATCGAAGCCCTCGGCGGCGGCACCATCGCCTGGGACGACACCACCCAGACCATCCAGCCCCACATCCACATCACCGTCGGCCTGAAAGAACACAGCGCCACCGCACACACCAGCCACCTGCTCGACGCCACCGTCCAGTTCCTCACCGAGATGCTCATCATCGAGATCACCTCACCGCATATGCACCGACTACCGAACCCGGACCTGCACGACGTGCCACAACTGCGCTTCGATTAGCGGACGGCTCATTTCCTGCTCATCATCGGTGGTGGTCGGGGCACACTGGACGAGGTCGATGTCGCTACGTCGATGGGCAAGAAGATGCTGCCCTTCGCCGCGACCGGCGGGACAGCCCGTGCTGTCATGGCCCGGATGCGGGCCGACGTAGCCTTGCGGTCGTGGCTGCCCGGGGACATGTTCGCCGCGCTTGAGGCCTGCGCCGTGGCGGAGGATTTCACCAGGCTCGTCGAGCAGATCATCTCCACCGACCTGAGGAGCTCGCCCCGTGAGTAGTAGGCGGCCGTACGTCCTGCTGAGCTGCGCCATGTCCATCGACGGCTACCTGGACGACACCACGACGACGAGGCTGTTGCTGTCCAACGACGCCGACTTCGACCGCGTCAACGCCGTACGGGCCGGGTGCGACGCGATCCTCGTCGGAGCCACCACCATCAGGAAGGACAACCCCCGGCTGCTCGTACGGTCCCAGGCCCGCCGGGACGCCCGGACCGCACGCGGTCTGCCGGCCTCACCCACGAAGGTCACCATGACCGGTCACGGCGACCTCGACCCGGACGCGCAGTTCTTCCGCGCCGGTGACACCGAGAAGATCGTGTACTGCGCCACCCCCGGATGGGACAAGGCCCAGCGACGACTCGCCGGTGTGGCCACGGTCGTGGACGCCGGCGACCCGGCCGACCCACGCCGTGTCGTCGAGGACCTGGCGTCGCGTGGCATCACACGGTTGATGGTCGAAGGTGGCGGCAGCATCCACACCCAGTTCCTCACCGCCGGACTCGCCGACGAACTCCACCTCGTCATCGCGCCCTTCTTCGTCGGCGACTTGAAGGCGCCCCGCTTCGTCAGCGACGGGGCCTTCCCCTGGAACCCCGGCAACCACGCCCAGCTCGTCGAGACCCGCCGATTCGGCGACGTCGTCCTACTGCCGCTACGCCTTCTCCCCCCGGCAAGGCCAGGCATGACCGACCAGCAGGACCTCGACCGGCAGTGGCTGCAAGCCGCTATCGATCTGTCCCGCCGCTGCCCGGTGGTGGAGACCGCCTACGCCGTCGGCGCCGTCATCGTCGACCGCCACGGCCACGAGGTCAGCCGGGGCTTCTCCCGGGAGACCGACTCCCACGTCCACGCCGAGGAATCCGCCCTCGCCAAACTCGCCGCCACCGGAGTCGACCTGACCGGCGCGACGATCTACACGTCACTCGAACCGTGCAGCGTCCGCAAGTCCCGCCCCCACCCCTGCGCCGTGCTGATCATCACCGCCGGGATCACCCGGGTCGTCCTCGCCCTACGCGAGCCACCCCTCTTCGTCACCTGCCACGGCGTCGAACTCCTCCACACCGCAGGCGTCGAGGTCATCGAGATACCCGAACTCGCCGACCAGGTCAGAACGATCAACGCACACCTACCCGGCATCGGCGGATAGCCGGCAGGTCATGGGGCAATGGCAGCGGCCCTCGTGATGGAGCAGGCCACGATCGTGCCCGTCGGCAGAGGTAGATGATCGACGCGCTGATCGACACTGCCCGCCGGTAGCACGGCGAACTCCGCGCGGGTGGGCTTCCTCGGTAGTCGTCGCAGTAGGCATGAAAATCCCGCGTTCAGCACGCGTCCCCGCAACCATCACGGTCAGGGACGCACCCTTACCTGGCGTCGGTCGCCAGGCCGAGTTGACCCTCAAGCCGGTAGAAGACCTTGTTGTCGTTCTGCGCGACGCCGAGCTTCTCGTAGAAGTGCTGCGCCTGCGCGTTGTCGCGGTCGGTGGTCCACTCGATCCGGCTGCAGGAGTTCGTGGCCGCTACCTCGACGAGCCGGTCCATGAGGAGCTTCCCGACGCCGCGCCTCCTGGCCTCTCCGCCACGTACAGCTCCGTGCGTGCGGCTGGCGGTTAAGGCGGTCCGAGTGGGCGGCGTGGGCCGCGTCGAGGGCGCGTCGTAGGCGGCCGATTCCATTGCACTCGTGTCACACTTGAACTCTAGCTAGGGGCTAGCTAGAGTTAGGGCATGGCTCCGAAGATGACTGTGCAAACGCAGCTCGTACTTCGCGCGTTGCTGGAAAACCCAACCCGGGAGTTGTACGGGCTGCAGCTGAGTGAGGCGGCAGGGCTGGCGACCGGCACGATTCACCCCATTCTGGCTCGGCTGGAAGGTCTCGGTTGGCTGGAATCGCGCTGGGAAGAGATCGACCCCGCGATCGAAGGTCGTCCGAAGCGGCGCTACTACAAGCTGAGCCCAGATGGCGCTGAACACGCCCGACACGCGTTGGCCACCGCCCGCACGCCGATCAGCCGGCTGGCCGGCCTGCGTCTTGGCCCGGCGGCTGGCGGGATTACCGGATGAGTGACATGGCGACCACTGCGCGGCGAGCGGCTGAACTCCTCCAGGAGCTACGTAAACCCGTCCAGGTCCTACGCGACGGTGCTCAGGACAGGGAGTGTGACTGCGCCTGGGCTGCCCGGTCGGCTTTGCGGGACATCGAGAAGCTGGAGCAGCGGCTCTTACGTGGTCAGCCACTTGACGGGTCTCCGTGGGGCTTGGCCGAGACACTCGATGACGCCCTCGCCTGCGCGGGATCTCACTCCACCGCAGAGAGTGAGAACGTCATAGTGTCTGCATGGTTGAAGGTCAGCGAGCTATGTGAGTTAACCCCAGAGGCCCGAGCTGCGGCCTTGCGTACTGCCCAGCTGACTCTATCGGGCACGCCTTCGGCGACGCGGATCCGACGCTCGCCTTCCGCAGAGCGATTGGTTAACGCTGCTGTTCGCGTCCTGCCCGCCGAACACCGCAGCCGTTATCGGGAGGAGTACCGCTGCGAGCTGTACGACATTGCCGCAGCTGGCGGAACGCGCTGGAGCCTGATGTCGTACGCCCTCCGGCTCGTTGACCGGGCCTGGGTTCTGCGGGCTGAACTACGTGACCCGGCACTTGGGCGGTTGGGATCTTGAAGGGTGGGATTTTGCAACATGCAGCCGAAGGCTGAAGCCTCCGCGATGCCAATCAAGCATGACGAGGGCATGCCACTTACCACACGTCTTCTCTGGCTGCTGATGGCTCTCGTCAGCTCTGGCGTCATCGGGATTCTGGCTGGTCTAGTCACCGCCGCAGTGACAGAAAATGTCGAGAAGGGCCTCGGTGCCGGAGGAGTCGCCACGATCGGGACGGCCACAGTCAGCATTGCGGCGATGGTCTTTCTGCACGGCGCAGGTCCCAAGGGCTAAATCGCTGAGGTGCGGAAGGGCAAGGCCGGGCACAACGGCCCACCCGGTAACGATGTTCTGGCTGAAGCGGGGCTCATCCCTCGGCCTCGTTGGCAACGAACAGGTCCAGTGGGGCCAACGCGGTTGGTCCGAGTGTGGGATGCGGTACCAGGTTGCCGATGAGCGCCCGCGCGCGGTGGTGTCGGAAGACAGCGTCAACGGCGTCGGGTGGGAGATCGAGTTGGGTCACCACGACCGAGGCGTGCAGCTCTGCGAGTCTGCTGCGTACCTGCTCGCCGGTGAGTTCGGTTTCCGGGGCCCGCGCGAGGATGATGCGGTTCTCTCCGTCGGGGTCGACCTCGATGACCGCGATTCCGGTCGACGCCGACGGCACGAGGTGGAAGCAGGACGCGTCAACGGCCGCGTCGGTCAGGGGCCGGTATAGGAAGGCGCCCCAGTGGTCGTCGCCGGCGTTGCCGATCAGACTGGCGTGCGCGCCCGCCCGGCTGGCGGCCAGGGCCTGGTTGAGGCTCTTACCGCCGGCAGGTGTCGTCGCCGGCGACGACGCGAACGTCGTGCGGCCGACAACCGACGGCCCTGGCATCCGTACAGTGATGTCGATGTTGGCGCGGCCCACGACGGCGACATGCGGCGAACCCGGACCCTGCGCCGGTCCAAGCGAGTGGCTCATCTGGCCGTGGACAGGGGGTCGAGCAGATGCCGCACGTCCCGCTGGCAGCAGCAAGATTCGAGTTGCCGGGCATAGGCGGCAACGTCTCGGCGGGCCCAAGCAAAGCCCGCCGCCACCGCCGAAGTGTTGATGACGGTGGCGACGGGGTCGGGATTGTCGGCTCCGCCTGAAAACTGACCACGTGTGTGTGGTTCCCCCCACGTCAACCGAGGGGCTGATCACCATTCGCTACTGACCCCTCACGGCACGCTGACAGTAGACGATCGCAGTAGCGGGAGGCCATCCCCACCCGAGGGTGCCACCGCACACGCCGCCAAGCCGGAGACACCGAAACCCACCAGGCTCAACGACGAACTCGGAGCAGATTCGCGTACCAGAATGTGGGCACCAGCAACGGTAGACCCCACATGGTCAAAACCCACCCGGACATGGCAACCGCGCACCGGACAGGGCCGGACGTGAGGGATGCTCGTCGCACGAGCACCCACCGAGCACCCAACCGACCACAAGGGACGGAAAAGCAAAGGGGCCTGACCGCCGTTTCGGCAGGTCAGACCCCCTGTGATCTTGTGCGCCCGAAGGGACTCGAACCCCTAACCTTCTGATCCGTAGTCAGATGCTCTATCCGTTGAGCTACGGGCGCTTGTGCTCGGCCAGTTTACACACCCGGCCTAGCGCGGAGACTCCGGGATTCGAACCCGGGAGGGGCTTTAAGACCCCAACCGCATTAGCAGTGCGGCGCCATAGACCAGACTAGGCGAAGTCTCCCCGGTGGCCCAGCAGACCACCGCTGCCCGAGGATACAGGTCACCCCGGGTCGGGAGCAAAACGACTTCCGGCTCCGCCGGCTCCGGCCCGCCTTCCATGGTCAACGACCAGCGTTTTCCGCTGTGCCGCGCCTCGATCCGGACTACGCTCCATCGATATGCAGGAGCAGCCGCCGAGCGATCCGCCTCGCCGCGAGCCGCGTGCCGCGACACGCCGAGGCCGTTCCCCGAAGCCGACCTTCACCCCGCCGGCCAACCCGGCAGGCGAACCCGACGCCACCGTCGACCAGCCGGAAACCGCAGGTGAAGCCCGTCGACGCCGGACGGCGCCCGCTCCTGACGTGCTGTTCCGGCCACCGGACACCGCCGGACCTGCCGAACCGGCCGGGCCACCCCCGGCGCCCGCCCGCCGCGCGCCCCGGCAGAAGATCGCCGCGAGCGGGCGTTCGTCCTCCGGCCGGGACGCGCAGGCGTCGACCGGGTCGGAGGCCGACCCCGCCCCCGGGAGTGATCAGGAACACCGCGCCGGCGCCGGATCCGATCAGTCAGGGGGCCAGGAGACTACCCCTGTGGCCCAGGTGGGAGCCCCCGCGCCCCGGAAACGCGCCACCGCGAAGACCACAACCGCCAGGACCACACCCGCGAAGACCACACCCGCGAAGACCACGGCCGCCGGGGCTTCCCCGGTCAAGAAGACCACCGCGCCGAAGAAGACCACCGCGCCGAGGGCGCGTGGCAGGGCGGTAGGTGACGTGGAACGGCGGGCGGCTGGCCGTACCGTCGACCGGGCTCGGATCGTGGCGGATCCGGCCTTCGCTCCGGAGCTGCTGGCGTTGGCGGCGGTGCAGCGGATCGGGCCGCAGGCCCGCGCCTGGGCGGACGCGCTTCGTGACGCGTACCCCGGGGCTACGCCGGACGGTCTGGCCCGGCTCGCCACCCGGCGGTTCGTCCGGTCGGCCGGGGTGGGCGGGGCGACCGCGGCGTTCGCCGGTCTCTTCGCGCCGTTGGCCGAGCTGGCGGCGGTGCTCTGGGCCCAGGCCGGCCTGGTGCTGCACCTCGCCGCGGCCCACGACCGCGACCCCACCGACCCGGAGCGGGCCGTCGAGCTGCTGGTGCTGACCCGGGCGCATCCGGACGCCGACAGCGCCCGCGCGGCGCTCGCCGCCGCCCAGGCGGCCGACCAGGCACGCCCGGCCCGAGACGCGATCGGCCAGGCGCAGATCGGCCAGGCGGCGACCGACCAGGCGCGAATTGGCCAGGCGGCGGCTGACGGGGCGCAGACCGACCAGGCGGCCCACGAGATCGTCGCGGGCCGTGCGGACCGGACGACGGTGCGGGCGGGCCGGGGCGCGCACGCGGTGGACGGCGACGACGAGCCGCCGTGGGGCCGGATCGCCGAGGCGGCCTGGCGGTTGGCCGCGCCGTTGGCGGCGCAGGCCGGCGGCTGGGTGGCGCTGCGGGTGGCGTCCCGGTTGCTGCCCGGCGCGGCGGCGCTCGCCGCGGCGGCGGGCGCGTCGGCCGCCACCGAGCGGCTGGCCGCCCGGACCATCGCCGCCTACCGACGGTCGCCCGGCTGACCCACCGCCGATCCGGCAACGCGGCAACGACACCCGGCCGACCCGGCAACGGGGCCCGGCCGACCCGGCATCCCGGCAACGGGGGCCGGCATCCCGGCGACGAGGGCCGGCATCCCGGCAACGGGGCCCGGCAACGCGGCAACGGGGCCGGCTTACCGACCGCCGACGCCGGTGACGAGGGCCCGCGCGGTCAGAGCCAGTCGAACCATTCCCGGGGCAGCAGGGAGTAGCCGACGAAGGCCACGATGTCGAGCAGCGTGTGCGCGACGACCAGCGGCATCACCCGTCGGGTGCGCAGGTAGAACAGGCTGAACACCACGCCCATGACCACGTTGCCGACGAACGCGCCGAAGCCCTGGTAGAGGTGGTAGGAGCCGCGCAGCAGGGCGCTGGTGGCGACCACCGCGGCGACCCGCCAGCCGAGTTGCCGCAGCCGGGTCGTCAGGTAGCCGACCACGATCACCTCTTCCAGCACCGCGTTCTGCACGGCGGCGAGGACCAGCACCGGCACCGTCCACCAGAGTTCCGGCAGCGCCGCCGGCACGAGGGTGGCGTTCAGGCCGAGTTGCGCGGCGGCCCAGAACAGCGCCAGGCCGGGCAGCCCGATCAGCGCGGCCAGGCCGGCGCCCCGGGCCAGGTCCTGGCCGGGCCGTCGGGCGTCCAGGCCGATGGTCCGGCCGGCGTCGCCCGGATCCCGACCGAGCAGGTGTACGGCGAGCAGCACGGGCAGCAGCGCGAAGACGATCCCGAGAAGCTGGTACGTCAGGTCCAGCCACGGTCGGGGCGACACGGAGGTGTTCAGCGCGGCGGTCGACCGGGCGAGTCCGCCCTCGGCGGTCAGCTTCGCGATGATCGACACGGTGGCGTAGACCGCGGACTGCCCGAGCGACAGCCCGAGCACCAGCAGTGTCTCCGCGCCGAGGACCCGGTGGGACGCCGGGCGGGTGAGCTCAACGGTCACCGCACCACTGTGCCCGATCCTCCGTCTGCCCGGCACCGCCGGCGACGCCGACCCTGGCAGCGTGCGGGATCGCCGTCTCCGATCGCACAGTCTGTGCGACCAGCGTGGACGCTCCGTGTCCATGCTGGGTCCTGCCCGATGATCCGCCGTCCTGCCGAAGGAGCGCCGATGGAGAACTTCGCGCGGCTGTTGAAGGAGAGCTGGGCCCTCGTCGAAGGGGATCGGCGGCGGCTCAGCGACTACTTCTACGCCCGGGCGTTCCTCCTCGACCCGGACCTGCGCAGGCTCTTCCCCGTCCAGATGGCGGGGCAGGGCGACCGGCTCCTCGACGCGATCGTCACCGCCATCCACACCGTCGGCGACCCGGAGAGCTTCGACGAGTACCTGCGCGCGCTCGGCCGGGACCACCGGAAGTACCACGTCACGCCGGAGAGCTACACCACCATGGGCGTCGCCCTGCTGGACGCGTTGCGGAGCACCGCCGGGGACGGCTGGAACCTCGAGTTCGACCAGGCGTGGCGGGACGCGTACACGGCGATGGCGCAGAAGATGCAGGACGGCGCGGCGGCGGACGGGAACCCGCCGTTCTGGCACGCCGAGGTGCTGACCCACGAGCGGTACGGGTCGGACACGGCGGTCCTGACGGCGCAGGTCCTCCAGCACCCCCTGCCCTACCGGGCCGGTCAGTACGTCAGCGTCGAGGTGCCCCGTTACCTGCCCCGGGTGTGGCGGACGTACTCGGTGGCGAACGCCCCGAACGACGACAACATCCTGGAGTTCCACGTTCGCACGCCCGGCGCGGGTTGGCTGTCGGGCGCCCTGGTGCGCCGGGTCCGGCCGGGGGACCTGCTCCGGGTCGCCGCGCCGATGGGGGCGATGACCCTGGACCGCTCCTCCGAGCGGGACATCCTCTGCGTGGCCGGCGGGGTGGGGCTGGCCCCGGTCAAGGCCCTGGTCGAGGAGTTGACCTCGTACAACCGGACCCGCTGGGCGCACGTCTTCTACGGGGCCCGCCGGGCCGTCGACCTGTGGGCGCTGGACGAGCTGCGGGAGCTGGTGGCGGCGTACCCGTGGCTGTCGGTGACCCCGGCGTGCAGCGACGAGCCGGATTTCGACGGCGAACGGGGTGAGATCTCCGAGGTGGTCACCCGGTACGGCCCCTGGACCTCGCACGACTGTTTCGTCTCGGGTTCGGCGGCGATGGTCCGGGCGACGCTGCGGGCGCTCGCCGCCGACCAGGTGCCGCCGCAGCACGTCCGGTACGACACCTTCGGCGACCTGTAGCCGGTTCAGACCTTCCTCCCCCCGAAGCCGGGTCGCGTGCCCCCGCCCCCTGGGGCACGCGACCCGGCCCCCCTCCACCGGCCACCGGCCATGGTCGGGGTCAGTAGCGCCAGGCGGGGGTGACCTCGTGGTACTCCTCGACGGGCACCAGCGGCACCCCGGACGCCATCCGGTCGACGTAGAGCCGACCCTCCAGGTGGTCGACCTCGTGCGCGACGAGCCGGGCCATGCCGAACTCGAAGGACGTGATGAGTCGGCTGCCGTCCGGGCGGGCGTGTTCCACGTCGAGCCGCAGCGGTCGGGGCACCAGCCCCCGGTGGTCGAAGAACGAGAGGCAGGCTTCGTACTGCTCGTCGGTGTCCGGGGAGGCGTCGACGACCCGGGGGTTGAGCAGCGCCACCGGCTCGGCCAGCCGGTCCGGTGGGCGGATCACCACCACGGCGCAGGTGTACCCGAGCTGCGGGGCGGCCAGGCCGACGCCCCGGCTGAACCGGTGCACCTCGTCCAGTCGGCTCAGGGCGGCGCGCAGCCGGTCCACCACGTCCCGGGCGACTTCCGCCTCGTCGGGCAGGTCGAGTTGCCGGACGGGCTGTCGCAGCAGGTCGGCGCCGCGCTGGACGATGCCCGCCGACCGCATCCGGTCGCTGGGGCGGGGCCGGGCGGCGTCGGCCCCGTTGCGGGTGGGTGGCGGGGGAGCGTGCCGGAACCGCCACTGGAGGCGGTACCTGGCGTTCAGCGGGGGGTTCTCGGTGGCCCACTCGAAGATCGCCCGGCCCCGTTCGTCGTGCCGGCTCACCGGCGTACGCAGCGGACCCTCCTCGGCCGAGAGGGACGTCTCCAGCCCCCACACCTGCGGGTCCAGGGCGGCGGGCAGGTCCAGCCGGACGTCGAGCGCCCGGGTCGGCACCCGGACGGCGCGCTGGAACCAGGGGCCCCACTTCTCGTGTCCGACGCGGTACTCGTACTCGATGGTGGCCCGGTCGCCGGGGTAGAGCGGGAACCGTCCGTCGGCGTTCTCGAACAGCAGCCAGAACTCCTTGAACGCGTCCCGGTCGTGCTTGGCCCGCCAGTGCATCGGCTCCCGTTCGCCCCGGTCGTCCCGGTACGCGCGCAGGCGCAGCTCGGAGAAGGTGAGGGGGTGGTCCCGGTGGTGGCGGTTGGAGCGGCCCGGGTCGCTCGGGTACCGGTCGACGGCGACGCGGGCCAGGTAGCGGGTGACCGGTTCGGTGCCGGCGTTGTAGAGGGAGCGCCGGATGACGCAGTGGTAGCCGTCCTCGTGGTGGGTGAGGCTGGCGGCTTCGTGTTCGACGATCAGGCCCGTCCCGGGGGGCATCCACTGGCCGGGGGTCGGCGGGTCCCGGTGGGGCGGGCTGGAGCGGGTGTGCCGCAGGTCGTCGTACTCCTTGAAGCGCTGCCAGATCGTGCCGCCGGCTTCCAGCACGGCCTCGGCGCGGCGGGCGAAGTCCTCGGTGGGGCGGTGCCGGCGGCTCTCCACGTGGCTGACGTACGACGGGTCGAACCCCATGAGGGTGGCGAGCTGCTTCTTGGACAGCCCCCGCTCGATGCGGTGCCGGCCGAGCTCGGCCGCGAACGAGTCGGCTGCCCGTTCGAGGGGCGAGGTCGTCATCTGCTTCCTCATGGCCGGGAGTATCAGTTTCACGTTTGCCGCGAAGATTTCTACCGGAGTGGCACGTTGCCGACTCTTCCCTTGACAGGTTCACGTGAGCGCTCACCGGAGGCTCGCGCGGCGATCACGGAGAGCGGTGGGCTTCCCCTGACGAACCGCCCGGGTTAGGTTAGCCTTAGCTCAGACAGTGCCGGGTGTGTGCGAGGGGAGTGAACGTGACGACGGTCGTGCCCACCCCGAGTGTCGCCGCTCCACTCGCCCCGGTGAGCGCCACGCTGCGGGCCGTGTTCGGCACCGACGACCTGCCCGGTCTCACGCCGGGGCTGCTGGTCCCCGACGGGTACGGCTGGTCGCCGGCCACCACCCTGGTCGGCGGCGCCCGGGTGCCCGAGCTGCTGCGCGCCGCCGCCCGCCAGTGGGGCGGCCCCCCGCACGCGTGCGCCGCGCTGGCCTGGAAGTCGTACAGCTACTGGCTGGCCCTGCCGGCGGCGCTCGGCTGGGCGTCGGCCCGGCGGGTGCCGCTGCTCGACCCGGCCGACGTGCTGGTCCGCTTCGACGACGACCAGCCCCAGGTCACGCTGGGGTTGCGCCCGTCCACCACGGTCGCGGTGCTGCCCAGCGACCCGTTGGCGCTGGCCGCCCCGCCCGAGGTGCGGGTGGTCGCCGACGAGGCCGAGCTGCTGGGCGTGCTCCGCGCGTCGCTGCTCGACGCCCACCTGACGCCGATGATCGGGGCCATCCAGCGTGAGGTCCGCATCGGGGCCCGTACGCTGCTCGGCTCGGTCGCGTCCGGGGTCGCCCACGGGGTGCTGCGGGCGGCCGACGTGCTGCCCGGCTCGGCGGTCGAGGCGGTCGGCGCGCTGCTCGACACGCTCGGCGTGGCGGACCTGGTCGAGCTGGTGCCCGGCCCGTCCGGTGAGCCGACGGTGCAGCGGCGCACCTGCTGCCTGGCGTTCACGCTGCCGAAGCCGAAGTACTGCCAGGGCTGCTGCGTCCGCCCCTGACCGCGCCCCCGCTTCGACGGCACCCCCAAGTGACCCGCGACGTTCGGGCCGCCGCCTCAGTCGACCAGCGGGCGGACGTCCCAGAGCCACACTCCGCCGGTACGGACCGGCTCGATGCCGGTGAGTTCGGTCATACCCCGGCGCAGCGCGTCCTCGTGCCGGTGGCCGGCGAGCGCCACCGCCCCGGCCCGCCAGTACCGCAGGTCGTCCACGGCGGCCACCCGCGTCTGGGGGGTGATCGGCGGCACCGCCCCGGTGCGCCGGATCGTGGTGAAGAACGTGCTGGTGGGGCGCGGGGTGGCGCCGAACAGCGCGATCCGCCCCTCGGGCGCGTCCGGGCGGCGGTCCGGGCCGAGAAAGTAGCCCCGGGCGATCGGCAGCTCCAGGCCGGTCACCGCCGACCAGCGCAGCGGGTCCGCGTAGTCGGTGTCCGGCATCGGCAGGGTGACCAGGCTCCGTCCGCCGGCCAGGTAGGGCCGCCAGGCCCCGGAGGTGACGAACTCGGGCACCGGGTCCATCCGGGTGGTGGGCAGCGGCGTCGGCGTCAGCGGCAGCAACGCCATCAGCAGCACGGTGCCGGTGGCGAACCGGATCTGCCGCCGGGCCGCCGGATGCCGCCGGGTCAGCCCGGCCGCGTGCCCGACGCCGTACGCGAGGAGCAGGCCGACGACCGGGGTGAGCGCCAGCGCCCAGCGGGTCGGCACCACGGAGTGCAGGATCGGCAGGTTCTCCAGCGCCGCCCAGGGGGCGGGCACGCCGGTCCCCTGACCGTCGTAGCGCAGCTCGCGGCCCAGCGACAGCACCGTGAAGATCACTCCGACGGCGGCCAGGCCGAGCACCTCCGCCCGGCCCCGCAGCCACCAGACCAGGGCCAGGGTGAGCACGACCAGCGGCCAGCCGAAGAAGGCGTTCTCCTCGGTCGGGTTGCGGGCCAGCCGTTCGGTGTCCCGGGGGTCGCCGGCCAGCGACTCGCCCGGCCAGGCGAAGAAGGACGCCAGGTCGCTGGAGTAGCCGCGGATCAGCGCGGAGAGGCCGTCGTACGCGCCGGGGCCGAGGAGCATGACGTACAGCGGGTACGCCAGCAGGACGAGCGAGAACCCGGCGGCGACGGCCAGACCGGCGAGGAACGGCCGGGTGTCGCGCCGCAGGTCGGGTCGGCGCAACAGCAGCACGGCCACCACCACGCCGAGGCCGACCGCGGTCATCAGCAGGATCTCCGGGTTGAGGAACGTCTGCCACACGATCAACGACCCGAGCAGTACGCCGTTGCGCAGCCACCGGCCCGGTCGGCGCAGCGCGAGGGTCCGCCAGACGATCAGCGGTACGACGTACTGGGCGACGATGTTGGGGTGGGCGTTGGCGTGCGAGATCATCGCCGGCGAGAACGCGCAGAACAGCGCGCCGGTCCAGGCGGCCGGTCGGGACGGGACGAGCACCCGTGAGATGACGAAATACCAGGCGGTCCCGGTGGCGGCCAACGCGCTGGTGAGGAAGAGCAGAAAGGCGGCCCGGGGGCCGAAGAGCTCAGTGATCGGCGTCATTGGCAAAGAAACGGACAATACGGATGTGTTCGCCATGAGGTTGACGCCGTCCGGCACATTCATCCGGTCCGACCCGAACGGGTAGGCGAAATCGGTCACCACCCGTGCGCCGTGCGCCATCATCCACTCGAACTGCGCCTGGTCGGTGGCGTTGACGAGACTCTCCTGGGTCGGGTCCAGCCAGAACCGGGCGGTCACCCAGCCGGCCAGCAGCACGAAACTCAGCACGGCGGCGACGTCGGGCAGCCACCGCCCGGCGAGCCGCACGCCGGCGTCCGGCAGCCCTGGACCGTCACGCTGGACTGCGCCGGAGCGCCCCGCCCGGCGGAACCCGCCCGGGTCGCCATCCGAGGCCGGAGTAGTCATGACAATTCACAGCGTAGTCAGGTCAACCCTGCCAAGGTGTGTGTTTCGCAGTTTCCGCGTAGCATGTGCCGGGTTCGCCCCGTCGAAGATCCCGCACCCCCGACCCGACCGTATTTCGGTCATCCGGACGGCCCGATTTCCGCGCCGCCGCCACAGGTGGTTGACTCTGTCGGTCCGGGTGCGGATCGAGTCATATGGTGAGGAATCGACGCATGGCAGAAATCACTGGGGACCAGCGCGTGCAGTCCGAGGTGTTGGAGGGCCTGGCCACAGCCGTCAACCACCGTCGATGGTTCGTCGAGCTCGCCATCCCGTACCTCGGTGACAACCCGATCGAGATCGGCAGCGGCCTGGGCGACTACGCCCTGGAGTGGGCGCCGCGCCTGCCCCGGTTCACCGCCACCGAAGCCGACCCGGACCGCCTGGTCGCGCTCAAGGAACGCCTGGCCGACCACCCGACCATCGAGGTCCGGGAGATGCTGCTGCCGCACGACGACCCGCGCGGCGACTACAGCGCGGCGGTGTCGTACAACGTCCTCGAACACATCGAGGAGGACGTGGAGGCGCTGCGCAGCATGCGTGACCTCGTCCGCCCCGGCGGGGCGGTGATCATCATCGTGCCGGCGTTCCAGTTCGCGATGAGCCCCGCCGACATCGCCACCGGCCACGTCCGCCGGTACACCCGGCGCACCCTCGGGGCCGCCATGAGCAGCGCCGGCCTCCGGGTGGAGCGAATCCAGTACGCCAACGCGCTCGGCCTGATCGGCTACTTCATGGCCACCAAGGTCTTCCGGCTGATGCCGAAGGAAGGCCCGATGGTCAAGGTCTACGACACCACCGTCCTGCCGCTGACCAAGGCCGCCGAGCAGCTCGTCAGGCCGCCGTTCGGCCAGTCGGTCTTCGCCGTCGCCCGCGTCCCGCACTGACGGCGTCCGCACGCACGGCCCGGCGTCCCCGCGCTGACGGCCCGGCGGGCCGCGACCGTCCGTACGGTCACGGCCCGCCCGCCGGTCACTCCTTCACCTGGTACGTCGGGCGGATCACCGCCCGAGCCACCGTGTGGAAGGCCAGGTTGAACCCGACGTACGCCGGAGAGGCGTCCGGCGACACGTCCAGCTTCTCCACGTCCAGGGCGTGCACCGCGAAGACGTACCGGTGCGGGCGGTCGCCGGCCGGCGGCGCCGCCCCGCCGTACCCCTGCTGGCCGTAGTCGTTGCGGACGCTGAACGCCCCGCCCAGCTCGCCCTCGGCGACGCCCCGGGGCAGCTCGGTCGTCGTGGCCGGCAGGTTCACCAGCACCCAGTGCCAGAACCCGCTGCCGGTCGGCGCGTCCGGGTCGAAGCAGGTGACCACGAAGCCCTTCGTCTCGGCGGGGAAGTCCGCCCAGGCGAGCTGCGGCGAGACGTTCTCACCGCCCACGCTGCCGTGCGCGTACGCGGCGTCCATCGGCTCGCCGTTGGCCACGTCCGCGCTGGTCAGGGTGAACGCCCCGACGGTCGGCAGCAGCTCGTACGGGTCCGGGGCGATCGGTCGGTCCAGGCTCATCGGTGATCCCTCTCACTGAAGTGGTCGTCCTGAGGGTGCTCGTCGCCCATCTTCCTACCCCGCCCCACCCTCCCCCGTGACCGGTTGCCGTGGCGAAAACCGGCAGAGACTCAGTTGCGGCCGGCGGGCTGACGGCCCGTACGACCTGGCGGCTGCCGGGTCGTACGGGCCGTGGGTGGGTCAGGCGACCGTGGCGGGGAACCGCTCCCACACCCGGTGCAGGGCCATCAGCCGGTGCACGGCGTCCAGGGTCTCCGGGCCGGAGTCGGCCGTGACGACGCCGGGCGAGCCGGCCACGCCGGTCTGGCGCAGCACGTCGACGCCGGCGCCCCACGCGCCGATCGCCTTGGCGTGCCGCCAGCACTCTTCCACCAGCAGCAGCACCCGCGGGTCGACGGTCACCGGGTCCGCCGCGCCCGCCTTGGCGTCCCGCGCCGGCAGCGCGTCCGGCGCCGGGGCCGGCGCGCCGGCCAGCAGGATCGCGTCGAACTCGACGGACCGGGCGGTGGCGAACGTCCGCTGTACGGGCAGGTGCCCGACGGTGCCGCCGTGCGCGGCGATCAGCAGCGGCACCATGCCGGCGCTGAACACCGCCCGCTGCACCTCACCGACCCCGTCGAGGTCGGAGTTGGCGTCGACGACGATGCCGACCATCCGACCGTCGCCCGGCCACTCCCGCCCGACCTGCGACAGCGCCGGGCTGGGGGTCACCTCGGCCAGCGGCACGGTGGGCTCCGGGGCGGGCAGGCCCAGCCCGGTGGCGACCTCCGCGCAGAGCAGCGGGTCGATGTTGGCGAGGCACTGGAGCTGCCGCTCCCTGATCGCCTGGTGGTAGCACTTGGCCAGCTCGAACGTGTACGCGCGGATGATGTGTTCCTTCTCCACCGGCGACATGCTCAGCCAGAACAGCCGGGTCTGGCTGTAGTGGTCCTCGAACGACGCCGGGTTGGCCCGGATCTTCGGGGCCTCGGTCACCGTCACCGGCACGTCCACGAACGCGTGCTCGGCGTCCCCGGCCGGGAACGGGTTGCCGCCGTCGAGCGAGTTCGGCCGGTACGGCGCGACCCCGGCGTGCACGGCGTGCTGGTGGAAGCCGTCGCGCAGCATGTCGTTCACCGGGGCGTGCGGCCGGTTGATCGGGATCTGCGTGAAGTTCGGCCCGCCCAGCCGGGTGAGCTGCGTGTCCACGTACGAGAAGAGGCGGCCCTGCATCAGCGGGTCGTTGGTGACGTCGATGCCCGGCGGCAGGTGGCCGACGTGGAAGGCGACCTGCTCGACCTCGGCGAAGAAGTTCGTCGGCGTCCGGTTGAGCACCAGCCGCCCGATCGGCTGCACCGGGGCGAGCTCCTCCGGGACGATCTTCGTCGGGTCGAGCAGGTCGATCCCGGCGAACGTCTCCTCCGGCGTGTCCGGGAAGACCTGGATGCCCAGCTCCCACTCCGGGTACGCGCCGGCCTCGATCGCGTCGTACAGGTCCCGCCGGTGGAAGTCCGGGTCGAGGCCGCCGAGCATCTGCGCCTCCTCCCAGGTCAGGGAGTGCACGCCCAGCTTGGGCTTCCAGTGGAACTTGACCAGCGCGGTCTCCCCGGCGGCGTTGACCAGCCGGAAGGTGTGCACGCCGAAGCCTTCCATCGTCCGGTACGAACGCGGGATGCCCCGGTCGGACATGTTCCAGATGGTGTGGTGCTGCGCCTCGGTGTGCAGCGAGACGAAGTCCCAGAACGTGTCGTGCGCGCTCTGCGCCTGCGGGATCTCCCGGTCCGGGTGTGGCTTGCCGGCGTGGATCACGTCGGGGAACTTGATCGCGTCCTGGATGAAGAACACTGGGATGTTGTTGGCGACCAGGTCGAACGTGCCCTCGTCGGTGTAGAACTTCGTGGCGAACCCACGGGTGTCCCGGACGGTGTCGGCCGACCCGCGCGAGCCGAGCACGGTGGAGAAGCGGACGAAGACCGGGGTCTCCTTCCCCTTCGCCAGGAACCCGGCCCGGGTCACGCCCTCGGCGGTGCCGTAGCCGGTGAACACCCCGTGCGCCCCGGCGCCCCGGGCGTGCACCACCCGCTCCGGGATCCGCTCGTGGTCGAAGTGGGTGATCTTCTCGCGGAAGTGATGGTCCTGGAGCAGGATCGGGCCACGTGGCCCGGCCTTGAGCGAGTGGTCGGTGTCCCGCAGCCGCGCGCCGTTCGCGGTGGTCAGGTACGCGCCCTGCTGACCGTTCGCGGTGGTCGGCGCGCCGGTCTTCGCCCCGGTCGGCGTACGGGTCTCCGGCGCCCCCTGCTCCTTCTTCGGCGGCAGCGGGTCGTGCGGCGTCGTCGGCTCCTCCAGTGACGGTGGCGCGCTGCCGGGAGCGCCGGGAGCGTCCGGGGCCAGGGCGTCGGCCACCTTCCCGGCCGCGTTCTCCACGACGTTCTTCACGGCTTGGACGGGCTTGCTGGATTCCATCTGTGCGGATCCCCTCCACGGAGCTGGCGATGAACGGGCTTCTCGGCCGTACCCTCGGGCGGCCGGGCAAAACGGATCAGTCGCCCGCAGCTGGGCGATCACTCCGACCCGGGCCACCCGCTCGTCGCGCCCGGCCGCTGCTCGACGCCCCGCCGCCGGCCGCGCATCGGGCGGCGGTCGGGCGCGTCGGCGGCGGAAAGAACAGTGGTATGTGGGCCCTTTGGAGCTGCCCCAGATATGGGGCAGCGAGCCCGGGGTTGAGCCGCCTACTGAGCCAGGGGGCCCTTGAGTCGGGCCCTTGAGCTGGGGGCCCTGAGTCGGGCCCTTGAGCTGGGGGCCCTGAGTCGGGCCCTTGAGCTGGGGGCCCTGAGCCGGGTCAGCAGGGTGGAGTGGGCGGGGCCGGTGCGGGGCGAGGGCTGGGGGTGTCGGGGTGGGCGGGAATCGGCGCGGGCGGGTCAGGCGCCTTCTCGGTGGGGAGGTGCTGGGAACGGGGCCTGGTGGGGCGGGGCCTCGTGGCTGGAGTCGGGCGGATCGGTGCCGGGCGGAGTGGAATCGGCGTTAGCGTTTCGGCGTGACCGGTCCACGTCCAGGACCAGGTGGCGGGATGTGGCCGAGCGGATCCAGCCCAGGAAGCGGCGGTACAACTCGGCCACGTCCGGCCCGGGCGCCGGGTTGAGCGCGGCCTTGTCGTCGTACGCCCGGTCCATCAGGACGGCCAGGTAGACCGCGAGGGAGACGCGGTCCTGCCCGAAGCGGGCGACCAGGGCGAGGCGGGCGGGCGCGCACGGCCACTCCGCCCCGCACGCCCGGCACAACCAGAGCGGACGCATCGCCTCGTGCCGCCGAGGCACCGCACTACGGAGAACCATGACCCCATGGTGACGGTAACCGTAGTCTACCGTCAACGGTCGAGACTCTAGTTTTACGACGTTGTTTCTCGCGTAGCACGTGCCGTTGCCTACCGTCAACAACATGGACCTGGTGGGCGTGGCGGAGATCCGGATGATGCTCGGCGGCATCTCGCGGCAACGTGCCAACGTGATCACCAATACGAAGGGGTTTCCGGATCCGGTTGCTCGGCTCGTGATGGGCAAGGTGTGGCGGCGGCGGGACGTGGAGCGGTGGATCGCCGAGCACCGGCCGACCAGGGCCGACCAGGACTGACGTGACCAGCTCCGCCGAGAGCCGGACGGGCGGAGCCGACTCCGCAGCCCAGCTACCGACAGCGGAGCCGTCGCCTGTGGAGCAGCAGGCGCCGACGGCGGCAGATCTGTTGGCGGCGGAGTTGGTGGCGGCGGATCGGTCACCTACGGCGGCGGAGTTGGTGGCGGCGGCGCGGGCGGGGGACGGGGACGCCTTCGGGCGGCTGGTCGGGCCGCTGCGGGACGAGTTGCGCGCGCACTGCTACCGGCTGCTCGGGTCGGCGCACGACGCGGAGGACGCCGTCCAGGACACCCTCGACCGGGCCTGGCGGAGCCTGGCACGCTTCGAGGACCACGGTTCGATCCGGCCGTGGCTCTACAGGATCGCCACGAACCGCTCACTCACCATGATCGAACGGCGGGGGCGGCGTGAGCTGCCCACCGACCTGAGTCCGGCAGCCGCGCCACCGATCGAGGTGACGTGGCTCGGACCGTACCCGGACGGGTTGATGGGGTGGACCGCGCAGCTCGACCCGGCGGTGCGGGTCGTGGCGCGGGAGAGCGTGGAGCTGGCGTTCGTCGCCGCGCTGCAACACCTTACGGCCCGGCAGCGGGCCGTTCTGCTGCTCCGCGACGTTCTCGGCTACTCGGCCAGCGAGACCGCCGGCCTGCTGGACGCCGGCGTCGCGGCGGTCGACAGCGCCCTGCGGCGGGCCCGCCGGCTGCTCGCCGACCGCCTCCCGGAGACCAGCCAGCACCGTACGCTCGACACGCTGGGCGGCGCCGAGCGGCGGAAGCTGGCCCGGCGGTACGCGACCGCGTGGGAGTCCGGCGACGTCGACGCCCTGGTGGCGATGCTGACCGAGGACGCCCGTTACTCGATGCCGCCGCTGAGAGCGTGGTACGCCGGTCAGGCCGCGATCCGGGGGTTCCTGGTCGACGCGGTGTCGGGGCGACGCTGGCGTTTCCTGCCGGCGCGGGCGAACGGGCAGCTCGCGTTCGGCACGTACCTGTGGGACGACGAGCGGCGCGCGTACGTACCGGCGGGTCTGGACCTGCTGGTGCTGCGCGGCCGGCGGATCGCCGAGGTGGTCTCGTTCCTGGACGCTGATTTTCCGCTCTTCGGTCTGCCCGCCGTGCTGACCGACCATGCCGCGCGCGACGATTTTCACGTCCCGCCGGGGTTGTACGTCTGACGGACGCGCCGACCCCGGAGGGACGACCCATCATGACCAGCAACGAGGAACAGATCCGCGCCCTGATCGAGCGTTGGGCCGAGGCGGTGCGCCGGGGCGACCTGCCCGCGGTGCTCGCCGACCACGCCGACGACATCGTCATGTACGACGTGCCGCCGCCGTACGCGGGTGTGCGGGGCCTCGACGCGTACCGGGAGACCTGGCCGCCGTTCTTCGAGTGGCAGCGACAGGGCGCGTCGTTCGAGATCGAGTCGCTGGACGTGACCGCCGGTGACGACGTCGCGTTCGCGTACGCGCTGCTGCGCTGCGGCACCGCGACGGACTTCGCCGACGATCCGGACCACCGGCTGCGGCTGACGCTCGGCCTGCGCCGGGACGGTGGCCGGTGGGTCGTCACCCACGAACACCACTCGTTCCCGTACGTCGCCGGCCCCGCCCCGACCGCCGATTCCGAGCGGGAGCTGCGGGAGCTGCACCGGCGGTGGTTCGACAGCACCGCCGCGAAGGACCTCGACGGACTGATGGCCCCGATCGCCGACGACATCGTCTCGTACGAGCACGAGCAGCCCCTCCAGTACGTCGGGGTCGACGCCGTGCGGGAGGTCTGCCAGGCGGGCCTCGACGCCTCCGGTGCCGGCACCGTCACCTGGCAGGTGCCCGACCTGACGATCCTGGTCGGTGACGATCTCGCCGTGGCGTGGGGCCTCAACCACATCCGGGTGAGCCCCGCCGACGGCGGGACGTTCGAGGCGTGGTCCCGGGGGACGCGGGTCTTCCAGCGCCGCGACGGCCAGTGGCTGATGACCCACCAGCACCTTTCCCACCCGTACGACCCGGCGACCGGCACGGCCGTCACCGACCTGCGACCCGACCCGGCCGAGCGTCCGCGACCGGAACGCTGACGGCAGCGCTGCCGTTACCATCGTCGGCGTGGCGACGAGGCTGGTGCAGGTCAACATGAAGGCCCGGGACGACTCCGGGCTGGGCGTCTTCTGGGCGGAAGTGCTCGGCTGGGAAATCTCCAGCGAGGAACCGGGCGTGACCAACCTCGAACCGGAGGGCTACGTCTACCCCGACCCCGTCGCCGTCTGCGTCGACATCGTGGTGTCCACGGAACCCAAGACGGTGAAGAACCGGGTGCACCTTGACCTCGCCACTACCTCGACGGCCCACCAGGCGGCGACCGTCAGCCGCCTGAGGGATCTCGGCGCGACCCCCGCTGACGTGGGCCAGGGCGACGTCCCGTGGACGGTCCTGGCCGATCCGGAGGGCAACGAGTTCTGCGTGCTGGAGCCCCGGCCCCGCTACCGGGACACCGGGCCGATCGCCGCGGTGGTGGTCGACTGCGTGGACACCCGGGTCATGGCTGACTTCTGGGGCAGCGCAACGGACTGGACCGTGCACGAGGTGACCGACCACAGCGCGGTGCTGCGTTCCGCCAAGGGCGTCGGCCCGTACCTGGAGTTCGTCCGTTCGCCCGACGCGAAGACCGGATGGAACCGCGTCCACCTCGACGTCCGCCCGTACCCGGGTGACGACCTGGAAGCCGAGGCGGCCCGGCTGCGGGCGCTCGGCGCGACCGCCGTCGACCTGGACAGCGACGTCCCCTGGCGGGTCTTCGCCGACCCGGAAGGCAACGAGTTCTGCCTCCTCACCCCGGGCTGATCCACGCCCTCGGGCCCGGTGCACCGGAGAGAGCCGGCGCGCCGCGGCTGACGCCTCAGAATTCGCTCACCCGCGGTGGCTCAGGCGAGCCGATGCCGTACGCCTCGGAACCGACCAGATGCATGAATTCGGCCTCCGGGCCGGAGTAGTTGATCTCCGGCGGCACCGGCATCCGTCCGCTGACCAGCGTGTGACCGGCTGCGACCAGAGCGCCCAGGCCGAGCGCCGTGTACAGCCCGCCGCTGACGAGCCGAAGGGTAATGGTCCCGTCGCCCCAGCCCCGTACGGTGATCACCCCGGCCAGGGTCAGCACGCCGGCCACGGTGATTCCGGCGAAGAACAACGCCGCCAGCGCTGTCTGCACTCGGTCGCCCCGGCTCATCGGGCGGGTCGTCTTCCGCTCCATGCCACCGAGGTTAGGTGCCGCGACCGTACGGCGGTGCGGGGTCGTGCCGGGTTGGGCAGATGGCGCAGGAGAATAGGAGAAGCGGAGGGTGTGGGATTCGAACCCACGAAGACATCGCTGCCTTACCGGTTTTCAAGACCAAGCATCTCTTAACCCTGACCTGCGGCTATGCACATCCTCGTCCACCAGACGACACGGTGCGGCACGCGAAACTCAAGCCACATCGCTTGGCCGCGCCGGTCGCCGCCCTGAGGTAGACGCACAGGAGAGGCTGCAAACTGGTTGTGGACCCCATCTTGGACCTATCCAATTGTAAGATCTTGGACAGTTTGAGCGCGGCGACTGCTGTTACGTGCGGCAGAGCCGGTCACTACGCCTAGATTTGTCCTACCTTGCCCTTGGGGCGCGACCGCCTTACGGACCGAGAGGCCCGACTAGTAGGGCATGCAAAAAAGTCAAGAGTCCCTTCTGTGTTTGCCATATGACAAAGTGTGACGATGCGACGCGTTCATCTAGAGGCAGCAGAGGACCACGTCGAGCGCCTAGCCCGCCTCGGGGATCCGATTGGAGCCCTCAAGGAGTTGATTTGGAACGCGCTTGACGCCGATGCCACCAAGGTTATCGTCGAGTTGGAAAAGTCCGACCTTGGCGGTATTGAGAAGATCGTCGTTTCTGATGATGGTGACGGCATTTCACCAGAATCGTCCGCCGCGGCCTTCGATCGGATCGGCGGTTCATGGAAAAAGGGGACTAGGCGCACTAGGCGCCTACACAGAATGCTGCACGGAAGCGCCGGACAGGGCCGGTTACGGGGCTACGCCCTCGGCGAGCATATCCGATGGACGTCTGTGGCTGATGGAATCGACGGTCGAGCGCGAACCGTCATTGCCGCGAGCGCATCCGCGCGCAACGACTTTGAGATCTCAGACCCAGTCCTCACGTCTGAGGAAACTGGCACTGTCTTCGAGGCTTGGGGAAAGCAATCACCTAAGCTAGACAAACTTGTTGGCGAAGCAGCTCGTAACCGAATCACCGCCGAACTGGCCCCATATCTTGCCGTCTACAAAGACGTTGAAGTTATCTACGACGGCGAAAGAATAGACCCGCAAACATCTATTCTGCGAGAAGATTCGTTCGACCTCAGCTTCAAGGGCGTCGATGGTGAGGATTTAGCGGCAAAGTTGAGGGTAATCGAATGGTCGATCAAGCCGCCTCGGGAATTGCACCTGTGTGACGCTGACGGCATCACTGTAGACGTCATGAGCGTTGGAATTCAGGCACCAGGGTTCGACTTCACGGCATACGTGTTGTGGGATCAGATGCGGGAACACCAAGGAGAGTTCCTCATCGCGCATGCACAGGACTCCAATCTTGGGGCGCTTATCGAGGCTGCCAAGAGCCGCATGCGTGAGCACTTCAAGCATCGGTTGGCAGACCGGCGGCGCGAGGTTGTCGACGAATGGAAGGCTGATGGCGTCTACCCCTACAAGGGCGAGCCTGACAGCGACACAGAACAGGTGGAACGCGAAACATTCGACCTTATCGCCACCACGGTTCATCGCCAAATTCCTAAGGCAGGAAATGCCCAACGGACGACCTTGGCGCTACTTAAGGAGGCGGTGCGTCACCAGCCTGACAACGTACACCGACTGCTCGACGAGCTATTCAGGTTGACTGCGGATGACAAGGCAGAGCTTGACCGCCTACTGAACCGAACTAGCCTCTCCAGCCTGATAAAGGCTTCTAGCGATATAGCCGACCGATTGGATTTCCTAGCAGCGCTCAAGCATATGGTCTTTGAGCCGGAAATCCGGCGAGTTCTAAAGGAACGCACCCAGCTTCATAAGATCCTTGAAAACGAGGCCTGGATCTTTGGCGAACATTACCGTCTGCTGGTGAGTGACCGGTCGCTCGATGTGGTCCTTGACCGACACCTAAAGGAATTGGGCAGAGAGGAAAGGTCGCCCGAACCTGTCCGACGGGATGACGGATCTGTTGGTATCGTAGATCTCATGTTGTCGCGGGCACGTTTGGAGCACGATCGGAGGCAACACTTAGTTGTGGAGCTTAAAGCTCCAAGCGTCAAGGTTGGCCCAAAGGAAATTAGCCAAATTAAGTCCTATGCTCAAGCTGTCGCGAACGCAGGGTCCCGGCAAAGTCGTTAGATGATGCCGAGGAGGGCCAGTGCCCGGCTGCTGTCGCGGGCGTGATGCCGGTTGGCAGCGGCGATGTTGGTGAGCCCGGCGAGGCGTAGGGCGCCGATGGCGGCGTTGCGCAGGGCGGCCATGACTTGCGGTCCGGTGCCGGTACGGATTTGGCTGCGGTCTTCGTCGTAGGTGACGTCGCGGACCCAGTGGATCTTGTTCTCGATGGACCAGTGGCCGCGGATCCACGCGGCCAGTTGATCCGGTTTCGCCTGGTGGACTTGCAGGTCGGTGATGGCGTAGACGGTCTCGGTGGTGAAGCGTTTCGGCTCATCGAGGCGTCGTCGGCGGCGGCGGATCTGGATGGCCTGGGCGGCGTGCGGGAAGTCGATGCCGGTGGAGATGGTGAGGATCTTCAGGGTGCGTATCTCGCGGCGGCCGTGCCCGCGGTCGTCGTGGCGGGTGGCGTCGGGGACGGCCCGCCAGGGCAGACCGGCGAGTTGGGCGTGCAGGTGGGGCTGGTTGGCTTTGACGGTCAGGATCCAGTGCGCGCTGCGTTCGGCGAGGTAGGCGACGTGTTCGCGCTGGCAGTGCAGCGCGTCCGCGGTGATCACCGTGTTGCGCAGGTCGCTGATCTGGTCGAGTAGAGGTCCGAACCGGGTGATCTCGTTGGTCTTGCCGTCTACGTTGGTGCTTGCCAGGACCACACCGGTGGCCTGATCACAGGCGGCCATCACGTGATCGGCGGCGGTGACGGCGGTGCGGGATCCGCGCAGGGTCTTGCCGTCGACCGCGATCGCCTGCCGGCTGCCCGAGGCGCTGGTCGTGGCCCGGCCGACGAGCCAGCCGCTGATCGCCGTGGTCAGCAGATCCGGGTCCAGGGCCTGCAGCAACCGGCGGATCATCGCCTCCGACGGGCGCCGGTCAGCGGCGATACCCAGTGCCTCGGCCGTCTCGTCCGGGACATCGGCCACCCACTCCGCGATCGCGGAGTACGAGCGGTAGCCGGCCACCACGGCACACACCACCGCGGTCACCACCACGCACAGCCGATGCCGCACACCGCGGCGAGCTCGTGGATCAGGCACCCCGGCCAGTGCTGCGGGTAGCCCGCCAGCGGTTTCGGGCACGGTCAGAGCCGGTGCATCGGACAAAGACGAGATCAGCGATGATGGCAGGGCGGGCATGACTCACTTCGGATCGATCACCGTGGCGTAGGAACCTTGATGATCTTCTGAGCTGGTCATGCCCGTCTTGCTGCCACAAACGCTGGCGCTTCTACTTCAGAAGCCTCAAGTCGGACAGCGTCACGACTTTGCCGGGGCCCTGGTCGCGAACGACCCGCAGTTCCATGATGTCCGAACCGAGTGGGATTTCTGGCTCGTCACCACCGAAATGACTCTCATGGCACGCGCAGAGGCGAAGCAGTCCGATAGGCGACCAGGCCTAATTTGGGATATCAACGAGGGTGCGATTGCTATACGAGTCTGGCTGCGATCGTGGTCTGAGATTATCAAGGAGTGCGAGGACAGGTTGCACTATTTCAAGGACCAGTTCGAGCATGACCCATCTGTGACGCAAGCGCTGGAGTATCTTAATTTTACTCATCGGCAATATCTGCCAATTGAGCTGACCACCGGACCGGATGAAACGCCTGATTCGGTCCTCGCATCCGTATCGGCTGCTCCTCGGGACAACTAGAGCCCGTTAAATTCTCCCCTTGTTCGCCGAACCACTTCCTCGCAGATCAGGCCGGGGCCAGGATTCCAAGATCAGTGTCTTCACTTGGACGTGACTCTCCGAAGTCGACGGTCTGCTGCATCCTGGCCCGCGCCGCGCAGAGCTCCTTAATCCCAAGACAGAGATACTCGAAAATTGGTTCGCCGGGGTGCATTTGTGGTAGCCAGGCGCACAGTTAATCGCTAGCATTGCTAGATGCCGGAACTTTCTCCTGTCGAACGACTCGCTCTGTACCAAGTCTGGGGCAGGCGTTGCGTTTGGTGCAAGAAGCCCGTCAGCTTCGGCGCGTTCGAGGTGGAACACCTCGTGCCAAAGAGCTTGCAAGGCCCGGACCTAGAAAGGACGCTTGCGCAGTATGGGTTGGATCCGGCCTTTGACGTGTATGGGCTGTCCAACCTCGCGCCAAGCTGTCGCCCATGCAATGGATTCAAGGGAAACCGGCCTGTTCGTGGAGCGCCGATTGTGGTGGCAACGTTAGATCATGCCGCCAAGCAGGCCCCCAAAGTTAAGCGCCGCGCGTCTCGATTATGTCGAAGCAGTCAGCTAAGTGAGGCTTTTGCAGTTATCGAGGCTCTCGGGCCAGGAGCTAGCGAGAAGGAACGGAAAGCCTTGTCTGATTTTTCGGAAAGGCTTGAAGAAATACTGAGAGCAGCAAAGACCACTCGACCACTAATCGAAATTGGCTGCGGGGTAATCGATGCACCGCTATTGAAGCGCTCGAAAAAGCGCTTCAAGCACACCGGCTACAGCGACACCGAGCAAATGCTGTACCTAATGAGAGACTGGGCACAAGACAATACTCGTCTTTTGCGAGAAATAGTTTCCGACACGCTCGACACTAGCGATGTCAGGACTAGACGGGCCTGGCCGGAGCGCGTCGACTTCCTGGCATACGCTAAGGAAATGGGCGACTTTCTTGCGGAAGTAACCTTCGATGTAGATTACTTATACGTCACTGACGACCACTCGGCCATGGCTCAGGTATACCACCGCGTTGAATTGTGGGTTACGCTCGACCCCCGACAGAAGGCCGTTGTCAATGTAGTTCCCGACCATCTCGGCACCTTGGGAGGGTGCCCCGGCTATCCGGAACCGAATTCCCAGTATTGAATGGCCATGCGCCGACTATTTCTCAATCAACCTTACAACCATTAGCGCGATCCATCAGGATGCCGGCGATCTCGCTCATACTCCCAATTACAGCATTTGCTCCGGCAGCCCGGAGTGCCTTAATCTTAGATGGACGATTCGCGTAGCCAATTACCTGGACCCCGGCCGTCCGCGCTCCGTCGATGTCCGATACTGAATCGCCAATAAGCACGCATCGGCTCGCCGCATTATTGAGGGCACGCACGGCTTGCAGGATCGGTTCTGGGTTGGGCTTCATCCGGTCCGGATCGGCGTACGCCCGGCCAATCACCGGCGAGACGTAGGCGGCGAGCCTGTGCGATGTCAGGTATGCCTTCACCGCGCCAGCAGAGTTGTTGCTTACCACCGCCACGGGCACACCGGCCTGCCGTGCCGCCACGATGACTTCCCGGCCGTACGGCGTGGGTTCGGCAGTCTCGACGGCGTGGCGCTCCGCTTCGCAGAGTGCGTCCTCTACCGCCTGCGTGACGGCTTGGTCGCCGGCCGCTCCGGTGCGGCGTAGCACCTCTAGCGGGTCCGGTTCGATGGCGAGGTCGGACGGCACATCGACGCCCTGCTTCCGGAGTACGTCGACCAGCTCGGCGGCAACCCGCGGTGCGGGGTAACCGGCGAAGACGCTGCATACTGGGCCGTCGAAGTCGAGAAGGATCGCGTCGATTCCGGCCATTAGCCGGTGAAGGTCGGCGTTCATCCGTCGTACCGGTAGGCGATGGTCGACCAGACCGAGTCGAACCACTGGCGGGACGCTTCCACGAACTGGGTGCCGTGGGAGGCGTCGTCGTCGGTCACCGCGTAGTGGAACAGCGGCACGTCCTTGCCCATCAGGTCGTAGATCGCCATGGGCTCACCCTTGATGGAGACGTTGCGCTCGATGACCGGGTAGAAGCCGTAGAAGACTTCTTCGGCGTTGAGGATGTAGAGCTTGAACAGCGGGGATGCCCGGTGCATCCGTACCTCGACGGTGGCTGACCGGATCAGGCCGAGGTCACCCAGCTCGGTGACCTGGTCGATGATGCCGTCCGCCGCCCGGCGGGTGATCCGCTCGGCGGTTCGCGTACGGCCGGGTCGTCGGCCTGGGTTTCGGCCCGTGCGGGCAGCGCCATCGGCGCAGTCATGTCGGAGATGAGGACGCGCACCGCGATGGTCTCCGGCGCCAGCCGTCCGACGCGCACCTTGTCGAGCGCTTCGGCCAACGCGTCCCGCAGTGACTCCCCGGGGAGGCCGGCGTGGTCGATGGTGACGTAGGCCGTTCGATCGCTCCGAAACCGAGCTCAGCTAGCTGGTGAAAAGCATGATCACCCGCTGACTCCTTGCCGGCGCGGCACGGACGTGTCAGGCTAGCTGGGAGTGTTTTTGTCGGACAAAATACGGCTGTGGCTAGGTACAGGTACTCGTGGACGCAGGCTGCCACCAAACATGGCATAGCACACTCTCGGTCACAGTACGTGATCGAACACTGCGGCCAGCACTACACCCTTACAGCGGAGCCTCCGGACCGTCCGGAGCGACTGCTGTTCCTGGGCGACGACCGGAACGGCGTAGCTCTTGAGGTCATCGCCGTCGAGTTGTTGGACGGCACACTACGAGTGATCCACTCCATGGAGATGCGACCGCAGTACAACCGGCTCTACAGGGAGGCGAAGCCATGGCGGAGATGAAGCCAGGACCGACGCGGGGCAGCGCGGCCCTCACCACTTCCGGCAAGGCCAAGGGGCAGGGGAGCCGGGCGGCCAAGCGTGCCCCCGCGCCTGACAAGGAGCCGTCGGCGCCCTCGGGTGGACGCCGGGCGGCACGGGCGACCGGACAGCGAACCAAGAGCGGGATCACTCTCACTGCCGAGATGGAGGCCGAGTTGGCGGCCGAGGCGGAGGCCGGCTACGACGTCGACAAGCTGGTCCCCCGTCGGGTGGGCAGGCCGTCCCTGTCCAGGGCAGGGGGAACCTCGCACCGGCTCAGTGTGCGCGTGGACGACCAGACGTACCAGATGATCCAGAAGGTGGCGGAGCTGACGAACCGCCGGCCGAGCGACCTCGTCCGGGAGGTGCTTCAGGCCGCGTACCCGGCCAGGTAGATCCCGGGTCACGTGATCCCAGGGGACGGGCAGCAGCGCGTTCGGGAGGCGGAGGGTGTGGGATTCGAACCCACGAAGACATCGCTGCCTTACCGGTTTTCAAGACCAGCGCCATCGGCCACTAGGCGAACCCTCCCGACGCGCCCCCGGAGGGAACACGACGTGCCTAGTCTGCCATGACCCGGCCGGTACGCGCCCTGCCGTCCCGCCGCCCCGTGCGATCATCGCGACATGTGGGACGCCCCCTCGATCGTGCTGATCACCGGAATCATGGCCGCCGGCAAGTCCACAGTGGCCGAGTTGCTGGCCCGGCGGCTGCCCCGTTCGGCGCACCTGCGCGGGGACGTGTTCCGCCGGATGGTGGTCGGTGGTCGGGCGGAGATGACCGCCGATCCGTCGCCGGAGGCGTGGCGGCAGCTCCGGCTGCGTCACCAGCTCACCGCGTCGACCGCCGACGCGTACGCCGGTGCCGGGTTCACGGTGGTCTGCCAGGACGTGATTCTCGGCGCGGAGCTGCCGGCGATGGTAGACCGGATCCGGCGTCGGCCGCTCGCGGTGGTGGTGCTGGCCCCGCGCCCGGAGGTGGTCGCGGCCCGCGAGGCGGGTCGCGCCAAGCAGGGGTACGGGGAGTGGTCGGTCGCCGAGCTGGATGCCGGTTTCCGGGCCGACACGCCCCGGATCGGGCTCTGGCTGGACACGTCCGACCAGACGCCGGAGCAGACCGTGACGGAGATCCTGACCCGGGCGTGGTCGGCGGGCCGGATCGGGTAAGACGGTGTCATGCGAGCGATCACTGTGCCGGAGCCGGGTGGACCTGACGCGCTGACCTGGGCGGAGGTGCCCGATCCGGTGCCCGGTCCGGGTGAGGTGATCGTCGACGTGCGGGCCAGCGCCGTCAACCGGGCCGACCTGCTGCAACGGCAGGGGCACTATCCGCCGCCGCCGGGCGCTTCGCCGTACCCGGGTCTGGAGTGCGCGGGGGTGGTGGGCGCGACCGCCGCCGACGTGACCGGCTGGCGACCGGGCCAGGAGGTGTGTGCCCTGCTGTCCGGCGGCGGGTACGCCGAGCGGGTCGCCGTGCCGGCCGGGCAGTTGCTGCCGGTGCCGGCCGGGGTGGATCCGGTGGACGCCGCCGCGCTGCCCGAGGTGGCCTGCACGGTCTGGTCGAACCTGGTGCAGGTGGGTCGGCTGGCGGCGGGTGAGACGCTGCTGGTGCACGGCGGGGGCAGCGGGATCGGCACGTTCGCCATCCAGTTCGGGGCGGCGCTGGGGGCGACGGTGGTTACCACCGCGCGGGCCGCCAAGCACGACCGGCTGCGTCAGTTGGGCGCGGCGCACACCGTCGACTACCGGGAGCAGGATTTCGTCGAGGAGGTCCGCCGGGTCACCGACGGGCGGGGCGCGGACGTCGTCCTGGACATCATGGGCGCGGCCTACCTGGGCCGGAACGTGTCCGCGCTGGCCACCGGCGGTCGGCTGGTGGTGATCGGCATGCAGGGCGGACGCAAGGCCGAGCTGGATCTGGGGGCGTTGCTGGCGAAGCGTGCCTCGGTCGCGGCGACGGCGCTGCGGTCCCGTCCGCCGGCCGAGAAGGCGGCCATCGTCCGGGGCGTACGGGAGCAGGTGTGGCCGCTGGTGTCGGCGGGCGTGATCCGGCCGGTGGTGGACCGCCGGGTGCCGATGGCGGACGCCGCGCGGGCGCACCGGCTGGTGGAGTCCAGCGACCACCTGGGCAAGGTGCTGCTGGTCACCGGCTGACACGGACCATCCGGCCGCGTTCTCCGGCGGGGAGAAGCTCTATCCGGGCCGCTGGTCACCGGCCGGGAGCGGCTGACCGGGCCGTTGTCCGCTCACCGGCCGGGGAGCGGTTGGCCGTTGTCCGCCTCGGTCGTCGCCGGGTACGAGCAGACGTGCGCCGGGGCCCTGTCCGGCGAGCGCGTCGGCGGGGTTGTTCAGGGCGCAACGTTGCAGCGAGAGGCAGCCGCAGCCGATGCAGCCGTCCAGGTTGTCGCGCAGTTTGGTGATCGTGCGGATCTTCTCGTCCAGTCGGCCCCGCCACGCGGCGGAGAGCCGCGCCCAGTCCTGGGCGCTGGGCGTACGTGAGTCGGGTAGCGAGTCGAGGGCGGCCCGGATCTCGTCCAGCGAGACGCCGACCTGCTGGGCGATCCGGATGAACGCGACCCGGCGCAGCTCGGCGCGGGGGTAGCGGCGTTGGTTGCCGCCGGTGCGGTCGGCGTGGATGAGGCCCAGCCGCTCGTAGTAGCGCAGGGCCGAGGGGGCCACGCCGCTGCGGGCGGAGAGCTGGCCGATGGTCAGTGACTCGTGCATCACGTCGCCCTTGAGTTGAAGTGCGCTTCAGGTCGCAGGCTAGCGGTATGACCCTCACCACCGCCACCGCCGGCCCCACGCCCGCCGGCCCCGCCACCGCCGACCCGGCCGACCCTGCCGACCGGCTACCGGGCGGCGTTGTCCTGCCGGCGCCGGTCGCGCCGTTGCTGCGCCGGATCGCCGCCGCCCGCGCGGACGACCTCACCGCGAACGTCTTCTCCACCGTCGACGTCCTCTGGGTGCTGTACGACCGGATCCTCCGGATCTCCCCGGCCACGCTGGACGACCCGGAACGGGACCGGTTCCTGCTCTCCAAGGGACACGCCGTCGCCGGCTACTACGCCGTCCTGGCCGCGCAGGGCTATTTTCCGCCGGAATGGCTGGACGACCCGCACAGCCCCACCAGCCGCCTCGGCGGCCACCCCGACCGGACGCTCGTGCCGGGCGTCGAGATCGGCTCCGGCTCGCTCGGGCACGGCCTCGGGCTGGGCGTCGGGGCCGCCCTCGGGCTGCGCGCCCAGGGCCTGCTCACCCCCCGGACGTACGTGCTGGTCGGTGACGCCGAGCTGGACGAGGGCAGCAACCACGAGGCGATCGCCTACGCGGGCGCGACCGGGCTGGCCGGGCTCACCGCGATCGTGGTGGACAACTCCTCCGCCACCCACGGCTGGCCCGGTGGCATCGCCGCCCGGTTCACCGTGAACGGCTGGACCGCCGTCACCGTCGACGGACGCGACCACGACGCCCTGCACACCGCCCTGACCGGGCACGACCACCACCGGCCGCACCTCGTCGTCGCGGTCGTGGACCAGGAGGCGTGACGGCATGAACAAGTTGGCAGAGACGACTGAGCGAACCAGGAGGGACGACGCCGTGACGGTGACTGTCGGGACGGCGGAGGTCGTCATGCGGGACGTCTTCGTCGACACCATGCACGAGCTGCTGGCCGAGGACCCGCGTACCGCGCTGGTGCTGGCCGACATCTCGGCGGACAGCTTCCGGGCCGCCGCGCGGCGGCACCCCGACCGGGTGCTCAACGTCGGCATCCGGGAGCAGTTGCTCGTCGGGGTGGCCGGTGGGCTCGCGCTGACCGGGCTCCGGCCGGTCGTGCACACGTACGCGCCGTTCCTGGTCGAGCGGGCGTACGAGCAGATCAAGCTGGACCTCGACCACCAGGACGTGACCGCGGTGCTGGTCAGCATCGGCGCCTCCTACGATCGGCCGGAGGCCGGGCGGACCCACCTCTCCCCGGCGGACGTGGCGCTGATCGACACCCTGCACGGCTGGACGGCGCACGTGCCGGGGCACCCGGACGAGGTGCCGCCCCTGCTGCGCGCGGCGGTGGCCGGCGACGGCGCGGCGTACCTGCGGCTGTCGACGATGGCGAACCGCCGCCCGTACGGCGGGGACGGCAGTCTGCGGGTGGTCCGGGACGCCGGGCCGGGCGCGCCGCTGGCGGTGGCGGTCGGCCCGCTGCTGGACGAGACCCTGGCCGGGCTGGCCGGGCTGCCGGTGACCGTGGCGTACACGCACCGGCCGCGCCCGTTCGACGCGGCCGGGCTGCGGGCGCTCGCGTCGACGGAGGTGATCCTGGTCGAGCCGTATCTGGCGGGCACGTCCAGCCGGGTGGTCGGCGAGATCCTCACCGACCGGCCGCACCGCCTGCTGGCGCTCGGGGTGGGCCGCGCCGACCTGCGACGGTACGGGACGGCCGAGGACCACAGCCGTTGGCACGGCCTCGACGCGGCCGGCATCCGCCGCTCGGTCACCGCCTTCCTGACCAGGTGACGCCGGTCAGGGCCGGCGGCGGTAGGGGCCGGTCGGTGACGGCGGTCAGGGGTGGCGGCGGGCGCGTTCCCGGCCGAGGATCCACAGCGCCTCGACGCCGTCCCGCCAGGTGATCTTCTTGCCCTCCTCGCGGCCCCGGGCGCGGTAGCTGATCGGCACCTCGTACGGGCGGATGCGGCGGCGCAGCAGCTTGCCGGTGACCTCGGCTTCCATGCCGAAGCCCCGGGACCGCACGTCCAACGAGCGGTACAGCTCGACCGGCATCAGCTTGAAGCAGGTCTCCAGATCACCGATGTACGAGTTGAACAGCACGTTCGCCACCGTGGTGACGCCCTTGTTGCCCATCACGTACCAGAAGCTGTACGCGCTGTGGCTGCCGAAGGTGCGGTTGCCGTACACCACCGTCGCCCGGCCTTCGAGCACCGGGGTGAGCAGTCGGGGGATGTCCTGCGGGTCGTATTCGAGGTCCGCGTCGAGGATGACCATGTAGTCGCCCTCGGCGTGGGCCACCGCCGTACGGATCGCCGCGCCCTTGCCGGCGTTGCGCGGATGCGTGATCACGCGGAGCCGGTGGTCGTCGACCCGGCCGAGGACCTCGGCGGTGCCGTCCCGGCTGCCGTCGTCGACCACCAGCAACTCGACGTCGCAGGGGTACTCCACCGCCAACGCCTGCTTGACGGCGTCCGCGATGCGTTCCTCCTCGTTGTAGACCGGCATGAGGATCGAGAGCTTCACGGAAATCTCCACGGTGGCGACGGCACGTCGGGCTTAGCCTAACGCGGCAGGCCAGCGCGCCCGCGACGGCAACCGCCGACACCCCGGCCGGCACGCGGCGGCGACCGCCGACACCCCGGCCGCGGTGCCGCGGCGGCGACCGCCGACACCCCGGCCGATCACCTCACCTGGGGCGCTGGACGAGCAGCAGGCGGGCGACGACGGTGTCGCCGTCCTTCGCGCCGGCGACGCCGACCTTGGCGCCGACCTTCACCCCGTCGGGCTGGACCGTCGCGCGGCGCTCCACCACCCGCAGGTCGTCGCCGAAGGACCAGGTCTGGGTGAAGCCGTCGGTCGACTTCACGGTGACCGAGTCGCCGTCGATCGCGGTGACCTCGCCCCGCTGCACGACCACGGTGCGCGTACCGCCGTCCTTGGCGCGTACCACCGCCTCACCGTGCAGGGCGCCCCGGCGCAGCAGCACCCGGGCCGGGCTCTTCCGACGCCGTTCCCCGGCCCGCTTCGGCGGTTTCGCCTCCGACGACGTGGCGCCTCCGCCGGGGGTGGGGGACGCGGCGGGTGCGGGCGCGGCGACCGGCTCGACGTCGAGGTCGGCGGGGTCGAATCCGAGCGCGGCGAGGGCCTGGCCCTCCGCGCCCATCCCGGCGACCACCTCGATGCCCTGACCGCCCGCGCCGCCACCGTCGGCAGGATCACCGCCAGCGGGATCACCGACAGTCCGGCCGCCGTCGGCCGGGCCGTCGACAGTCGAGCCGCCGCCGGCCGTGGTGACGTCGGCCGGGCCGCAGCCGCCGACGCCCAACGCCACCGTCACCAGCAGCGTGGCGGTGACCGGAAGTTTCCAGCGTGTCATCGATAGTCCTCTCCTCGGGCGGGTCCGTCCACCATGAGCGTTCCCCAGGTCGGAGCGGGCCGGGTCAGGCCGGTGTTCGGATCCGGTAAGGAATCCCCGGCAGTTCGACGGTGAACGCCGCGCCGCCCTCCGGGGCGTGCCCGGCGGTGATCGTGCCGCCGAGCCGCCGCACCAGCCCGGCGGCGAGCGCCAGCCCCAGGCCGCTGCCCACCTTGCGGATGCCCCGGTACCGCTGGTGCAGCGCCCCGCGTTCGAACGCCACCGCCAGGTCGTCGTCGGTGAAGCCGGGCCCGCCGTCACGGACCTCGACCACCCCGCCGCCGGTCATCCCGCTGCCGTCGGTCATCCCTCCGCCGTCTACCGGCCCTCCGCCGTCGGTCGGCCCCGGTCCGGTCGGCCGGACCGCGAGCACCACCGGCGCCCCCGGCGGTACGACCCGCAGCGCGTTCTCCAGCAGCCCGTCCACCACCTGCCGGATCCGCCCCGGATCGGTGTACGCGGGCACCGGCCGGTCGGGCGTCTCCACCCGCAGCTCCAGCCCCACCGCCGCGCACCGGCCGCCCCAGGTGCCCGCCGCCGCGCCGACCAGCTCCACCAGGTCCACCGGCACCGGGTCCAGCGGGAAGTCGGCGGCCTCCAGCCGGGCCAACGCGAGCAGGTCGCTGACCAGCCGGTCGAGGTGTTCGGCCTCGGCGAGCACGATCCGTCCGGTCCGTTCCGCCTCGGCCGGGCCGAGCACCCCGTCGGCGAGCGCCTCGGCGTAACCCCGGACGGCGGTCAGCGGGGTACGCAGCTCGTGCGAGACGGAGAGCAGGAACTCGCGCTGCCGTCCCTCGCTGGTGGCGAGCGCGGCGGCCAGCCCGTTCAGCGCGTACGCCAGCTCGGCCACCTCCTCCGGGGGCTCGACCGGCACCCGTACCGCCCGGTCGCCGGCGCTGAGCCGGGCGGCGGCGGTGGCGGCCTGCCGGATCGGGCGGGCCAGCCGGCGGGCCAGCAGCGAGCCGGCGACCACCCCGGCGGCCAGCCCGGCGAGCAGCGGCAGCCACAGCCCGGGGATGACCTGCCGCCACAGCCCGGTGGCCCGGGGGCGGGTGAGCACCACCCCGTTGCCGCCGGCCAGCGCCCGCCCCTCGACCAGGGCGGGCCGCCCGTCCACGATCCGCCGGCCGGACACGTTGCGGCCGGCGGCGATCCGCTCCACCACCTGCCGGGGCAGGCCGGGCCGGTCGACCCGACCGGCGCCGATCAGGTACGCGTCGATGCCCTGGTTCGCCAGCAGCCGCAGCAGCCGTTCCTCGTCGGCGGGCCGCCCCCGGCTCAGCCGGAACCGCAGCACCTCGGCGGTCAGCCGGGCCTGGGCGGCGAGGGCGTCCTGCGCCTGCCGTTCCGCCGTACGCACCGCCAGGGGCACCGCGAGAACGGCGGTGACCAGCACCGACACCAGGGCCACCGCGCAGGTGACCAGGACCGCGCGGGCGGTCAGGGTACGCCCGGGTCGGCGCGGCGGACGGTCAGTCATCGGCGGCGTACCCCACGCCCCGGTGGGTACGGATCACGCTGGTGTCGCCGAGTTTCGCGCGGACCTGGGCCACGTGCACGTCGACCGTCCGGGTGCCGGTGTGCGCCGCGTACCCCCACACGCCGGCCAGCAGCTCCTCCCGGGTGTAGACCCGCCCCGGCCGGGCCATCAGGTGGGCGAGCAGGTCGAACTCGGTCGAGGTGAGCTGGACGGGCTGCCCGGCGACGGTGACCGTGCGGCGGGCCGGGTCGAGCACCACCGCCCCGACCCGGCGGGGACGCTCCGCCCCGTCCGGCGTGCCGGTGGCCCGGCGGAGCACGGTACGGACCCGGGTGACCAGCTCCCGTGGACTGAACGGCTTGGTCACGTAGTCGTCGGCCCCCAACTCCAGGCCGAGGATCCGGTCGACCTCGTCGTCGCGGGCGGTGAGGAAGATGACGGGCGTCCAGTCGCCGGCCGCGCGGAGCTGCCGGCAGATCTCGGTGCCGGCCAGTCCGGGCAGGGCGATGTCCAGTACGCAGGCCACCGGCCGCAGCCGGCGGGCGGCGGCCAACCCGGCCGGCCCGTCGCGTTCCACGTGGACGCCGAAGCCGTCCCGGGTCAGGTAGAGCCGGAGCAGGTCGGCGATGGCCGCTTCGTCCTCCACCACGAGGACGAGCCCCCGGTGCGCTACGTCGACGCTCACCGGCCCATGATCCCCGACCGGGCGGGTCCGCGACGCACGGCGCGTGTTCGGGTTCGGTAAGGACGCCGGACGACGACGGTACGACCCGCCGCCCGACCGGCGCCCGTCAGGCCGACGGCGGGGACGTGGACGTCCGGTGGCGGAAGGCGTGGTCGAGCAGCCGGTCGAGCTGCCACACCTGCTTCGGGTGGTCCGTGCGGATCAGGAACCGTTCCCGCACCCCGTCCACTACGGTCGCGGACAGCTCCATCCGCTGACGGCGCGGGTCGGAGTGCCAGGTGACGTGGTCGAGGTGCCGCAGCTCGGTGTTCAGGTGCAGGTGGAGCCGGTGCAGCAGCAGGCTCTGCCGGGTGACGACCAGCCGGTGGCAGGTCATCAGGAGGAGGTACTCGCCCGACGCCGGCCGCTCCGGGCGGGTGCAGCGGGTGACCAGGATCGTCGGGTCGTCGGGGTGGACACAGCGCCGGAAGACCGGCAGGTGTCGGCTGACCGTCTGCACGGCCAGCCCGGTCTCGGCGGCGGCGGGTAGGAAGGTCCGGGAGAACACGTCCATGCCGTGCCCAACGACACACCGGCCGGTGCGGAACTTCCACCGCCGGCCCGCCGCACCCGCTGTCCGACGCGCCGGGGGTGACTACAGCAGCTCGACGATCGTCGTGTTGGCCATGCCGCCGCCCTCGCACATGGTCTGGAGGCCGTAGCGGATGTTGTTGTCCCGCATGTGCTGGAGCATGGTCGTCATGATCCGTGCCCCGGACGCGCCGAGCGGGTGACCGAGCGCGATCGCGCCGCCCCGGGGGTTGAGCCGCTCCGGGTCGGCTTCGGTCTCGGCGAGCCAGGCCAGCGGCACCGGGGCGAACGCCTCGTTCACCTCGTACACGCCGATCTCCTCGATGCCCAGCCCGGCGCGGCGCAGCGCCTTCGCGGTGGCCGGGATGGGCGCGGTGAGCATGGTGACCGGGTCGTCGGCGGCGACCACGGCGGTGTGCACGCGGGCCAGCGGGCGCAGGCCGTGCCGGCTGGCCCACTCGGCGGTGGTGACGGCGAGCGCCGCGGCCCCGTCGGAGATCTGGGACGCGGACCCGGCGGTGACCACGCCGTCGGCGCGGAACGGGGTCTTCAGCTCGGCGAGCCGGTCGAGGGAGGTGTCCCGCCGGACGCCCTCGTCGGCGGTGAGTTTGCCGCCGTCGGCCAGCGCCACCGGGGCCAGCTCCGGGTCGAACGCCCCGGCGTCCTGCGCGGCGGCGGCCTTGGCGTGGCTGGCCAGCGCGAACTCGTCGAGCTGGGTGCGGGAGAAGCGCCACCGTCGGGCGATCAGCTCGGCCCCGACGCCCTGGTTGAACGGCAGCGGGTCGTCGTCGGCGAAGCCCTCGACGCCCCGGTAGCGGTCGCGTACCTGGTCGCTGAAGGGCAGGCCACCGGCGACGCTGGAACCCATCGGCACCCGGGTCATCGACTCGACGCCCCCGGCGACCACCAGGTCGGCCTGACCGGACAGGACGGTCGCGGCGGCGAAGTGCAGGGCCTGCTGGCTGGAGCCGCACTGCCGGTCGAGCGTGGTGCCGGGCACCGACTCGGGCCAGCCGGCGGCGAGGACGGCGTTGCGGGCGACGTTCCACGACTGCTCGCCGACCTGGGAGACGCAGCCCCAGATCACGTCGTCGACCTGCTCCGGGTCGATGCCCGTCCGCTCGGCGAGGGCGCGCAGCACGTGCGCCGACAGGTCGACCGGATGGACGCCGGAGAGGCTGCCCTTGCGCCGCCCGACCGGGGTCCGCACCGCGCCGACGATAACCGCGTCACTCATCATCTACTCCCCGGTAACCACAGGTGCTCCGATCCTACGTGCTTCCCCCGCCCGCCGGGAGGCCACCGTTCCCGGTCCGGTCCCGGGCCCCCGGGTCCGCTGGGGGGCGCCCGGCCGGCATTCTTGACGGATGCGCGCAGAGCAGCCGTCGTCCACCCCGCCCGAGGCCCGGCAGTGGCGGGTGCCGGTGAAGCTGCCGGTGGTGAAACTGGCCGTGGCCGTGGGGGTGGTCGCGCTGGGGCTGCTCTTCGCCGAGGGCGACCCGGTCCAGGTGGTGCTGGCCGGGGTGACCGCGCTCGGTCTGGCCGGCTGGGCGGCGCGTGACCTGCTGGCCCCGGTGCGCCTCGCCGTCGACGCCACCGGGCTGACCGTGGTGACCGGCTTCGCCGGCCGACGCACGATCCCCTGGTCCGCCGTCGAGGCGATCTCCGTCGACGACCGTTCCCGCCTCGGCCGGCGCGGTCGGTTCCTGGAGATCGACGCCGGCGACACGATCCACCTGCTCAGCCGCCACGACCTCGACGCCGACCCCGCCGAGGTGGTCGCCGCCCTGCCACCCACGCCGCCCCCGCACCGGATTGATCGACAGCGGGAGCGGTCAGAGGAGGGCGGCGGTGCGCAGGAGGGCCATGCCGAGCAGGACGACGAGGATGACGGCCGCGCCGGCGAACTGGAAGATCGAGCGACGCGTCCGGGGCGCGTACGCCAGGACCAGGGCCAGCAGCGCCCCGGTGACCATGCCGCCGAGGTGACCGGCGATGGAGATGCCCGGCACGGCGAACGTGAACACCAGGTTGATCACCAGGATCGGCAGCACGGCCGAGGTGTCCCGGCCGAGCCGCCGCATGATCACGAACAGCGCGGCGAACAGGCCGAAGATCGCGGTGGACGCGCCGGCCGTGGCGACGTTCGACGCGCTGAAGAAGTACGCCGCGACGTTGCCGCCGAACCCGGCGATCAGGTAGAGCGCCAGGAAGCGCAGCGGGCCGAGGGCGGCCTCCAGTGACCGGCCGAGCACCCACAGCGCCCACATGTTGAGCAGCAGGTGCAGCACGCCGTAGTGCAGGAACATGGCGGTGACCAGGCGGTACCACTCGCCGTCGGCGACCCCGTGCAGCGCGCCGTCGGGGAAGACCGCGTAGCCGATCACCGCGCCCCACTGGGTCAGCGGGGTGCTGCCGCCCATCAGCCCGCCGAAGCCGGCGCCGCCGGCCGCCGAGTCGCCGCCCCGGTCCGACGCGATGGAGAGCAGCATCATCAGCAGGTTCAGCCCGAGCAGCGTCTTGGTCACGTAGCCGTGGCGACCGGCGACGCCGCCGCCGAACGCGGTGCGCGCCGGCCGTACCGAGCGGCGACCCTCGTTCACGCACTCCGGGCACTGGTGTCCGACGGACGCGTCCCGCATGCACTCCGGGCAGATCGGACGGTCACACCTGGTGCACCGGACGTACGTCTCCCGACCGGGGTGCCGGTAGCAGACCGGGGTGGTGGGCGGGGACTCGCTCACGGCCTCGACCTCCCGTCCGCGCGCCTGGAGCGCTCAGTCATGCGAGCAAAGGTACCTCGCGCGCGGAACCCTGACCGGGAACGACCACGCCGCCCGCCCGGCCCGCCGCCCCGGCCGGGGCAGCGGGGGAAGACCGGGCAGCCGGACGCGGCGCCGGCCGGGCGGCGGGGACGCCGCCCGGCCGGCGCCGACGGCGTCGGACCGGGAACGGTCCGGTCAGGCCGGGGTGCGCTCGATCTGCACCCGCTCGATGACCACGTCGGAGAGCGGACGGTCGCTCGGGCCGGTCGGGGTGTTGGCGATCGCGTCGACGACCTTCGCCGAGTCCTCGTCCGCGACCTGACCGAAGATGGTGTGCCGGTTGTTCAGGTGCGGGGTCGGGCCCACGGTGATGAAGAACTGCGAGCCGTTGGTGCCCGGCCCGGCGTTCGCCATCGCCAGCAGGTACGGCCGGTCGAAGCGCAGCTCCGGGTGGAACTCGTCGCCGAACTTGTAGCCCGGCCCGCCGCGACCGGTGCCGGTCGGGTCGCCCATCTGGACCATGAAACCGCTGATCACGCGGTGCGAGATGGTGCCGTCGTAGTACGGCCCGCTGCCCGGCTGGCCGGTGTTCGGGTCGGTGTACTCACGGGTGCCCTCGGCCAGCTCCACGAAGTTGCGGACGGTCTTCGGAGCGTGGTTGGGGAAGAGCTCCAGCCGGATCGGGCCATGGTTGGTGTGCAGGGTGGCGTAGACAGCCTCGGCCACGGGTACTCCTCACTCGTCGGTCAGTTCCATGCGGATCCTCCCATGTGCCCGATCTGGCAGTGCGGAGGCATCCGAAGGTGGAGGATGACGAAGGAACTACTCCCAGGAGGTGGGACCGTGTTTGGAATCGGGCGGCGCAAGACCCAGGGGCAACTGGCCAAGGCCGAGCTCAACCGGAGCGTCGGCCACCTGGTGCAGGCGGCCTCGTACGCGTCCCGGGGGGTCGGCCAGACCGTCGGCCCGCGGGTGCAGTCGGCCCGGACCGCGGTGACGCCGACGGCGGTGCTGGTCCGGGACCGGGCCACCCGCGGTTGGGGCTCGACGGTGGCCACGCTCACCCCGCTGGCCGTGGCCGCCCGGGGCGGCGCGGCGCAGGCCGGCACGGTGGCGAAGAAGGCGAAGGCGAAGAACATGCGAATCGGCAAGGCGAAGAAGAAGACCCGCCGTGGCGGGATGATGACCGGTCTGCTGGCTGCCGGCGCGGTGGCCGGGGTGGCCGGCGCGCTGGCCCTGCGGCGTCGCCGTGACCAGCAGGAGTGGTCGGAGTACGCGCCCGCCCGCACCGAGCCGCGTACCGACCCGGGCACCCTGGAGCCGATGCGCGACGAGGTGGAGACGATCGAGGTCCGGACCCCGGCCGCCCCGAAGTCGACCGGTGACCAGGGCCCGGTGATCGCCGGCGGTCCGACCGGCGCCGGCAGCTCGGCCGTGGCCAAGGGCGACAGCGCCTCCACCACGAAGCCGGCCGCCGCGCCGACCGTCACCCCGAACGACCAGGTGCCGTCGGTGGCCGAGGGCGCCCGGGACGTCACCGGCCGGCCGGCCGACGACATCAGCAGGGCGATGGGGAGCACCGGCAGCCGCCGCTGACCGGGGCAGGACGAACAGCGGGGTCGCGCCGGGCGCCGGCCCCACCGGCCCGGGAGAGAGCGCCGGCGAGCCGGGGGTACGCCCCCGCGCCGCCGGCGCTCCGCGCTGCCGTCAGAGCCAGCCGTTGCGGCGGAACCACCGGTACAGGGTGAGCGAGATGACCAGCATCAGGGTGAGCACGACCGGATACCCGTACGTCATCTTCAGCTCGGGCATGTTCTCGAAGTTCATGCCGTAGATGCCGGCGATCGCGGTCCACACCGCGGCGATGGCGGCCCACGCGGCGATCTTGCGCATGTCGTTGTTCTGGTCGACGGTCACCTGGGCCAGGCGCGCCTGGAGGATCGAGTTCAGCAGGTCGTCGTACGAGTTGACCTGCTCGACGGTGCGGCTGAGGTGGTCCTGCACGTCCCGGAAGTAGCGCCTGACCTCCTTGGGCACGTCCCGGTTCACCTGGGCGGTGAGGGTCATCAGCGGACGCTGCAACGGCACCACCGCCCGCTTGAACTCGACCAGCTCCCGTTTCATCTGGTAGATCCGCTGGATCCGGCCGGGGTGCTGGCTCTGCCGGTCGAAGACCTCCGTCTCCAGCACGTCCAGGTCGTCCTCGATCTGGTCGGCGACCTCCAGGTAGAGGTCCACCACCCGGTCGGTGACCGCGTACGCGACCGCCCACGGGCCGTGCGACAGCAGGTCGCGGGTGTTCTCCAGGTCGGTGCGGACGGCCGCGAGCCGGCAGGCGTCCCCGTGCCGGACGCTGATCAGGAAGTTCGGGCCGATGAAGAGCATCACCTGCCCGGTCTCGACGACCTCGGTCTTCTCGGTCAGCTCGGTGTGCTCGCAGTAGCGGGCGGTGCGCAGCACCAGGAAGCTGACCTCGCCGAACTGTTCGAGTTTGGGCCGCTGCTCGGCCTTGACGGCGTCCTCCACGGCGAGCTCGTGCAGCCCGTAGGTGGCGGCGATGGCGGTCATCTCGCGTAGGCCCGGCTCGTGCAGGCCCAGCCAGACGAAGGCGTGCGGCTTGCGGCGGGCGGCGGCGAGCGCGTCGGCGTAGTTCCATTCGCCGGGCTGCCGGACGCCTTCGACGTAGAGGGCGCAGTCGACGACGGCGCTGCGGTCGGGGCCGGTCTGGGTGGGTGGGCGGGGGCTGTCCTCGGAGTTCAGGATCCGGCTCATCGCGCGTACCGGCGCGACCCAGGCCCGGGGGCGCAGCACCCGGCCGGTGCCCAGCGGTGTGTTCCGGCTCCGGTCGATCCGCTCGGACATGTCGGCGCGCCTCCTCCCACCCACGGCTGGTGCCGCTTGCACGTTACGCCGCTGGCGCGGCGCGGGGACCGGCCGAGTGGACGCGGCCGACCGGTGGGGGCGGCGGCGGGTGGGCCGGGCGCGTCGAAGGGGGTGAGGTGCGACCCGGCCCACCCGCCGCCTGTGGGGGCGGGGGATGGTGCTGCTGGGCGTCGTCGTGGCGTCGGCTCGACCCTGTCTACCTGGGCCTTCGACGTGAACGGCGCTCGCAGCATTGTGGGCCGCGAGGCCGGCCCGGGGGGAGCCCCGGACCAGCCTCAACCGGTAACTGTCGGATATCTGACAGAAGGCTAGGCGCGTACCGCGTTCATCGCCTCGGCCAGCCGACGGACGCCCTCGTCGATCCGGTCGGCGGTGACCGCCGAGAAGGCCAGCCGCAGCGCGTGCCGCCCGCCGTCCACCACGAAGTCACTGCCCTTGACCACGGCCACGCCACGCTCGGCCGCCGCCGGGGCGAGCGCGTCCACGTCCACGTCGTCCGGCAGCTCCACCCAGAGGAAGTAGCCGCCGTCCGGCTCGACGAAGCGCGCCTCGGGGATGTGCCGGCGCAGCGACTCGGCCAGCACCCGGGCCCGCTCGCCGAGCGCGGTGCGGACCGTCTCGATCGAGCGGTCGATGTCACCCGAGACGCAGAACTCGTGCACGATCGCCTGGGCCACCATGCCCGGCGAGATGTACAGACTGGTGGCCTTCTTCGCGATGTCGGCGATCAGGTCCGCCGGGCCCACCAGGTAGCCGACCCGCACGCCGGGGCAGACCGTCTTGGTGAAGCTGGAGGCGTGCACGACGACGCCCCGGGTGTCCATCGACAGCATCGACGGCAGCCGCTCGCCCCGGAAGCGGATGTCCGCGTACGGGTCGTCCTCGAAGATCGTGAAGCCGTACTCGGCGGCGAGGTCGAGCAGCTCACGCCGCTTCTCCAGGGAGAGGGTCACCCCGGCCGGGTTCTGGTAGTTCGGGATGACGTGCGCGAGCCGGGGGCGCACCCCGGACTCCAGCAGCTTGCGCAGCTCGGCGGTGTCCAGACCGTCCGGCTGGATGGTGACCGCGTGCAGCTCGCCGCTCTGCCGCTGGAGGTTCAGCAGGGTCCGGTCGTAGGTGGGCCGCTCCACCACCACCGCGTCACCCGGCCGGACCAGGTGGTCGAAGAGGAACGCGTCCGCCTGCAACGAGCCGTTGGTGACGAGCACCTGCTCCGGGGCCACGCCGTGCTTCTCGGCGATCCAGCGGCGCAGGGGAGGGTAACCGACGGAGGTGCCGTACGCCGTCACTCCGGCGGGGTCGGCGTCGAAGGCGCGGACGGCGGCGGCCTTGAGCCCCTCGACATCGACGATGTCCAGTGAGGGAGCGCCACGGGCGAAGGAGATTAGCTGCTCGGCGGTCATGGCTACTGAGCGTACGGGCGGCCGGCGACGGATCGCCGACGGCACGACGATGTCCGCATCCTGAGCCACCGGGACGGGTGACCCGGCTCCGGGGCCCGCTGCCCGGCCGGCGGGGCCGGGCCGCCTCCGCCGAACGTCAGGCGGCGAGCGGGGTGGCCACCGTCGTCGGCTCGGGACGCCAGCCCAGGTCGGCCAGGAGGAGCCCCTGGTCGAAGTAGGAGCGCCAGGAGGCGATCAGCCCGTGCCGGGCCCGGACCACGTCCACCACGTCCCAGCTCACCCGCCGCCCGGTGGGGGCGACCGTGCCGAGCGGGGTGTGCAGCGCGCCGGTGTGGGTGGCGGTCATCCGTTGCTCCACCACCACCCCACCGGCGGTGTCGACCAGCCCGGTCGGCTCGGTACGCAGGTCGGGGAAGGCCCCCGCCCAGGCCCGCAGCAGCGCCGGCAGCTCGATCGGCCGTACCGTCAGGCCGGGCATCGAGTAGAAGGCGTCGTCCGCGTACAGCTCGGGCAGCCGGGCGAGATCCCGTTGCCGGAGCATCACGTACTGCTGCTCGACGAGTTCCCTGGCGCTGCGCATGGCGACCTCCCGTCGGGCGTCGGCCCGCGCCACCCGTCGGCGCGGTGCCGGCGATACCACGAACTATCCCTACCCGTCGATCCGCCGCTCACACCCGTTGCCCGGCCGAACCGTCCGGGCGTCGCCGGATCAGTGTTCCCTCGCTAGGGTCAAGGCGTGTCCACCGAGCCTCTACGCTGCGCAGGCGCGCTGATCGTCGACGACGACGGCCGCATCTTCTTCCAGCGCCGGTCACCGGAACGACGGCTTTTCCCCAACACCTGGGACATTGCGGGCGGCCACCTGGAGCCGGGCGAGGACTTCGAGGACGCGTTGCGCCGCGAGGTCACCGAGGAGACCGGTTGGACGGTCTCGCACGTGCTCGCCGTCGTCGGCGAGTACCACTACACCGGCGACGACGGGCTGACCCGGGTCGAGGTCGACTACCTGGTGCGGGTGGACGGTGATCTGGCCCACCCCCGGCTGGAGCCGGGCAAGCACACCGAGTTCCGCTGGTTGGCGGAGCCGGACGTCGCCGTGCTCGACGAGCACCGGGACGTCAACGACGGGCTGATCCGGCGGATCGCCGAGGACGCCTTCGCCGCCCTACGTTCGATCGGTTCGTGAGCGACGGGGTCGAGCTTCCGCCGCACCGGTTCGCGGGGCTGCTCGCCCCGGCGGTGGAGCGGGTCTTCGTCGCCGGCATGCTCGCCGGCCGCGACGGCGGCGGGGCCGAGCTGGGCCAGCGGTACGGCGGCCAGGCCGCCACCGGGTTCCTGGTGGAGTTCCGGACCAGGCTGGCCGCGCCGGGCGGAACGGTCACCGCCGCCGGTTTCGCGGCGGTGACCCGCTACCGGGATCCGGCGGTCTGCCAGCGGGCGCTGGACAAGCAGGTCGCCCACGGCATGATCCACCGGCGGGCCGACGGGGCGTTCTCCGTCACCGAACGCGGGGCCGCGTTCCTCGCCGAGATCTACCAGGTGCACGCGGAGGTCACCGAGGAGCTGTGGGCCGGTCACGACGACCGGGTCCGCCGCCTGGTGGAGACGCTGGGGCGGCTGCTCGCGTACGCGCTGGTGGCGCTGGAGGAGGACGACGCGGCCGGGGCGGGCGAGGCGTTCCGGGTGATGGCCCCGCCGTACGAGCCGGACGGCGTCCCGCCGGGGGTGCTGCTGCTGAACCGGCTGGGCGCGCTGCGCTACCACCGGGCGGACGCGCACGCGGCGGCGTGGACGGCGGCCGGGCACACCGCGGCCAGCGTGAGCGCCCTGCCGGACGGGCCGGAGCGGCTGGCCATCGAGCAGGAGACCGACCGTCGGGCGGCTGCCCCGTTCGGGGCGCTCACCGCTGACGAGCGCCTGACCATGCTCGCCGACCTCGCCGCCCTGCCCGGTTGACGCCGGCCGGTCGGGGTCGCGCGGCTATCCTCCACCGGGGAACCCCCACGTCGTACGAGGGAAGGATCGTCAATGATCGGGATGGTGCTCGCCGCCGGAGCGGGACGCCGGCTGCGGCCGTACACCGACACCCTGCCGAAGGCGTTGGTGCCGGTGGACGGGGAGACGACCATCCTCGACATCGCCCTGCGCAACCTCGCCGAGGTGGGGCTGACCGACGTGGTGATCGTGGTCGGCTACGCCGCCGACGCGGTGGTGACCCGGCAGGCGGAGCTGGAGCGGAGGTACGGCGTACGGCTCACCCTGGTGCACAACGACAGGGCCGAGGAGTGGAACAACGCGTACTCGCTGTGGCTGGCCCGGGAGCACTTCGCCAGGGGCGTGCTGCTGGTGAACGGCGACACCGTGCACCCGGTCAGCGTGGAGAAGACGCTGCTGGCCGAGCGCGGGCCGGGCATCCTGCTCGCGGTGGACACCATCAAGACGCTCGCCGACGAGGAGATGAAGACCACCTTCGACGCCGCCGGCCAGCTCACCCGGATCACCAAGCTGATGGACCCGGGCGAGGCGTACGGGGAGTACATCGGCGCGACGCTGATCGAGCCGCAGGTGGCGGACGCGCTCGCCGACGCCCTGGAGGCGACCTGGCGGCGGGACCCGAACCTCTACTACGAGGACGGCTACCAGGAGTTCGCCGACCGTGGCGGCGAGGTGCGGGCGGCCCCGATCGGTGACGTGGCCTGGGTGGAGGTCGACAACCACGACGACCTGGCCCGGGCGCGGGAGATCGCGTGCCGCTACTAGCCCGTACCGTCAACACGCCGCTGGTGATCGAGGTCCGGCGCGGCGCGGTGGCCGACCTGGGTCCGCTGCTGGCGGACCGGCGGATCTCCGCCGGGGGTGACGTGGCGGTGGTGGTCGGCCCCGGCCAGGGCGAGAAGATCGCCGAGCTGTGCCGGCCCAGCCTGGGCTCGGCGGACGTGTTCACGGTTGCCGGCGGCACCATCGACGCGGCGAACGAGCTGGGTGACCGGCTGCGGTCCGGCCACTACGACGCGGTGGTCGGCATCGGCGGCGGGAAGACCATCGACACCGCGAAGTACGCCGCCACCCGGTACGGCCTGCCGATGGTGACGGTGGCGACGAGTCTCGCCAACGACGGCATCGCCTCGCCGACGGCGTCCCTGGACCACGAGGGCGGCAAGGGCTCGTACGGGGTGCACATGCCGATCGCGGTGATCGTGGATCTGGACTTCGTGGAGAACGGCCCGGACCGGCAGACCCAGGCGGGCATCGGCGACGCGGTGAGCAACATCAACGCCTGCGCCGACTGGGAGCTGGCTCACGAGGTACGCGACGAGCCGATCGACGGGTTGGCGGTGACGCTGGCCCGGACGGGGGCGGAGGCGCTGGTCAACCACCCCGGCAAGATCACCGACGACGGTTTCCTGACCACGCTGGCGGAGGCGCTGATCCTGGGCGGCATCGCCAGCTCGGTGGCCGGCTCGACCCGCCCGGCCAGCGGCGGCGACCACGAGATCTCGCACGCCATCGACCGGCTCTTCCCGGGTACGGCGTCGCACGGCGAGCAGGTGGGGCTGGGCGCGCTGTTCTGCACGTACCTGCGGGGTGAGCCGGAGCGGTTCGGCCAGCTCGCCGCCTGCCTGCGCCGGCACGGCCTGGCCGTCGACCCGGCCGGCATCGGCCTGACCGACGAGCAGTTCGTCGAGGCGGTGCGGTACGCGCCGCGTACCCGACCGGACCGTTACACCATCCTGGAGCACCTGGCGATGTCGGTTACCGAGACCCGGGAGCGGCTGGCAGACTACGCCGGTGCACTCCGCGACCACCTTGGCTGAGCCGTCCCGTCCCACCGTCGCCGACTTCCACCGGGTGAACCGGGGCGGCGGGTTGTTCAGCGAGTCGATCAGTCAGTGGTTGGGCGCGGTGTTCGCGCTGGCCGCCCAGCGGCTCGGCCTGAAGCCCACCGCGTTGACCGTCACGAACCTGGTGTTGGGGCTGGCCGCCTCGGTGACCGTGGTGGCGTCCGCCGACCGGGTGGCCGCCGGGGCCGTGCCGGCCTGGCTGGTCGGGCTGGTCGCGCTGGTCGGCTGGCAGGTCGCGTACGCGTTGGACTGCGCGGACGGTCAGCTCGCCCGGGTGACCGGGCAGGGCAGCGCGGCCGGCGCCCGGGTGGACGTGCTGTGTGACGTGGCCGCCCAGATCGCCCTGGTCACCGCCCTGGGCGCGGTGGCGGTGGCGCAGCGCCCGTCGACGCCGGTGTGGTTGGTGGCCGCGTTCGCCGGCACCTGGATGGTCAACCTGGTCACCTCGGTCATGCAGGCCGGTCCGAACGCCGCCAGCATGGTCACGTCCACGTCCCTGCCGGTACGCCTGGTGAAGCTGGTCCGCGACTACGGCGCGGTGATCTTCGTGGCGGGTCTGGTGTTGGCGTTCGTGCCGGCGCTGACGTTCTGGGTGATCGTCGCGTTCACCGTCGTCAACGGTGGTTTCCTGCTCGCCAGCATCGCCTTCTCGGCCCGCGCCTCGTTGCGCTGAGCCTGCCCGGGGCGACGGGAGGCGCGGGTCAGTTCTGGCCGGGACTCGCTACCGGCAGTCCTGCCTCCTTGGCGCATTCGAGCAGGCGCCGGTCGTAGGTGACGAACGCGACGAGTGTCGTCCCGGACTCGTTGGTCAGCACCTGCGCGGTGGCCAGGTGGATGGCGTCGAGGCTGCGCAGCGTCGGTTCGGAGAACGTGGCCGCGGTCGCACGGATCGTGCTGTCGATCTCCAGCCGGAAGAGTCGTCCGACGGCCGCCGGCACTCCGATCAGGGCTTGCGGCGCTGATCTACGCAAGGCCCTGGGCACTTCCACCTCGACGAGGGCCGAGGAGACCAGCGGCACGTCGTCGTGGCTGTTGAGCCAGTCGACAAGGTCAGCGCTGCACGCCTCCTGGCGGACCAGCTTGACGACGGCGGCGGAGTCAAGATAGATCACCAGCGCTCCTCGTCTCGCATGGCAGCGATCGTGGCGGCAACGTCCACGTCCTCGCCACCGAGCTTCGGCGGAAGCGGAAGGGGCCCGCCGCCGGTCGGGGCGAGAGCCCGCCCGGCGGCTACCAGCCTGGCCAGCGTCGACCTGTCGTCTCCTACCGGGACGAGTCGGGCGATCGGGTGCCCACGATCGGTGATCTCGACGGTTTCACCGCCGCTCACCCGAGCCAACACCTGGCTCGTGTTCTGGTTCAACTCCCGGACACCGATGCGCTCCATGACCAAGAGTGTAGAACCAGATGTTCTACTTTTGCAGCTCCCCCGCCCTGGCGGAGAGTGAGGCGCCTGCCGGCCGTGACGCAGAGGATGCCAGGCTGTGAGTGACCGAACCGCCTGGTCGGCCGTGCGGGAGCACGAGGCGGAGAGATCCGCGCACGGAGACGAGACGCAAGGTCACGGCAGTTGCGGGTTGCATACCTTCCAGGCGGTCTCCGACGGACTCCTGGCCGGTAACCGACCGGCACGCTCCGGCAACACGCACCCCTGGATGCTTGTACAATTTCTTGTACGCACGTTCGGGAGGCACTCATGCGCACCGTCACCTACTCGGAAGTCAGGCAGAACCTGGCCAAGATGCTCGACCACGTCGTGGACGACGCCGAAGAAGTCGTGGTCACCCGTTCCGGCCGGGAAGCCGCCGTCATCATCTCGCTGCGCGAGTACGAGTCGCTGAAGGAGACCGCGTATCTGATGGCCAGCCCCGCCAATGCACGCCGGCTGAACGAGGCCGTCGAAGAGTTGCGCAACGGAGGTGGGGAGATGCATGACCTGATCGATCCCGATTCCCATGCCGGTTCAGGCGGGGCAGCGGCAGCGTGAAGATCCAGTTCGCCAGCCGCGGCTGGGAGGACTACCTGGCCTGGCAACGGGATCGTCAGATGCTCAAGCGAGTGAACGCCCTGATCGAGGACATCCGGCGCAACGGACACGAGGGCATCGGCAAACCAGAGCAGCTCCGGGGCAACTGGTCAGGTTTCTGGTCGAGGCGCATCGATCAGGAGCACCGCCTGGCGTACCGGATCGTCGACGACACCGTGCAGATCGCGCAGTGCCGCTACCACCACGAGTGACCTCGTCGACCTTCCGGTCAGCTCGGCGGTGTTCGCCGGCGGACACGACGAACGGGCCGGACCCCCGTGGTGGGGTCCGGCCCGTTCGTGTCTGTCGTGGGGTGTCAGCTGGAGTAGCCGCGGGTGGCGGTCCAGTCGGCCAGGGCCTCGGTGGTCATCCAGTACGACGCCTGGGCCGGGTTCGCCGAGTCGGCGATCTTCACGGTGTCGCCGCCGTCCCGGTAGCCGACCACGCTCAGGTAGTGGCCGCCCTCGAAGGAGTGGCTGACGCCGTCGGTGTCGGTGGCGGTGCCGGCGACGTTGGCGACCACGGCGCGGCCGTCGTCGATGGCCTTGACGATGTCCGCGCGGAACGTGTCGGTCTGCTTGTCGTCGGCCTCGGGGGTGGAGATCTCGACGGTACGGTACTTGCCGCCGGTCTCCTTGTTCAGGAAGCGGGTGATGTCGTTGGCCGAGTCGGTGCCCGCCTCGGTGGTGCCCATCTCCTTGGCCACCTGATCCTGGTCGGGGGTCTTGTCCATCGCGGTCAGCGCGTTCCGCGCGGCGGCGGGACCGCAGTAGTAGAAGTTGGGCTGCGCCTCGTAGCGGATGTTCAGCTGCCGCTCGGTGTTGCCGGGGCGCTCGGCGGGAGCGGCGAACGCGGTGGCCGGGGCGGCGACCGCGCCGCCGACGACGGCGGCGCCGGCGATGGTGAGGGCGGTCTTACGGATCAGAGCAGTCATGGTGGTGTCTCCTCTGGTCGGGGGTGTGCGGCGTCCCGGGGGCGGGTGGTGCCACGCGGGAGAAAAGTCCGAAGGGCCTCGGGACGGTGGGGGTGTGGTGCGGGTCCCGGGCCGTGAGGGTGGTGCAACGACGGCCAGCCGGGGCGCATTCCCCGGGGTTCCCGGGGGGCCGCCGGTCGGGCGTCGGGCCTGGTGGTGCGCTGGCCGAACCATGTACAACGCCGGGCCCCGGGCAGCCATTCCACCGGGCAGCCGGCCCCGCCGACGGGACATCCGGTCGCATACCGGACATCACGACAGTTGGGGCCCGCATAACTTCCGGGCGTCGTCCTGGCGTTCGATGTCCAGGCGCACCTCGCGGGACGGACGCCCGGCGTAGGTGACGTCGGCGATCACCGTTACGCAGAATCGGCGTGCATGGGGCGTTCGAACGTCGCGATGGTCCGACTCGTACAACAGGTCGTACGCGGCATCGAGGTCGGTGATGGGGGCGGCTCTATGCCGCGTCCGCTCGGCCCTCGATGGCACGCACGGTGACGTAGCTGGTCACGGCATCGCGCATGAGGTCGGATCGACGGGTGTCGGTCTGGCTGGCGAGGCGGTCGAGCTGCTCCACGAGCGGCACGGGCAGGCGGATGCTGACCAGCATCATTGGCGTACCGGGGGCGGTGGCGGACGCTGGCGCTTCGGTCATGGACCTGATGACAGGCGCCAGGCTGTCGGTGTGCTGGAACCACGCGACGACCTCGTCCTTGGTCATCCGGTCGAAGTCCGGCTCGGTCACAGGACTCGCCTCCTCCACTCGTCGAAGTCTGCGCCACCCCGGGCGCGGGCCCCGTCAGCCACGCCGCCGACGGTACGACCACCGGCAGCCGGGGCCGCCGGCCTCTGCGGCAGCCGGGTCAGGACTTCCGCTCGGTGACGTACGTTCCGCGCTGCGGCACGGTCATGGCCAGCCCACGCTCGCGTAGCAGACGCACCGCCGCCCGAGCGGTGCCCCGGGCGACTCCGAACTCCTGCTGAAGGTGCTTCTCGCTCGGAAGCGGGTGGAGTGGCTGGAGTTCCCCGCGCCCGATCTTCGTCGCCAGGACGTCAGCGAGCTGGACGTACAGCGGGACCGGGCTCAGGGGATTGAGCATGCCTCGCACCTACCTCCGGAGCCGGCTCGCGGCGTGGCGTTCGTTCGCGAGCTGGCCGAGCCGTAGCTACGAACGCCGTCGTGGGCCAGTTGACCAGCATGGGCCGAGGACCCAGGCCGGCGCGCCGACGGGTCGGCGTCGGTGAGGGTGGGGGAGTCAGCGCCTTTGGAGCTGCCCCAAATCTGGGGCAAGCAGGTGAACGCTCAGGACTTCCGCTCGGTGACGTACGTCCCGCGCGCCGGCATCGTCGCGACCAGTCCACGCTCCCTGAGGAGTCGGATCGCCGCGCGGACGGTGCCGCGCGAGACGCCGTACTCCTGCTCGATGTGTGCCTCGCTCGGGATGGGCTTGCGCGGCGCGAACTCCCCGGAGGTGATCCGAGCCTCCAGCAGGTCTGCGAGCTGGATGTAGAGCGCTACCGGAGACATCTCATCGACCATGTGCCGGACCTTAGGGACGCTTACGCCAGCCCATCCGAGGGGTATCTACAGTATAAAACGGACTAGATGTAGTGAAATAATCGTAATAACATCACATACAGCATGTACAAGTTTAATATCTTGCACTTCAAGTACGAGGCAGGTTACCTTCTGTAGGGGTTCGTAAACCTTCTGTCAGGAGGAGTCATGGGGTTCTGGTCTCCGGTCAAGCGGTTCTGGCCGTTCAAGCGGCGGCGTCGCTCGACACACCTCGATCAGCTCGGGCCGGCGACGATCTATCCGGAGCAGCGCGGGGCGTACCACCTGGCGGTGGGGGTGGCCCGGGTGCCGTTATTTCCGGAGCGGCCGTTGTTGACCTTGGCGGGGGAGTTCCGGGCGGGGTTGTGGTCATGGCGGTGAGGCGTACGCCGTACCTGGTCCAACTCGCCTGGTACGTGCTCGAATACCACCGGCATCACCGGTGCCCGGAGTGCGCCGACGGTGATTCGTGTCCGGCGGTGCGGGTGGCGCGGAGTCGGATCACGGCGTGGCGGCGGTTCCTGCCGTGACTGGTCCTCGCGTGACTGGTCCTGCTGTGCCGGGCCGGCAGTTGCGGGCCGGAGACCTGCTCCAGGTCACCCGGGCCGCGAGCGTGCAGTTCGTGGAGCCGATGATGTTCCGGCTGATCCGGGTGCTCGTGGACCGGCCGACGTTCGACTGGTGGCTGTGGCTCGACGGCTACCAGCTCAACGAGAAGGGCGACGCGATCGCCCGACGGGAGATCTTCGTCCAGCCTGCCGGCCTGCGGAAACTCTCCGCCCCCGCGCCTACCCCTACCCCTGCCCCCGCTCCCACGCCTCGACGCAGTGGCCGCCAACCCCTCCGCCGCTCCGGTCCCTGAGCAGCTCTGCCGAGCGCGGTCCACGGCTGCTACAACGACCCGTTCGGCCAGTCGCTTTCGGACGATCCACACCAGATTGATCAGTCACTCAGCGCTGTAGCCTGTGGACCGAGCTTGACGGCGACGCCATGGGACGAGGGCACGTGATAACCGGTGAACTGAAGAGCAAGATCGATCGCATCTGGGATGCCTTCTGGTCGGGCGGCATCTCGAACCCGCTGGAGGTGATCGAGCAGATCACCTACCTGCTCTTCATCAAGCGACTGGACGAGATCGAGACGCGGGAGCGGAGGAAGGCCGAGCGCTTCCCGAAGGCCTCCGTGACCCTCCGGTTCGGCCCTGACCAGGAAGAACTCCGGTGGTCCCAGTTCAAGGACCGGGACCCGGAGACGATGCACAAGATCGTCGCCCACCAGGTTTTCCCGTACCTCCAACAGCTCGGCAGCGACGGGTCGACCTACTCCCAGCACATGCGGGATGCCCGCTTCACCATCGCCAGCCCGGCCCTGCTCGGTCGGGTGGTCGACATGATCGACGAGATCCCGATGGCGGACCGGGACACCAAGGGTGACCTCTACGAGTACATGCTCAGCAAGATCGCTACCGCTGGTCACAACGGGCAGTTCCGTACATCCCGGCACATCATCCAGCTCATGGTCGAGATGACGGCTCCCACGCCGTCCGACGAGATCTGCGATCCGGCCTGCGGCACGGCCGGCTTCCTCGTGGAGGCCGGTGAGCACGTCCGGCGGGTCCACCCGGACGCGCTGCACGACGCGGCGCAGCGGCAGCACTTCCACGAGAGCATGTTCCACGGCTTCGACTTCGACAGCACGATGCTGCGCATCGGCAGCATGAACATGCTGCTGCACGGCGTGGAGAGCCCCGACATCCGCTACCGCGACTCGCTGGCCGAGAGCGTCAGCAGCGAGTCGGAGAAGTACTCGCTGATTCTGGCCAACCCGCCCTTCGCCGGCAGCCTCGACTACGAGAGCACGTCCAAGGACCTCCAGCGGATCGTCAAGACCAAGAAGACCGAGCTGCTGTTCCTCGCCCTCTTCCTCCGGCTCCTCAAGCCCGGCGGACGGGCCGCCGTCATCGTGCCGGATGGTGTGCTGTTCGGGTCGAGCAAGGCGCACAAGGAGCTGCGCCGCATGCTGGTCGAGGACCAGAAGTTGGACGGGGTGGTGAAGCTGCCGAGCGGCGCCTTCAAGCCCTACTCCGGTGTCTCGACGGCGATCCTGCTCTTCACCAAGACCAACAGCGGCGGCACCGACAACGTCTGGTTCTACGAGGTGACCGCCGACGGCTGGAGCCTGGACGACAAGCGCACCCCGCTGCTACCCGCCGAAAAACTCGGACCGGTGACGGATGTGCCGCTGACCGAGGACGAGCACGCGAAGAACAATCTACCGGACGCCCTGGCACGCTGGTCCCGCCGCGACGGCGACGAGTTGAACCGGGCGCGGACCGAACAGAGCTTCTGCGTCCCCAAGGCCGAGATTGCCGAACAGGGCTACGACCTCAGCCTCAACCGCTACAAGGAAGTCGTCCATGAGGACGTTACACACCGTTCGCCGCTCGACATCCTCGCCGACCTGGAGCGATTGGAGGCCGAGCTCCAGCAGGGGATCTCCGACCTGAAGGGGGCGCTCGGATGACGACACTTGCGGTCTCGAAACTCGCCGATGTCGCTTCAATCAATCCAAAGCTGGTCGAACGTCCGGAGCCCGAAGATGTCGTCTCGTTCGTTCCCATGTCGGCGGTCGATGCCGAGACAGGAGCCACCGGAAGCGGTGAGGACCGCCTATTCGGTGAAGTGAGCAAGGGTTACACCTTATTCGCAAACCAAGACATTCTAGTTGCCAAGATCACGCCTTGCTTCGAGAACGGGAAGATTGCTCAGGCTTGCCTCTCTCGGCCGACTGGAGTGGGATCAACCGAGTTCCATGTGGTCAGGCCGAAGGGCTCCGCGCTCGATGCGCGATACCTACTGCATTTTTTGCGCAGGCCAGCGATCCGAGCGTCTGGCGAGCGGCGCATGACCGGGAGTGCTGGGCAACGGCGGGTGCCAGAAGCCTTTTTAGCCAACCTTGCTATCCCGACTCCTTCACTAAGCGAACAGCAGAGGATTGCCCAGGCCCTGGATCGAGCAGACGAGCTGCGCACCAAGCGCCGCGAAGCCCTGGCGCACCTCAACGACCTCACTCAGTCGATCTTCCTCGACACGTTCGGTGATCCGACTCACAATCCGCGCGCTTGGCCAATAACCCGGATCGGCTTGGTAGCGGAAGTGCAGGGTGGACTTCAACTCAGCGGTTCCCGCTCGAAGCACCCAGTCGAAGTGCCGTACCTGCGAGTCGCAAATGTTCACCGCAGTCGCCTCAACCTAACTGAAATCAAAACGCTTCGAGCTTCACATTCGGAAATCAGCCGAACCTCCCTAAGGGATGGAGACTTGCTTATCGTTGAAGGTCACGGAAATCCAGAAGAGATTGGCCGAGCCGCTCTATGGAATAATTCCATCAGTCCGTGCGTCCATCAGAACCACCTGATTCGAGTGAGGTTTGATCCGGAAGTCATTCTCCCTTCTTTTGCATCTTACTTTGTCAACTCGATAGGCGGGCGGCAACACTTACTGCGAGCAGGTAGAACCACTTCCGGACTAAACACCATCAGCGTTTCCGATGTCCGTTCGACGCCGATCGCCACACCACCGCTCAATCTTCAGAACGCCTTTACTGACCGGATCGAAGAGGTTGACGTCTTGCGGACGGCACATCTGGCGAGCCTGGCCGAGATGGATGCGCTGTTCGCTTCGTTGCAGGATCGGGCTTTTCGGGGGTTGCTGTGATGTGAGATGCTGACCGGCTGTCCACTGTGGGGGGTAGACGTCGATGAGCAACTTCGGGTTCCTGCGGGCCGAGTGGCCCGACCTGCTTGACGAGGCCCGGCGGGCCGAGCGGCTTGCCGTCGCCGACCCCCGGGGCTCGTGCTTCTATGCCCGGCGCACGCTGGAGCTGGCGCTGGGCTGGCTCTTCGACGCTGACGCGACGCTTCGGCGGCCGTACCGGAACGACCTCTCCGGAAAGATCCACGAGCCGACGTTGCGGAACCTGGTCGGGCCCGGCATCCAGGCCAAGATGAACGCCATCCGCAAGCAGGGCAACCTCGCCGTGCACGAGCGCACCGAGGTGAGGGATCGGGACGCGGTGGCCGTCCTGCGGGAGCTGTTCCACGTCACGTACTGGATCGCCCGCCGCTACACCCGCGACCCGGCGCACGTGCCGCCGGGCGCGCTCGCCTTCGACCCGGAGCTGATCGAGCGGCGGGACGCCTCCGAGGTGCGGCGGCAGACCCAGGCCGAGCTGAAGGAGCTCGCCGAGCGGCTCGCCGCCCGGGATGCGGCGCTGGCCGTCGAACGGGAGAAGTCCGCCACCCTCGACGCCGAGCTGACGAAGCTGCGTACCGAGATCGCCGCCGCGAAGGCCGCCAACGAGGCGCGCGCCGACGACCACGACTACGACGAGGCGCAGACCCGGAAGCTGCTGATCGATCTGCTGCTCGCCGAGGCCGGTTGGCGGCTCGACGGGCCGGACGACCGCGAGCGCAGGGTGACCGGCATGCCCAACCGCAGCGGCGCCGGGTTCGCCGACTACGTGCTGTGGGGTGACGACGGCAAGCCGCTCGCCGTGGTCGAGGCCAAGGCCGCCCGCAACGACCCGACCGTCGGCCAGCAGCAGGTCAAGCTGTACGCCGACCGGCTGGAGCACGAGTACGGCCAGCGGCCGGTGATCTTCTTCACCAACGGCTACGAGACGTGGCTGTGGGACGACACCACCTACCCGCCGCGCCAGGTGCAGGGCTTCTACACCAGGGGCGAGCTGGCGCTGCTGGTGCAGCGGCGCACCATCCGCCGGCCGCTCGCGGACGTACCGATCAGGCAGGAGATCGTCGAGCGGCCGTACCAGCACCGGGCCATCCGCAAGATCAGCGAGGCGTTCGAGCGGGACCGGCAGCGGCAGGCGCTCGTGGTGATGGCCACCGGGGCCGGCAAGACCCGGACCGTGATCGCCCTGGTCGACGTGCTGATGCGGGCCAACTGGGTCAAGAACGTGCTCTTCCTCGCCGACCGGAACGCGCTGGTCAACCAGGCCGTCAACGCGTTCAAGGAGCACCTGCCGCACGTCGCCACGGTCAACCTGGTCGAGGAGCGCGCCGCCGAGGGGCGGGTGTACGTCTCGACGTACCCGACCATGATGGGCCTGATCAACCAGACCGCAAGTGGCGGACGGCGCTTCGGGCCCGGCTTCTTCGACCTGGTCGTCATCGACGAGGCGCACCGGTCGGTGTACCAGAAGTACCGGGCGATCTTCTCCTGGTTCGACAGCCTGCTGGTCGGGCTCACCGCGACCCCGCGCAACGACATCGACCGCAACACCTACAGCCTGTTCCAGCTTGAGGACGGCGTCCCCACCGACAACTACGACCTCGCCGACGCCGTCCGGGAGGGCTACCTCGTGCCGCACCGGGCGGTCGCCGTGCAGACCGTGTTCCAGCGGGACGGCGTCCGCTACGACGACCTCACCGAGGAGGAGAAGGACGAGTGGGACAGCATCGACTGGGGTGACGACGGGCCGCCCGACGGCGTCGACGCGCACACCTTCAACCGGCTGTTCTTCAACAAGGACACCGTGGACAAGGTCCTGGAGACGCTGATGACCCAGGGCCGCCGGGTGGCCGGCGGCGACCGGATCGGCAAGACGATCATCTTCGCCAGGAACTACGAGCACGCCAGGTTCATCTGGGAACGGTTCGACCAGTCCTACCAGATGTACGGCGGGCACCACGCGCAGATCATCACCCACCGGACAAAGTACGCGCAGAGCCTCATCGACGACTTCTCCCAGCCGGAGAAGGACCCGCACATCGCCATCTCGGTGGACATGCTCGACACCGGCGTCGACGTTCCCGAGGTCGTCAACCTGGTCTTCTTCAAGGTCGTACGGTCGAAGTCGAAGTTCCTCCAGATGATCGGCCGGGGCACCCGGCTCCGCAGGGACCTCTACGGCCCGGGTCGGGACAAGCAGGACTTCCTGATCTTCGACTGGTGCCAGAATTTCGAGTTCTTCAACGAGAACCCGGAACGGGCCAGCGGAAAGGTCGGCGAGTCGCTGACCGAGCGGCTGTTCAAGGCCAAGCTCGACCTGATCCTCCGCCTCGACCAGCGCCTCCCCGCCGACGCCGGCCCGGAGACCACCGTCGACGGCACCCGGAGCGAAGCCGGCCTGCGCTGGGACCTCGCCCGCGAGCTGCACGGCCGCGTCGAGGGCATCCAGCTCGACAACTTCGTCGTACGCCCCCGGCGGAGACTGGTCGAGGACTACCGCGACTTCACCCGCTGGCACCGGCTCACCCCGGACGCCGTCGACCAGATCGGCGGCAGCCTCGCCAATTTGCCCACCGCCGTACGCGACGACGACGAGGCCGCCAAACGGTTCGACCTGATGGTGCTCCGCCTCCAGCTCGGCCAGCTCCAGGTGGTGCCCGACTACCAGCGCCTGCGCGGGAACGTCCAGCAGATCGCCGCGACCCTGCTCGGCCAGACCAGCATCCCCGCCGTACGCGCGCAGCAGCAGCTCCTCGACCAGGTGGCCGGGGACGAATGGTGGCAGGACGTCACCCTGCCGATGCTGGAGTCGATGCGTCGCCGGCTGCGCGGGCTGGTCCGGCTGATCGAACGGGCCAGACAGGCCATCGTCTACACCGACTTCAGCGACGAGCTGGGCGAGGTCTCCGTCGTCTCGCTCAGGGACCTCAGCATCGGTACGGACACCGAACGCTTCGCGGCCAAGGCCCGCCGGTACCTGGACGAGCACCGGGACCACCTGGCGTTGCAGAAGCTCCGCCGCAACAAGCAGCTCACCGCCGCCGACCTCGCCGACCTGGAACGGATGCTGGTCGCCAGCGGCGGCGGCCCCGAGGACATCGCGCGGGCCAGCGAGTCGGCCGACGGGCTCGGGCTGTTCGTCCGGTCACTGGTCGGGCTGGACCGGGACGCGGTCAACGAGGCGTTCAGCGAGTTCCTCGACGGTCGTACCCTCACCGCCGACCAGATCAGCTTCCTCGGCCTGATCATCGAGCACCTGACCCGCAACGGCGTGATGGCGCCCGAACGGATCTACGAGTCCCCGTTCAACGACATCGCCCCCGCCCCGGAGGAGATCTTCCCGGACGCCGACGTGGCCCGCCTGATCGCCATCATCAACTCCGTCCGCGACACCGCCGACCCCACCCAGGCGGCGGCCTAGCGGTGTGGTTGGTTGGCGACCACCGGCGGTCTGCGCCGCGTCTGCTAGGCCAAGCCCGCTTGGCCTAGCGTGACAGGCCTAACGTCGTGCCCGAGACCCTTGCCGCGCTGAAGGGCCCGACCACGGGAGTCGTCAAGCTGCCGCACCATCTCGACTGGTCCGGTCACGCCGAGTACGACCTGAGCCGACCGGCACGCCTCGCGAGCATGTACAGGACGGTACTCAACGAGGCGAGCAGCACCGCCGACCTGAACACCTGGCTCGACGCCGGCCTCCTCCGGAAGCTCTGGCCCACCCTCTGGCTGCCACCTCAGCTACGACGGCGCTGGGAGGAAGCCTTCCCCGCGCTCGTCGAGACCAGCAGGGACGCGGCGTAACGGTGCATCCCTTTCACGAACGGCTCGCCCGAGTCGGGCTCGGGGCCTCCCATGGGTACGGTTCGTGGAGTGGCGTCGTGAGCTGGCCCAGCCGTAGCTACGAATGCCCGTGGGCCAGTTGATCAGCACGGCCCAAGGGCCCGGCCGGCATCGATGGATCGGTGCCGGTGAGGGTGGGGTAGTCAGCGCCTTTGGAGCTGCCCCAAATCTGGGGCATGCGGGTGGCGGGTGCCGCTCAGGACTTCCGCTCGGTGACGTACGTCCCGCGCCCCGCGAACGTCGCCACCAGTCCTCGATCCCGGAGCATCCTGATCGCCTCCCGGACGGTCCCACCAGTTCGTGTTCGACCACCCTGCTTCAGTGACGTGGGGGCGGGGTGGCGCAGCAGCCGGCGCTCGGTCCGCTGGTCGGGGTGTCGAGGCTGACCAGGGGCAGTGGGGCGGGCGGCATGCTGGTGGCGGGGCTGTCGACGGGCGGCCCGGTCGGGGTCGGTCCGCAGCAGCTCCCGGCTCCGGTGGAGTCGGCCGGGTCGCTCGTGCAGACGCCCGTCTCGGGCAGGTCGAGCTGGACGTCGCGGGCGGCGGCCCAGTCGCCGGCGAGAGCGGCGACGACGGAGCGGACCTGCTCGTAGCCGGTGGCCATGAGGAACGTGGGCGCGCGGCCGTAGCTTTTCATGCCGACGGCGTAGTAACCGACCTCCGGGTGGGCGAGCTCGTCGACGCCGTGCGGCGGGACGGTGCCGCAGGAGTGCTCGTTCGGGTCGATCAGCGGGGCGAGGGCGCGGGTGGCGCCCATGATCGGGTCGAGGTCCAGGCGCAGCTCGGCGGCGATGGAGTGGTCGGGGCGGAAGCCGGTGGCGGCGACGATCCGGTCCACCGTGACGGATTCCGTACCGCCGTCGGAACGCCGGAAGGAGACGGCGACCCGGCCGCCGCCCGGCGCGGACCCGGTGGAGGTCGGCGTGGGCGTGGGTCCGGCGGAGGTCGGGGCGGGCGCGGACCCGGCGGAGGTCGGGGTGGGCGTGGGTCCGGGGGAGGTCGGGGTGAGGGCGTGCACGGAGCAGCCGGTGAGCAGGCGGATCCGGCCGGCGTCGACGTGTTCGCGTAGCCGGGAGCCGAGCGCGCCCCGGGCGGGCAGCTCGTCGGCGTCGCCGCCGCCGTAGGCGCGGGCCGGGCTGGTGGAGCGGATCGCCCAGGTCACCTCGGTGCCGGGCGCGGCGGCGGCCAGCTCGGCCAGGGAGAGCAGCGTGTTGGCGGCGGAGTGGCCGGCGCCGACGACGAGGGTGTGCCGGCCGGCGAAGCGGCCCCGGTCGGCGCCGAGCACGTCGGGCAGGGCGTGCTCCAGGTACGCGGCCACGTCCGTCTCGCCGTGGGCCGGCAGGCCGGACGCGCCGAGCACGTTGGGCGTGCCCCAGGTGCCGGACGCGTCGATGACGGCACGGGCCAGCAACTCCTCGCCGTCGGCGAGGCGGATCAGGAACGGCGTCCGGTCGCGGCCGGGGGTGCGCAGCCGGTCCAGGCCGAGGCGGCTGATCGCGGTCACCCGCGCGCCGTAGCGCAGGCGCGGCTTGAGCTGCGGCAGCTCCGCGAGGGGCTGGAGGTGGTCGGCGACCAGCTCCGCGCCGGTGGGCAGGGCGTCCTCGGCGGGGGCGACCCAGCCGGCGTCGTCGAGCAGCCGGCGGGCGGCCGGGTCGACGTCGTACCGCCAGGGGGAGAACAGCCGCACGTGGCCCCACCGCCGCACCGCCGCGCCGGCGGTGTCGCCGGCCTCCAGGACGAGGAAGGGCAGCTCGCGTTCGTGCAGGTGGGCGGCGGCGGCCAGCCCCACCGGGCCCGCGCCGACCACGACGACGGGCAGCTCCTCCAGGACGCTCATCACAGGCTCTCCTCGGGTGTGGTGAAGGGGCGGACGCGCGGGACGGCGGACCGGCCCGGCGGCGTCTGTCTCGACGTCTGTCTAAGCAGACACTTGCACGCTGATTAGAGGGATGTCAACCTAGACGAATGTCGAAACAAGCCGCGCCGCCGACCGTGGTCGACCTGGCCGCCGACGCGCCCTGCTGCCCCCCGTTGACGCAGGTCCGGGTGCCGGTCGAGACGGCCACGCTGCTCGCGCCCGCGTTCAAGGCGCTCGGTGATCCGGTGCGGCTGCAACTGATGTCGATGATCGCCTCCGCCGAGGGCGGCGAGGTGTGCGTGTGCGACCTGACCCCGGCGTTCGACCTGACCGGACCGACGATCTCGCACCACCTCCGGACGCTGCGCGAGGCGGGCCTGGTGGACGCGGAGCGGCGCGGCACCTGGGTCTACTACCGGGCCCGGCCGGGCGTCCTGCGCCAGTTGGCGGCCCTGCTCACCGTCGAGCCCCCCGCCGGCTTGACTCGACGAGATTAGTCAGCAACCATTGAGTCAATGGACGCTGACTCTTCTTCCTTGTTGGGCCGGGCCCGGATCCACGCCGCCCTCGGCGACCCGGCGCGCCTGGCGATCGTGGACGCGCTGACCCTGGGCGACGCGTCCCCCGGGGAGATCGCCCACACCCTCGACCTGCCCACCAACCTCGTCGCCCACCACGTCAAGGTCCTCACCGAAGCCGGTCTGGTCGTCAAGGGCCGCTCCGAGGGCGACAAGCGCCGCACCTACCTGCGGCTGCGGCCGGAGGCCCTGGCCGCGCTGACCCCGCCGCCCCTGACCGGCGTCGGCCGGGTGGTGTTCGTCTGCACCCGCAACTCCGCGCGCTCCCAGCTCGCCGCCGCGCTCTGGCACGACCGCGCCCACACCCCGGCCGCGTCCGCCGGCACGCGCCCGGCCCCCCGGGTGCACCCCCGCGCCGTCGCCGTCGCCGACCGGCACGGGCTGCGTCTGGACCCCACCGCCACCGCCCACGTCACCGACGTGGTCCGCGACGACGACCTGCTCATCGCCGTGTGCGACAACGCCCACGAAGACCTCACCGGGCCGACCCGTCCCCGCCTGCACTGGTCGGTGCCCGACCCGGTCCGGGTCGACACCGACGAGGCGTTCGAGGCCGCGTTCGCCGACCTCGCCGCCCGCGTCGACCGGGTCGCCCCCGCCGTCACCACTGCTCCCGGAGACCGTCATGACTGACCTCACCCCCCGCCTCCGCCAGGCGTTGTCCATCGACCAGCAGATCGCCCTGGGCACGGCGGCGACCCGGCTCGCCGAGGAGTTCACCGGCGTCTACGGCCCGGAGACCATCGAGCGGTTCCTGCGCTCCGGCTACGACCAGTTCGCCACCGCCAGCACCGTCCCCCACTATCTGCCGCTGCTCGCCGAACGCTTCGCCCGCCAGCGCCTTCAGGCCCTCGCCCGCGTCGAGGGCCACCACCGCGACGGCCGCCCCGTGGTGCTGTTCCTGTGCACCCACAACGCCGGCCGCTCCCAGATGGCGCTCGGCTTCTTCACCCACCTCGCCGGCGACCGGGCCGTCGCCTGGTCCGGCGGCAGCGAACCCGGCACGGAGCTCAACCCCGCCGCCGTCACCGCCATGGCCGAACGCGGCATCGACATCTCGCAGGAGTTCCCCAAGCCGTGGACCGACGAGGTCGTCCGCGCCGCCGACGTCGTGGTCACCATGGGCTGCGGCGACGCCTGCCCGGTCTTCCCCGGCACCCGCTACGAGAACTGGGACCTCGACGACCCCGCCGGCCTCGACACGGCCCACGTGCGACCCATCCGCGACGACGTCGAACGCCGGGTCCGGCGCCTGTTGGACCAGATCGGCGTCCCGGTTTCGTGACCCGACCCACCCGATCCCACCAGTCCGACGTCTCCGACCACCTGCCCGACCTCGCTCGACGCGGGCGCGCCAGCGCCGACTACTTACGGGAGTGTCCATGAGTACCGCCACCAGAGCCGACCACGCCGCGCCGGTGGTGGCACGCCTGTCACGCCTCGACCGGCTCCTGCCGGTGTGGATCGGCCTGGCCATGGTCGCCGGCCTGCTGCTCGGCCGGGTCGTTCCCGGGCTGGACGCCGCCCTCGACGCCGTCAAGATCGGCGGCATCTCCCTGCCCATCGCCCTCGGCCTGCTGGTCATGATGTATCCGGTGCTGGCCAAGGTCCGCTACGACCGCCTCGACACCGTCACCGGCGACCGACGGCTGCTGGTCTCGTCGCTGGTCCTCAACTGGATCATCGGCCCCGCCCTGATGTTCGCCCTGGCCTGGGTGTTCCTGGCCGACCAGCCGGAGTACCGTACCGGCCTGATCATCGTCGGCCTGGCCCGCTGCATCGCCATGGTGATCATCTGGAACGATCTCGCCTGCGGTGACCGGGAGGCCGCCGCCGTCCTCGTCGCGCTCAACTCCGTGTTCCAGGTCCTCGCGTTCGGCGTGCTCGGCTGGTTCTACCTGTCGGTGCTGCCCGGCTGGCTGGGCCTGGACGGCGCCGCGCTGGCCGTCTCCGGCTGGGACATCGCCGGCAACGTGCTCGTCTTCCTCGGCGTCCCGTTGCTCGCCGGGTACCTCTCCCGCCGCCTCGGCGAGCGGACCAGGGGCCGCGACTGGTACGAGCAGCGGTTCCTGCCCAGGATCGGACCCGTCGCCCTGTACGGGCTGCTGTTCACCATCGTCGTCCTCTTCGCCCTACAGGGTGAGGCCATCACCGACCGACCGGTCGACGTGGTCCGCATCGCCCTGCCGCTGCTGGCCTACTTCGCCCTCATGTGGGCCGGGTCCTACCTGCTCGGACGGGCCATCGGCCTGAACTACGAACGCACCACCACCCTGGCGTTCACCGCGGCGGGCAACAACTTCGAGCTGGCCATCGCGGTCGCGATCGGCACGTTCGGCATCGCCTCCGGCCAGGCCCTCGCCGGTGTCGTCGGCCCCCTGATCGAGGTGCCCGTCCTCGTCGGCCTGGTCTACGTGTCGCTGTGGGCCCGCCACCGCCTGTTCCCCACCCCGACCCCCCGGCCGTGAGGCGCGTCGACCCCGGTCCGGGGCACTCGTCCGCGCGCCGCCCGGCAACCAACCGACCATGGAGAACGTCATGAGCGACAAGCCCAGCGTCCTGTTCGTCTGCGTGCACAACGCCGGCCGCTCCCAGATGGCCGCCGGCTGGCTGCGTCACCTCGCCGGGGACGCCGTCGAGGTCCGCTCCGCCGGCTCGGCCCCCGCCGACACCGTCAACCCGGCCGCCGTCGAGGTCATGCGGGAGGTCGGCATCGACATCACCGACCAGACCCCCACCCTCCTGGCGTACGAGACCGCCGAGTCCTCCGACGTCATCGTCACCATGGGCTGCGGCGATGCCTGCCCCGTCTTCCCCGGCAAACGGTACGAGGACTGGCAGCTCCCGGACCCCGCCGGCCGGGGCGTCGACGCCGTCCGGCCGATCCGCGACGAGATCCGCGCCCGGGTGGAGAAGCTGCTCACCGAGCTGCGTGGGTAGCCCCACGGGCCGGCGAAAATTCGGACGAAACCCCGGTGATCCACCCCTCGTTTCACCGCCGACCGGCGATGTTGCTGCGACTATGAGGAACGTGGCAACTCTGGATATGAACACACCGGTCGTCTCGCCCCTCACCGGGGAGCCGATCAAACGCGCCGACGCCGAACGCCTGGCCGGGGTGCTGAAGGCGTTCGCCGACCCGGCGCGGCTGCGGCTGCTCAGCCTGATCCAGGCGTCCCCCGACGGGGAGGCGTCGGTGACGGACCTGACCGCGCCGCTCGGGCTCTCCCAGCCGACCGTGAGCCACCACCTGCGGATCCTCACCGAGGCCGGGCTGCTCGAACGCGACAAGCGCGGCGTCTGGGCGTACTACCGCCTGGTGCCGTCCACGATCGCCGCGATCGCCGACGTGCTGACCCCACCCCGCAAGCGGGCGACGAAGAAGACCCGCTGACCGTCGCCCGCTCGCGGTGGCCGGGCCGTCAGGCGCGTCCGCGCTGCTGCCGGTACCGGCGGATCAGGGCGGCCGTGGACGAGTCGATGCCGGACAGGTCCGGCTCGTCGCCGCTGAGCAGCGGCGCGAGCTGGTTGGCCAGCACCTTGCCCAGCTCGACGCCCCACTGGTCGAACGGGTTGATCCCCCAGATCGCGCCCTGCACCAGCACGACGTGCTCGTAGAGGGCCACCAGCTGCCCGAACGTGGCGGGCGTCAGCCGGGGGGCGACGATCGAGGTGGTGGGATGGTTGCCGACCATCACCCGGTGCGGCACCAGCTCCGCCGGGGTGCCCTCGGCCGCCACCTGCTCGGCGGTGCGCCCGAAGGCCAGCGCGGCCGTCTGGGCGAAGAAGTTCGACATGAACAGGTCGTGCATGTCGCCGAAGTCGTGCGCCGGCTCGCTGAACGCGACGAAGTCCGCCGGCACCAGCCGGGTGCCCTGGTGGATCAACTGGTAGAACGCGTGCTGGCCGTTGGTGCCGGGCTCACCCCAGAAGATCTCCCCGGTGTCGTACGACACCGGACGGCCGTCGACGGTCACCGACTTGCCGTTGCTCTCCATCGTCAGTTGTTGCAGGTACGCCGGCAGCCGGTGCAGGTGCTGCGCGTACGGCAGCACGGCGTGGGTCTGCGCGCCGAGGAAGTTCGTGTACCAGACGTTGAGCAGCCCCAACAGCACCGGCACGTTATCGGCCAGCGGCGCGGTGCGGAAGTGCTCGTCGACGGCGTGGTAGCCGGCCAGCATCTCCCGGAAACGTTCCGGCCCGATCGACAGCATCACCGACAGGCCCACCGCCGACGGCAGCGAGTACCGCCCGCCCACCCAGTCCCAGAAGCCGAACATGTTCGCCGGGTCGATGCCGAAGTCCCGTACCCGCTGCTCGTTGGTGCTGACCGCGACGAAGTGCCGGGCCACCGCCGTGTCGTCGTCGCCGAACGCGGCCAGCAGCCAGCGGCGCGCCTGGTGCGCGTTGGCCAGCGTCTCCTGCGTGGAGAACGTCTTGGAGGCCACCACGAACAGGGTCGTCGCCGGATCCAGGTCGGCGGTCGTGTCGTGGATGTCGCTGGGGTCGATGTTCGACACGAACCGGCAGGTCAGACCCGCGTCACGGTACGCCCGCAACGCCTCGTACGCCATCACCGGCCCGAGGTCGGAGCCGCCGATGCCGATGTTGACCACGGTGCGGATCCGTTCCCCGGTGTGCCCGCGCCACCGGCCGGAGCGCACCTCGTCGGCGAACGCCGCCATCCGGTCCAGCACGGCGTGCACGTCGGCGACCACGTCCCGGCCGTCCACGGTCAGCGTGGCGTCGCGCGGCAGGCGCAGCGCGGTGTGCAGCACGGCCCGGCCCTCGGTGGCGTTGATCCGCTCCCCGGCGAACATCGCGGCGATCCGGTCGGCCAGCCCGACCTGCTCGGCCAGCGCGACCAGCAGCTCAAGGGTGGTGTCGGTGACCAGGTTCTTGCTGTAGTCCACGTGGTAGTCGGCCAGGCCGAGGGCCAGCCGCTCGCCGCGGCCCGGGTCGGCGGCGAAGAGGTCGCGCAGGTGCGTGCCGCGGATCTCCTCGGCGTGCCCGCGCAGGGCCTGCCAGGCGGCGGTGCTGGTGACGTCCACGGCCATCGGGTCGATCGTCTCCCTCGGTAGCGTCGGCGACCCGTCGGCGTCCGTCGACGGGCACGGCGTCCCCAGCCTGCCATCGGGAAGATCGTCGTGCGAGCCGGACACGGCCACTCCCGGATGCTGATCCGCCCCGCCCCGCCCCGTCCCGCTGTTGTCGCGCCGACCGCCCGGCCCCAGCCTGGCCGCCCGGCCCCAGCCTGGCCGCCCGGCCCCAGCCTGGCCGCCCGGCCCCAGCCTGGCCGCTACCTGGCCGCGCCCGGCTGGTGGCTGCTGTTGTCGCGTCGGCCGCCCGGGGCGTTGTCGGCCTGTCGCCGTGGGACCGTGGTCGGTAGGGTCGTCCGGGTGGATGTGGAGGTCGTCGCGGCCCGGCTCGGGGTGCCCGTCGAGGAGGTCGACCGGGTTCGTCGGCTCGCCGGTGACCTGCCGTCGGCTCCGCTGCCCGACCGGGCCGACGCGCCCGCGATCCTCGACCGGTTGGCGGTATGCCCGGACGACGCCGCCGAGATCATGGCGGGCTGGCCCGACCCGGGGTCACCGCTGTGGACGCCGGAGCTGAGCTGGCTGCTGGACCGGTCCATCGCCCTGGTGCGCGCCGATCTCGGCGGCTACGACTGGCTGCCGCCCGGTCCGGCGCTGCCCCGTGACCGTGGCCCCGCCTGGCGGCACCTCTACGTGTACGCGTACCTGGCGCTCGTCGACGTGGTCCGGGGGTACCACCGCGACCACGGCGTCCCCGACGCGGTGTCCTGGGCGACCCTCGCCGACCTGGGCCGCAACCTCGCGATCGACCGGCGGATGAGCCGCGAGGGCTGGCCGGTCATGCAGAGCTGGCTGACCCTGCACGCCCGGGGCGGCCTCTACGAGCTGGGCCGGCTGCAGCACCAGCGCAGCGGCGACGACGCGATCGGGCTGCACATCACCGAGGCGGGGCCGCTGAGCCCGGCGGCGGTGACCGCGTCGCTCGACGAGGCCCGCGCGTTCTTCCCACGGCACTTCCCGGACGAGCGGTACACCGCGTTCTCCTGCGGCTCGTGGCTGCTCGATCCGCAACTGCGGGAGTACCTTCCCGAGGGCTCCAACATCGTCCGGTTCCAGCGGATGTTCGAGCTGGAGCCGTACGAGGCGCCGGAGGGGCTGGACGCCGACGTCGAGGTGCTGCGGTTCGTGTTCCGGAGCCTGAGCACGCCGCTGGAGCGACTGCCCCGCCGCACCGCGCTCCAGCGCGCGGTCGTCGACCACCTGACCGCCGGTCGCCACTGGCAGTGGCGGCGGGGCCGGTTCCCGATCTGACCGGGGCGAGTTGGTCGGACCCACCGGCGGCGTGGTCGGTGGCGGGCTTGATCGACTCCAGATCACTGATCCGGGGGTGTCCCCCCGACTCGACGCCCCCGTATCCCCGATATGGCGACCGTCCCGGGGCGGCGACCGTCCCGGGGCGGCGACCGTCCCGGGGCGGCGACCGTCCCGGGGCCGACCCCCTCCGGGGCGGTCGCCGGCGTGGGGTGACGGATTGGCGTGGGGGTCGATGTTAACGCCATCATTGTGCTCTGCCCCCCGGGTGGGGCTGTCGGGCGGAGGCCCGGGGGGCCGACGTGCCCGCAGGGGTGCCGGCACGGGCGACCAGAGGAGCGGCGCTGCCCAGCGCCAACCCGGTGACCCGGGAAATTACGTCTTGACGAACGGCATGTTATCGCCCAGAGTCGATGGTCAAGGGCGACGACTCCTGTGGCTTACCGGGCAAGCCTGATTCGTCGGGTCTTGGATCAGGCGTGCGCCAGGGCATGCGGACGTCTTTGTTAACGCTAACAACAGCGACGCGTGCGCCCGGCCCGCGTCGCGGTGCGCCCACTCTCGGGCGGACCGTTCCGGTCTTGGTCATTGGAGGAGGATCATGTCTGCCTTTGGTAGGTCACCGTCGATCGCGCCGCCGGCGCGACGGCGCAGGTGGTTGCCGCGAGCCGTCGCGGTCGGCATGGCCACGGTGGTGGCCGGCAGCGTCGCCGCCGCGGTGGTGCAGACGCCCGCCGCCGCCGCGACCGTCGACACGAACGCCTGGTACGTGCTGGTCAACCGCAACAGCGGCAAGGCGTTGGACGTGTACAACCTGGCCACCAACGACGGCGCGCGGATCACCCAGTGGGCCCGCAACAACGGCAACCAGCAGCAGTGGCAGTTCGTCGACTCCGGCGGCGGCTACTACCGGGTCAAGTCGCGGCTGTCCGGCAAGGTCCTCGACGTCTACAACTGGTCGACCGCCAACGGCGCGGCCGTCAACCAGTGGTCCGACCACAACGGGGCCAACCAGCAGTGGCGGTTGGCCGACTCCGACGGCGGCCACGTCCGCCTGATCAACCGCAACAGCAACAAGGCCCTGGAGGTGCAGGGCGCGTCGACCGCCGACGGGGCGAACGTCGTCCAGTACGACGACTGGGGCGGCGCGAACCAGCAGTGGCAGTTCGTCCGGGTCGACGGGGGCGGCACCCCGCCGCCGACCACCCCGCCGCCCTCGGGGGTCTGTGACCTGCCGTCGTCGTACCGGTGGTCCTCCTCGGGCGTGCTGGCGCAGCCGAAGTCGGGTTGGGTGTCGCTGAAGGACTTCACGCACGCGCCGTACAACGGCCGGCAGTTGGTCTACGCGACGACGCACGACACCGGCACGTCGTGGGGTTCGATGAACTTCGGGACGTTCGGTAACTGGAACGAGATGGGTTCGGCCAGTCAGAACACCATGCCGTTCTCGGCGGTCGCGCCGTCGTTGTTCTACTTCGCGCCGAAGAACATCTGGGTGCTGGCCTACCAGTGGGGTGGCCCGGCGTTCTCCTACCGGACCTCGACCGACCCGACGAACGTGAACAGTTGGTCGGCGCACCAGACGCTGTTCACCGGCAGCATCTCCAACTCCGGCACCGGCCCGATCGACCAGGCGCTGATCGGTGACAGCCAGAACATGTACCTGTTCTTCGCCGGGGACAACGGTCGGATCTACCGGGCGAGCATGCCGATCGGGAACTTCCCGGGCAGCTTCGGCTCGAACTACACGACGATCATGACCGACACCACGAACAACCTGTTCGAGGCGGTGCAGGTCTACAAGCTCCAGGGGCTGAACAAGTACCTGATGATCGTCGAGGCGATCGGCTCGCAGGGCCGCTACTTCCGGTCGTTCACCGCGACCAGCCTGGGCGGCAGCTGGACCCCGCAGGCCACCAGCGAGAGCAACCCGTTCGCCGGCAAGGCCAACAGCGGCGCCACCTGGACCAACGACATCAGCCACGGCGAGCTGATCCGCACCAACGCCGACCAGACCATGACCGTCAACGCCTGCAACCTGCAACTGCTGTACCAGGGCCGTGACCCGAACTCGGGCGGCGACTACGGTCGTCTGCCGTACCGGCCGGGCCTGCTCACCCTGCGCCGCTGACCCCGTACCACCACCGTCCGACGCGGCGGGCCCGGCCTCCGGCCGAGCCCGCCGCGTCGCGCATTCCCCGCCCGCCCGGAGCGCGGTCCGACCCCCTGAGGGCGGACCGGCCGGCTGAGTACCCGTACGGATTGGTCGGACGCGGTCGCGGCGGCGAGAATCCCGTCATGCGTACCCGAATCATGATCGCCCTCGCCTCGGTCGGCCTGGCGGCGTTGATGACGACCACCGGCTGTTCCTTCGAGGAGGCCATCTGTGGCGACGGCGAGTACCCGGCCATCGCGGTCGGCGGGCAGGGTGGCAGCGCCTGCTTCCCGGAGGGGCAGGAGCCGACCCCGCCGTACGTCCGCTACCCGGAGGGCAAGGTGCCCGAGCACGTCGACGACGAGTGGGACGTCTACTGGCGCAGCCACGGCATCGACGCGAACGGGAAGATCATTGACCGCTGACGATGCCTCTGATCAGGGCGTAAGTCGCCGGCGGTGGTTGAAGCACCCCTTGCGAACCCACTTGGCCGCACCGGTACCCAAATACGATCATTGAACTATTTATAGACGATCATTGAACTTTTGTGCCCCGGGTGTAATGCTGATGGAAGCGCTCCCACCAAGGTTTTGAGTGCCGGAGAAGGAGGATCTGCAGTGCGTCCCCACCAGCTTGATCAGTCCAACCGGCGATCCCGGTCAACCCTCCGCAAGCCCGTCGGAGCACTCCTCATGGTGCTCACCACGCTGCTCGCCACGTTGACCTGGACCGGCCCCGCGCAAGCCCACGGCACCATCGTGAACCCCGCGAGCCGCGCCTACCAGTGCTGGCAGACCTGGGGCAGCAGGCACATGGACCCGACCATGCAGCAGCAGGACCCCATGTGCTACCAGGCCTGGCAGGCCAACCCGGACACCATGTGGAACTGGATGAGCGCCCTGCGGGACGGTCTCGGCGGGCAGTTCCAGGCCCGTACCCCCGACGGCCAGCTCTGCAGCAACGGCCTCAGCCGGAACGACAGCCTGAACCGGCCCGGGGCGTGGAAGCGGACCAACGTCAGCCGTAACTTCACCGTCCAGCTCTACGACCAGGCGAGCCACGGCGCGGACTACTTCCGGGTCTACGTCAGCAAGCAGGGGTTCAACCCGGCCAGCCAGAGCCTCGGCTGGGGGAACCTCGACTTCATCACGCAGACCGGGCGCTACGCTCCGGCGCAGAACATCTCGTTCAACATCTCCACCAACGGCTACACCGGGCACCACCTGCTGTTCGTCATCTGGCAGGCGTCGCACACCGACCAGGCCTACATGTGGTGCAGTGACGTGAACTTCGTCTGACCCGTACCACCGCGACACCGCACGTCAGCCGCGGCCCAGGACACCCGTCCCGGGCCGCGGTCGCGTGACCGGGCCGGGATCAGCGCGCCGGCGCCCACAGGTCGGGATCAGCGCGCCGGCGCGCCCGGGCCGGGATCAGCGGGCGAGCGCGGCGCGGCGGGCGGCGAGGAAATCCCGTTCGGCCGGGTTGTCGGCCAACGCCATCGCGGACCCGTACGCCTCGGCCGCCTCGACCGGGCGGCCCAGCCGCCGCAGCAGGTCGGCGCGGGTCGCGTGCCACGCGTGATAGGGGACCAGGTCGAGCGAGTCGACCACCGCAAGCGCCACGGCCGGGCCCTCGACCTCGGCGAGCGCCACCGCCCGGTTGAGCGCCACGACCGGCGACGGCGCGACCACCAGCAACTGGTCGTACAGGGCGAGCACCTGCCGCCAGTCGGTGGCCGACCCGTCGGTGTGCACGGCGTTGACCGCCGCGAGGATCTGGTAGAAGCCCGGCCGCTGCCGTCGCAGACACTCGCGGACCAGCCCGTGCCCCTCCGCGATCAGCGGCCGGACCCACCGGTCGCGGTCCTGCTCGGGCAGCGGCACCAGCCGCCCGTCGGCGAACCGGGCCGGGCGGCGCGCGTCGGTCAGCAGCAACAGCGCGAGCAGACCGGTGACCTCGGGCTCGTCCGGAAGCTGCCGGCGGAGTTGCCGGACGAGCCGGATCGCCTCGGCGCACAGCTCCTCGCGGACCGGCGCGTCGCCGGTGGTGGCCAGGTAGCCCTGGTTGAACACCAGGTAGATCACGGCCGCCACCGAGCCGACCCGGGCCGGAAGGTCGTGGGCGAACGGCACCCCGAACGGGATGCGGGCCGCCTTGATCTTCCGCTTGGCCCGGGTCAGCCGCTGGGCCATCGTCGTCTCCGGCACCAGGAACGCCTGCCCGATCTCGGCCATCGACAGGCCGACGACCAGCCGTAACGTGAGCGCCACCCGGGCCTCGACGGCCAGCGCGGGATGACAGCACATGAAGATCAGTCGCAGCCGGTCGTCGTCGACGGCCCCGATCGGCGCCGGTGGCTCCTGCGGTGCCAGCACCAGGGCCTCCTTCTGGCGGGCGGCACGGACGGACTCCCGCCGGAGCCGGTCGATCGCGCGGTTGCCGGCGGTGGTGACGAGCCAACCGCCGGGATTCGGCGGCAACCCGTCCCGCCGCCAGGCGCGTACCGCGACGAGCAGCGCCTCGCCGGTCGCCTCCTCGGCGAGGTCGACGTCACCGAACCGCCGGACGAGGGTGGCGACGACCCGGGCGTACTCGTCCCGCACGATCCGCTCGACGTCGGCGTCGACGCCGACGTCGGCGTCCCGGACGGCCGGCCGGTCGGTCACTCTTCCGGCTGGAAGGGACGCACCTCGATCAGCTCCGCGCACGCCCTCGACGCCCTAGTCGCCCAGGCCAACGCCTCGTCGAGGTTGTCCGCCGTGATCACCCAGAAGCCGCCCAGGAACTCCTTCGTCTCGGCGAACGGCCCGTCGGTCAGCGCCGCCCCGGCGCCCCGCCCGTCGACCAGGGTCGCGGTGTCCGGCGGCATCAGACCACCCCCGAACACCCAGTTGCCGGCCTCGGTCAATTCGTGGTTGAACGCGTCGACGGCCGCGAACCGGGCCTGCATCTCCTCCGGCGGGACCGCCGGGTAGCCACCCCGGTGGTGCACCGAGAGCATGTACTGCTGGGTCATGACAGCGCGCCTTCCTTGACGTGGATCTCTTCCCGGCCGTCCACCACGGCCACCCCGCCGGCGGTGAACGGTACCGGCTCGAACACCAGGGACGTGACCCCCGTGGACGTGGTCTCCGCGCTCACCGTACGGAAACCGGTCGCCGGGGCCTGGGCGTCGAAGAGCCGCTTGCCGTCACCGACGGTGACCGGGAAGACCAGCAGCCGGTAGACGTCGACCAGGCCGGCGGCGTGCAGGGTCCGGGCGAGCCGGGCGCTGCCGTGCACCTGGAGCTCGTCGCCGGGCAGCCGCTTCAGCTCGCGTACGGCCGCCAGCAGGTCACCACGGAGCACGGTGCTGCCCGCCCAGCCCGCGTCGGCGTCGGCGAGGGTGCCGGAGACCACGTACTTGGGGCGGGTGTTCAGCCGCGCCGCGACCTGGTCGTCCGGGTCGGTGACGTGCGGCCAGAAAGCCGCCATGAGCTGGTAGGTGAACCGGCCGAAGAGCAGCGCGTCGGTCCGGTCGAACCAGCCGCCGACGACGCGTCCCCAGTCGTCGCCGATGTGCGGGATCGCCCAGCCGCCACGGGTGAAACCGCCGGACGGGTCCTCCTCGGCCCCGCCGGGGCCCTGCACGACACCGTCGAGGGTCATGAACATGTTGACGCTGAGCTTCACGTCGGCTCCGTCGGGTCGGGGTGCGGCGGCCCGTCCGGCCGCCTCTCACCCCTCCAACGAAACCCCCGACCGCCCTACGACAGCCGCCGCCGGGATTTTTTCCGCCGCCCGCGCCCGCCGGGGCCCGGGTCCCGCGCCCGCCCGGGAGCGGCGGCCGTCAGGGCAGGTAGGGGCTGGCTCGGCCCGGCAGGTCGACCCCGGTGAGCGCGACGGACCGGGCCCACAGCCGGGCCGCCAGCCCCGGGTCGGTGGCCGCTCCGGTGAGCGTCTCGAAGGTGGGCCGGGCGGCACGCGGTGGCCGGCCCGGGCCGATGTGCCGGCCGGTGGGGGCGGCCGGCTCGGTGGCGGCGTAGAGGATCGGAGTCACGGCCTCGTCGACCGGTCGACGCAGCACGAGCCCCAGCGTCGAGGCGACCAGGCGGGCCAGGGGCGGCGCGTTCCGGTCCAGGTCGGTCTTTGTCATGCCGGGGTGGGCGACCAGGCTGCGCACCGGTGATCCGGCGGCGCGCAGCCGGCGGTCGAGCTCCAGGGCGAAGAGCACGTTGGCGAGCTTGGAGGTGGCGTACGCGCGGCCGGGGGAGTAGCCGCGTTCGGCGGCGAGGTCGGCCGGGTCGAGGCGGCCCAGCCGGTAGAGGCCGGACGCGACGGTGACCACGGCGGGGTCGTGCCCGGCGGCGAGCCGGTCGAGGAGCCGGCCGGTGAGCGCGAAGTGGCCGAGGTGGTTGGTGGCGAGTTGGCTCTCCACGCCCTGCGGGCTGAGCCGGTGCGGGACGGCGCCGATGCCTCCGTTGTTGACCAGCACGTCGACGCCGGTCCCGTCGGCGCGCAGCCCGTCGGCGAGCCGACGGGTGGTGTCGAGGTCGAGCAGGTCGAGGTGGCGGACGTCGAGGTCGGCCTTGGGGTGGTCGGCGCGGATCCGGGCGCGGACGAGGTCGCCCTTGGCGGTGTCCCGGACCGCCATGACCACCCGGCCGCCGCGGGCGGCGAGGTGGCGGGTGATCGAGACGCCGAGGCCGCTGCTGGCGCCGGTGACGACGAAGGTACGGCCGGTCTGGTCGCCGAGGTCGGCGACGCTCCACGGTACGGACTCGGGCACGGGCTCCTCCAAAAGTGGATTACCTATCCGATTGAAGCGCGTGGCCAACCGGATTGTCAATCCGCTTCGCTAGACTGTCGGGGTGCCCACGCCACCGCCCACCCCACTGCGCGCCGACGCCGTCCGCAACCGTGACCGGGTGCTGGCGACCGCCCGCGCCGTGCTGGCCGCCGGTGACCCGTCGTTGCCGCTCAACGACATCGCCCGCCGCGCCGGCGTCGGCGTCGGCACGGTCTACCGGCACTTCCCCAACCGCCGGGCGCTGCTCGAAGCCCTCGCCGACGACGCCTTCACCGCGCTGCTCGACGACGCCCGGGCCGCCGGCCGGCACGACGACGCCTGGGCCGGGGTCGAGCTGCTGCTGCGGGCATTGCTCGGCCGGCAACTGGGCGACCCGGCGTTCGCCGAGGTGATCTCCACCGGGCCGGAGCTGGACGAGTCCCCGCGCACCACCGAGCTGCGCGGCGAGCTGGTCGACCGGGCCCGGGCGGTGCTCGGGCACGCCCGGCGGGCCGGCGTGCTGCGCGCCGACCTCACCGAGGACGACCTGCGCCACCTGGTCTGCGGCATCGTGTTCGCGCTACGCCTCGGCGACGTGTCGGACGGCCGGGTCGACCGCTACCTGCGCGTCCTCCTCGACGGCATCCGCGCCTGACGGCGTGCCCGCGTTACGGCCACAGTGGACGGCCGGGCGATGGTGGGCGGCCGTGCCGGGCGGTAGGCATGGGTCGTGGAAAAAGATCGAGCAGCGGACGCGGCGATGCCGCGATGACCGGGTACGGGCGCAGTGACGACGAGTGGGACCTGCTGACCGAGGCGGGCCTGGAGCTCCTGATCGAGCAGGCCCGACTGGGAGCGCCCACGACGTACACGGACTTCGACGCCGCGTTGCGTCGACGGACCGGCCTGCGCGGCTTCGACTTCGACCAGGAGAGCGAGCGGGCCGCCATCGGGCGTCTGCTCGGGTTGATCGTGGAGCGCGACTACGAGACGACCGGGCTGCTGATCTCGGCGCTGGTGCGGTATCTGAACGCCAACGACGCCGGGCCGGGCTTCTACGCGCTGGCGGTACAGCGCGGCCTGCTGCCGCCGAAGCCGTCAGCACTGGCGAAGGAGAAGTTCTGGATCGACCAGGTCAACGCCCTGCATGCCTACTACGGGTCCAGCCGCGGCAACGGTTGAGGCGCTGAGGCGGCGTCCCGCCCGACCCGGGTGGGTCGGGCGGGACGCCGGTCCGGCGGGGACGGTCGCCGGGGAGGAGAGCCGGGTGGCGTCAGTTGCGCAGGAGCCGCCAGCGGTTGTCGGGGGTGCCGTTGTCGGAGTCCTGGACGGCCTGGGCGCCCCACTCGGTGGAGGCGTTCTGGATGCCCAGCAGCTTCCCGCTGTGCACGTTACGGATCTTGTAGGTGCCGTCGCCCTGGTCCAGCAGCGTCCAGAGGTGGTCGGCGGTGCCGTTGTCCGCCCACTGGAGGACGCGGGCCCCGTCGGCGGTGGACATGTTCTCCACGCCGAGCACCTTGTTGCTGTTGACGTTACGGAACAGCACCGAGCTGCCCGAGGTCACGATGACCCAGTCGTGGTCGGCGGTGCCGGTGTCACCCCACTGCAGGGCCAGCCCGCCGTCGGCGGTCGACATGTTCTGGATGCCGAGCACCAGGCCGCTGCCGACGTTCTGGAGGCGGTGGCTGGTGGTGGGGGTGCTGCCGCCGCTGGTGCTCCAGTACACCGTGTAGTTGTGGCCGTGGGCGTCGTAGAACGGGCCGAGGTTGACCGTGCTGCCGTTGGCCGTGGCGGTGAACGCCAGCGAGGTGGTGCTGGTCCGGGTGATCGTCGAGGTGGCGAGCGACGGCAGGGCGCTCAGCGCGGTGTTGCCGTAGTTGCCGGAGAGCACGGCGGGGCCGTAGCTGACCGCGGCGACGTTGGCGTTGTCGTTGGCGGGCAGCAGGACGACCCGCATCGGCAGCCGTACCGTGATGGTGTCCCCGGCGGCCCAGGTGCGGGTGACCGTGGCGTAGCTGCCCGGGGTGACGCTGACGTTCTGGGCCACGCCGTTGACGCTGATCGTCGCGCCGTTGGTCCACGAGGGGATCCGGATCCGGATCGACCACGAGCCGCTCATCGAGCCGGACAGGGTCAACGTGCTGGTGTCGCCGACCGGGATGTTGGTGGCCTGGGTGACGGTGATCCCGCGCTGGGTCCAGTTCAGCACCGACGGCATGAACAGGTTCACCGTCAGCGTGGTGCCGCTGTGGAAGTAGATCGCCTCCATCAGCCGGGTGTTCACCTCGATGCCGGTGCCCTGGCAGCACCAGAACGAGTTGTAGTCGGTGCTCCAGGTGCCACCGCCCCACGCCGGCCCCACGCCACGCCGCCCACCCGGCCGCAACGGGGTGAAGTAGGTGATGTGGCCGTTGCTGCTGGCCGGGTCCTGCGCGCCGATGATGTGGTTGATCAGCGCGCGCTCGTAGTAGTCGAAGTACGCCGCCCGGTTCGGGTCGAGCAGCCACAGCTCGCGGGTCAACTTCAGCATGTTGACCGTGTTGCAGTGCTCGCAGGTGTCGTTGGCCAGGTAGCCGGCGATCGCGTTGGGCGGACGGAAGTGCTCGGCCTGGCTGTTGCCGCCGATGGCGTAGGTGTGCGCGTTGACCGTCATGTTCCACGCGTTGGTGGCGATGTCCCGGTAGCGGGTGGTGCCGGTCGCCTTGAACTCCCGGGCCGCGCCGATCCACTTGGGCACCTGGGTGTTCGCGTGCTTGCCGTTGAGCTGGTCCTGGTTGGCCGCGAGCGGGTCGAAGATGGCGGCGTGGTCGAACCGCCGCGCCGCGTTGAGCCAGCGCACGTCGTTGGTGTACTGGTAGATGTCGGTCAGCACCTCGTTCATGCCGCCGAACTCGGTGCCCAGCATGTTCTGCATCTGGCTGTAGCTCAGCCGGGCCGTACGGGTGTCGACCCAGCCGGCCAGCGCCAGCAGCACCGTACGGGCCTGGGTGTTGCCGATGTAGCGCCAGACGTCGAGCAGCCCGACCAGGGTCTTGTGGATGACGTAGTAGGGCACGTTGCCGTTGGACAGCGTCCGGGCCTCGAGGGCGTTGAAGTCCGACTCCGGGAAGCCGCACAGGTAACCGGCGGCGAATCCGGCCGCCCCGTTGTTCGCCTGGCACCTGGCCAGCTCGGCCACCATGTAGTTCGCCTTGTCCCGGCAGGTGGTGTCGCCGAGCACGGCGTACGCCTGGGACCAGGCGGTCAGGAAGTGCCCCTGCATGTGGGTACGGAAGGGGAAGTTCGGGGCGTCCCAGCCGCCGTTGGACGCGGCGCCGTTGGTGGACAGCCGGTGGTTGGCCCGGAAGTTGTAGAGCAACCGGTCGACGTTGACGGCCCGCAGGTAGTTCAGCGTGCGGTTCTGGTTGTCCATCCACCGGCTGGTGGTCAGGCGCACCTGGCCGAACTGGAACTGGGCGGCGGAAACGCCGGTGTCCGGCCGGGCCGGGAGCACCGCGTCGGCGGCGGCCGGGGCGGCCCCGGTGAACGTGGCGCCGGTGGCGGAGAGCACGGCGGTGGCACCGGCCGCCTGCAACACGCGACGCCGGCTGATCGGTACGGATGACATGTGGGCCCTCCGGGGAAAGCGGTGGTGCGGGGGACGGGGGACGACCGAGCGCCCGGCTGGCCGCCCTACCGGTCTGTTAGCGTTAACAAACCTGCCCAAGCAGTAGGGTGGCCACAGCGGTCCGCCCGGACCGGCCGGTCGGGCGGCCGAGCTGCGGAGGTCGCTGGATCGGCGTACGTAGCAGGTTGCCAGAGTGTTTCGGCGTATTCAAGAGTTTCAAACAAACTTGTCGCCTGCGAGTTGCCCGACCGGGCTCGGCCAACGGTCGATGTTAGCGATAACAAGCATGGCTGCCGGGCGGGTGCGGTGACCCCGCCCGCCGACGGTCGTCGACGCCCACCGGCTCCGGACGTGGCGGGCGGCGTCGCCGTGCGCGCGCCGCTCGCAGCGGCCCGACTGGCCGGGATCGGTCCGACCCCCCGGGGCTCCGCCGTCGGAGGCGCGCCTGCTCTCTCCAGTCTCTGGAAACGGGCCTCACCTCGACGCGGAACACCCCCTTCTCGGGGAAACGGAGTCGATCATGGGGCGCGCGGAAACGGAGTCGATCATGGGGGCGGCGCGCTGTCGGATCGGCCCACGGATTGCGGTCAGGTGTCCGTCGTGTGAACGGCGGTTTGCTCTCGTCACGAGGCGGAATCGGGACCCGAATCACGCCGGCCTCTGTAGCGCTATAGCCAGAATGCCCGTATTCAGATGACGGCAGGCATGTTTGAACCGGGAAAGTGCCCTCTGCCAGGCACTTCACACCGGCCCGAACATCACCTCCCCAAGATCTGTTGCGACTGTTCCGTCCGCGTGTTGTATTGGGTTCGCCGCTGATCGACAGACCCCGATCGGCTCCCATCGCGGGCATTCCCCAATTGCTTGAGAAAGGCTTCACGAATGGCGTCCGTCTACCTCGACTCGGGTGACCCCGAGGACGTTCGGGTGGCCCTGGAAAGCGGCCTCGTCCACGGGGTCACCACCAATCCCACGCTGCTGCGACGGGTCACCGACGACCCGCTGCGACACTGCTCGGAGCTGCTGTCCAAGATGGACGGGCTGGCGGTCTTCTACCAGCCCACCGGCGCGTACGGCGACCCGGAGGCCGAGGCGTGGGCGGCCTGGCGGCTGGACCCGGCCCGGGTCACGCTGAAGCTGATGTCCACCCCCGCCGGCGTCGCCCTGGCCCGCCGGCTCGTCGACGGGGGAGCGCGCGTCGCGCTCACCGCCGCGCAGAGCCCCACCGCGATGATCGTCGCCGAGGCGATCGGCTGCGTGGCCGTCATCCCGTACGTCGACCGGGCCTGGCGCGACCCGCGCACCGAGACCCACCTGGTGCGGTCGCTGGCCGAGCTGCGCCGCGGCGACACCCGGATCATCGCCGCCTCGGTGAAGAACCCCGGCCAGTTCGTCCAGGCCTACCGGGACGGCGCGGACGCGGTCACCGCGCCGCTCGACGTGCTCCGCACCGTGCTCCAGGACCCGGCCGCCCGGGAGGCGGAGGACGCCTTCGGCGCCGAGTACGCCGGCACGGTGCTCCCCTTGCCCTGACCATCTCTTCCACGTACGGGGGTAACGAGAAATGACCCAGGAGACGTACGAGGCGGTGCTGTTCGACATGGACGGCGTCGTCGTCGACACCGAACGCACGGTCGCTGCGTTCTGGCAGGCACTCGCCGCCGACCACGGATTCGTCATCAGCGACGACGACCTGGACGAGCACGTGTTCGGCCGACACGCCGAGCACACCCTGCGCGCCCTCTTTCCCGCGGTCGCCGACACCGGACACCCGCAGATCTACGAGCGGCTGCGCATCAACGACCAGACCCTGCGCTACGCGGAGATCCCCGGCGCGACCCGACTGATCGGCGAGCTGCGCGCCGCCGGGGTGCCGGTCGCCCTGGTCACCGGCGCGCAGGAGTGGAAGGCCGTCGCCGTCCTCGACCAGCTCGGCCTCACCGACTCGTTCGACGTGCAGATCCGCGCCGACGACATCCCGGTCGGCAAGCCGGACCCGGCCTGCTACCGGCTGGCCGCCGAGAAGCTCGGCGTCGACATCGGACGCTGCCTGGTCTTCGAGGACGCGTTCAGCGGCGTCACCGCGGCGGTGTCGGCCGGCGCCACCTGCGTCGCGATCGGCCCACGGCGGCGGGAGGCCCGACTGGTGGCCACCGGCGCGCTGACCGTGGTGTCGAGCTTCCACCAGACCAGGTACGAGCCGGAACACGATCGGCTGCGCGTCGACCAGCACGCCACCCTGCCCTTCACCCCGGTCGGCGCGCGCGCCCGGTGACCCGTCGACCCAACCCGTAACGACAGCTCAGACCCCTGCCCGGCGGGCGACGTCCCGCCGGCGATCCAGCCTGCCCTGGAAGCGGTGACATGTCTGACCTGCTCAATCCCCGCACGGCGCCCGACACGCTCCCACCCGGCGCCGACCCCGACGACACCCATCCACGAGACCAGGTCCTCCGCCGGTCCCATCTGGTCGGCACGGACCCCACCCTGACCCGCGCCGGCGGCGGGAACTTCTCCGCCAAGGGCCTGATCGGCGACCGGCCGGTGCTGTGGATGAGCTCCTGGGGCTGCGACGGCGCGGCCACCACCGAGGACGACTTCCCGGCGCTGTACCTGGACCGGCTGCTGGAGCTGCGCCACCTGCCGCCGCTGGACGACCGGACGATGCTGGACCGGATCGCCGCGGCGGCCGTCACCGGCGACCAGTTGCCACCCGGCATCGAGACGCTCACCCACGCCTTCATCCCGGCGGCGCACGTCGACCACTGCCACCCCGACGCGGTCATCGCCCTGACCTGCGTCCCCGACGGCCGGGAACGGGCCGCCGCCGAGTTCGGCGACGAGGCGGTCTGGTTCGACTACCGGCAGTTCGACATGGGCGTGGCGCAGGAGCTGGCCGACCGGATCGCGGCGCGACCCCGCTGCCGTTTCGTCCTGCTGGCCAACCACGGCATCTTCACCTGGGCCGACACCAGCGAGCAGTGCCACCGCAACTCGCTGGAGGCGGTGGCCCGGGCCAACCGGGCGCTGGCCGCCGCCCGCCACGACCGCCGCGCCGACCTCGGCGGCCCGGCCGTCACCCCGGCCACCCCGGAACAGGCCGACGAGCTGCTCGCCGAGCTGCTGCCCACCCTCCGGGGCACGCTGCGCGACGACGGGCAGGGCCTCGTCCTGCACACCGACACCGGCCCCGACGCCGTCCGGTTCGTCTCCTCGCGGCGCGGGCCGCAGCTCAGCCAGGCCGGCCCCGGCTGCCCGGACTCGCTGGTGACGGTCGGGTACCGTCCGCTCGCGCTGACCCCGGACGAGCTGACCCCCGACGGGGCGCGCGCGGCGGTGGAACGGTTCCGCCACCGGTACGCGGAGACGTTCGACAGGTACGCCGACGCCGAAGCCCGCCGGCACGGCCCCCGCCGGGACCTGCCCCGGGTGGTCCTGCTGCCCGGCGTCGGGGTGGTGGCCAGCGGCGCCGACGCCGTACAGGCGGCGATCTGCGCCGAGCACTTCGGCCAGACCCGGTCGGTGATCGAGGCCGCCGACCCGGCCGGCGGCTACGCCACCCTCACCGAACAACAGGGCATCGCCGACGAGTACTGGCCGATGATGCGGCTCAAGCCGCTGCTGCGTACCGTGCCGGGCCGGCTCGCCGACGCGGTGGTCCTGGTGGCCGGCGGGGCCGGACCGACCACCGCCCGCATCGTGGCCGACCTGGCCGCGGCCGGCGCGCACGTCCTGGTCGCCCGGTCCGGCGCCGACGAGCCCACGCCCGTCCCGGACGACCTGCCGGAGCCGCCGGGCGGCTCACCGGCCACCGGCGGGCCACCGGTGGTCGCCGACGAGCTGCCGGCGATCGCCCACGAGTCACCGGTGGACGGCACCGGGGGCCGGGTCGTGGCGCTGGACGCGCCCGCGTCCGAGCCCCGGCGGGTGGTCACCGAGGCCGTCCGCCGGCTCGGCGGCTTCGACGTCGTCGTCGACCGCACCCGGGACGCCGAGCTCCTCGCCGCCGCCACCCCGGTCTTCGCCCGACAGCGGCGGCGCGGCCTGGTCTGCCTGGTGGGCGAGGCCCCCACCGACGTCTTCCCGGTGGGGGAGGCCCCCACCGACGTGTTCCCGGTCGGGACGCCCACCGACCCGTACGACGACGCGCACACCGACGTGCTCGTCGAGGACGACCCCACCCTGGTCGCCGAGCGGATCATCGCGACTCGGCAGCCGCTCCCCGCCGACCCGGCAGCTAAGGAGACCGCATCATGACCGGACACCCGTACGAGTCGTGGTCCGGAGCGCGCGAGACGCTACCGACCGGGCACGTCCTGCTGGCCTCGTGTTTCGACGCCCACCACACCATCGGCGGCGGCCTGTTCGCGGTCGGCGACGGGGTGGAGGCGGTCGACCACGTCTCCAGCACGGGCATGTGCACAGACGGCTCGCTGCTGTACCGCTGCCTGTGGAGCGCCGACGGCAGCCCCGCCGAGCTGATCGCCTACGACACCGCGGGCGTGCGCCGCTACCAGCGGCTCGACGACGTCTCCACCCCGCACGACATCCTCTGCGTCAACGGGCAGGTGCTGGTCGTCGCCACCACCCAGAACGAGGTGCAGTCCATCGGGCGCGACGGCGAGGTCGTGTGGCGCTGGCGGGCGCCCGGCGAACCGGACAGTTGGCACCTGAACAGCCTGGCGAAGTACGGCGACCGGATCGTGGTGTCCGGCTTCGGGCCGTTCCTGCGCCGGCGCGGCTGGGACGAGAACGGCAAGCCGCCCACCGGCCGGGTGGTCGCCCTGGACACCGGCGAGCCGCTGCTGACCGGCTTCCGCGCGCCGCACCACCCGTACTTCGACGACGGCGTCTGGCTGGTCTGCGACTCGGCCGCCGGGGAGCTCGTCGAGCTGCCCGACGCGACCCGCCGGCCCTCCCGCCGGTTGCCGCTGCCGGGCTGGCCGCGCGGCTTCGCCCGCACCGACGACCACATCTTCGTCGGCCTCAGCCCGCACCGGTACGCGGCGTCGTCGGTGGAGAGCGCCGCGGTCGCCGTCGTGGACCGGGCCCAGTGGCGGGTGCTCGGCGTGATCGAGCTGCCGGCCCGGGAGATCTACTCGCTGGCGATCGTCCCGCAGGAGCTGGCCGACGGCGCCCGGCACGGCTTCCAGGCCAACCACACCCGCACCCACGAGCAGGGCCAGCGGCAGCTCTTCGACCAGCTCGGCAAGCAGCCCCGGCAGCTCTGGGCGGTCGGCGACCGGCTCTCCGAGGAGGAGTGCCGGGTCACCATCACCCCGGAGGAGCCGATCTACGAGGAGATCGAGGCGAACAGCCTGCTCACCGTCGCCTGCCGGGTGCAGAACGTCGGCACCGGCCTGCTCACCCCGGCCCCGCCGATGCCGGTCCGCCCCGTCTACCGGTGGTACGACGCCGACGGTGAGCCGGTCTCCACCCAGGCCATCAGGTCCGCGCTGCCGCGTTCGCTGCCGCCGGAGTCGGCCGCCCGGGTGCTCGTCCGGGCCCGGGTGCCGGAGCGGCCGGGCCGCTACCGGCTGCGGATCACCCTCGCCCAGGACGACGGCCCGGTCTTCGACGACCTGCACGCCGACAGCGCCACCGACATCGACTTCGACGTGGTCGCCCAGGGCGCGCGGGACGAAGCCCTCGTCGAGTTCGGCCTGTACCCGTCGGAGGTGCGCGCGGCCCGGTCCGCCACCACCGTCGAGGACTTCCTCCGTCACCTGCTGCGCCACCAGGACGGCACGCCGCGCGGCCTGACCGTGGGCCTGATCTCCGACCGGGGGGTCGACGCGTTCGGGGCGGCGGTCGCCGACGTCCTCGGCTGCTCGCCGGACTCCATCCGGTACGCCGTCGACCAGGCGCTCGCCGACGTGCGGGACGTGCTGCTCACCGGCGCGGAGGCGATCGCGCTGGTCATGCACCGGCTCGGTGTCGCCCTCGCGTTCACCTACGCCGGCACGTCCGAGCTGGCGCTGTGCGACGCGACGGCCCGGCTCGGCATGCTCCGCAACGGTCGCGGCGACCGGGAGAGCGTCTTCGAGGCGGCCGGCGCGAGCCTGATGCGTCCCGGGCACGGGTCCGCGATCGTGCACGCCGCGCGGGGCCTGACCAACGCGCTCGGCGCGGTCGGCGCGGCCCGCCGCAACGAGGTCGGCACGCTGGTCGTGGTGGGCATGCCGTCCACCGGCTCGGCCCCGTTCCTGCCCCCGCACGGCGAGCCCCGCCTGATCGACGCGTGCGGCGAGTTCGCCAAGGCGTCGTTCGAGCTGGGGGCGGTGCCGCCGGAGGACCGGCCGGCCGAGCGGGCCGCCAGCGTCGCCGTGCTCGTCGACGCGCTGCGCCAGGCCGACCTGGCGGTACGGCAGGCCCCGTTCGGCCCGGTGCTGCTCGGGGTGCCGCAGGACGTGGCGGAGAGCTACTGGGTGCCGCTGGAGCAGTTGCGCAACCTGCCGGCCGACCCGTACCGGCCGGTGGACCAGCGCGGGGTGCGCGCCGCGACCGCCCTGCTGTCCTCGGCCGCCCGGCCGGTGGCGCTGGTCGACGACTACGCGCTCCGGCACCCGGGCGTACGGGAGGCGCTGGCCGCGTTCAGCCGGGCGACCGGCAGCGCGGTGCTCCAGGTCAAGTACCGGCGCGGCCCGATGCTCTTCGAGCGGATCAACGAGACCGAGGTGCCCGGCTTCGTCGGCTGGTACGACCCGAACGACCCGGCGCACCGGGCCGTCATGCAGTCCACCGACCTGATCGTCACGGTCGAGGACCGCAACATGTACCCCCGGGTCATCGGCGAGCTGCCCGCCGGTCCGAAGATCGCCCTGACGTCCAAGCCGGCGGCGGTCCGCAAGAACGGCTACCTCGGTGACGACGGCGTCCTCGTCGACGGGGACGTGGTGGGCGCGCTGCACGCGCTCGCCGCCGCCCTCGGTGACCGCGACGGCGCGCCGCGCTGGTACGCCGACCTGGTCCGGGAGCCCTCCCCGCCGCGTCACCGGGTGCCGGAGGCCGCCCTGGCCGTCCGGCAGGGGCTGGCCCGGGCGCTGCGCGAGGTCGCCGACGGGCGGGACAAGCCGGTGACCCTGGTGGACGACAGCCAGATGTTCGGTGGCCTGCTGGCGGAGGTCTACGACCTGCTCCCGGCCGGTGTGCGGATCTTCGCCGACCACGGCGGCTTCGTCGGCGGCGGCACCGCCACCGCGAACGGCCTGGCCGTCGGCGAGCCCGGCACGCACGTCGTCTGCACCGTCGGCGACCAGGGCCTGACCAACGGCATCCAGGGTCTGGTGGCGGCCGTGCAGGAGAACGCGCCGGTCACCTTCGTGGTCTGCAACAACGGCGGCAGCGTGTCGCTGCGCAAGCAGTCGCGCGGCCAGACGCTGCTGGACGGCGGTTTCCACCACTACCTCGACAACGCGGCCGGGATGCGCTACGCCGAGACCGCCCAGGTGCTCGGCCTGCACAGCCGCCGGGTCGACCTGTCGAACTGGCTGGACCGCGACCACGCGGCCGGCCGGGTCGTCGACTTCCAGCAGGCGCTGGCCGCCGCGCTGGAGCACGCCGGGCCGTCGCTGATCGAGCTGGTGCTCCCCGCCGACCCGGAGTTCTGGACCGGCGTGTGGATCACCGAGGGCTTCGAGCCGCTGACCAGGGTCGAGTCGAAGGTGGGGGACGCCGCCGATGCGTGAGGTGACCGTTGGCACCGCCGACCTCGCGGCGTACCAGCAGGTTCTCGGCCCCGAGCGCAGCGCCACGCTGCGCTCGGGCGCCGGGCGCCTCGCCGCGCTGCTGGCCGGACGGACCGTGTGGAACGTGAACTCGACGGCCGCCGGGGGCGGCGTCGCGGAGCTGCTGCACTCGCTGGTGCCGCTGGCCCGGGCCCTCGGGGTGCCGGTGCGCTGGCTGGTGATCGACGGCGACGCCGAGTTCTTCGCGATCACCAAGCGGCTGTGCACGCTGGTGTACGGCTCACCGGGCGACGGCGGGCCGACCGGCGAGGCGGAACGCGAGCACTACCGCAAGGTGACCGAGGCCAACGCCGCGGACCTGGCCGGCTTCGTACGGCCCGGCGACGTGGTGATCGTGCACGAGGCGCAGCCGGCCGGGCTGGTGCCGGCCGCCGCGCGGCTCGGCGCGAAGGTCGTCTACCGGTCGCACACCGGCTGCGACACGCCCAACGAGCACACCGCGCGCGGCTGGGCGTTCATCCGCCCGTACGTGGAGCAGGCCGACGCGACGGTGTTCCTGATCCCGCCGCACGTGCAGCCGTGGGCGCCGGCCCCGCAGGTGGTCGCCCCGTCGATCGACCCGTGCCTGCCGAAGAACGTGGCGCTCAGCCAGGACGAGGCGGTCGAGGTGCTGCGGGCGGTGGGCGCGCTGGCCGGCGGGGCCGCCGACGGCGGGCCGGTCACCGTGTCGCCCGGCGGCGGCCCGTCGATCGAGCTGCGCCGCCCGGTCATCGCGGTCCGCGAGGGCGACCCGCCGCCGGCCGACGCCCCGATGGTGGTGCAGGTGTCCCGCTGGGACCGGCTGAAGGACATGGCGGGGGTGCTCCGCTCGTTCGTCGCGGCCGACGTGCCCGGCAGCTACCTCACCCTGGCCGGCTCGGACGTCACCGGCGTCTCCGACGACCCGGAGGCGGAGGAGATGTTCGTCGAGTGCCGCCGCGAGTGGGAGCGGTTGCCGACGGAGCTGCGGGCCCGCATCCAACTGCTCTGCCTGCCGATGGCCGACCCCCGGGAGAACGCCCTGGTGGTCAACGCGCTGCAACAGCACGCCACGGTGGTCGTGCAGAAGAGCGTCGCCGAGGGGTTCGGGCTGACCGCCACCGAGGCGATGTGGAAGTCCCGTCCGCTGCTGGCCAACGCCGTCGGCGGGCTGCGCACCCAGGTGGTGCCGGACGAGTCGGGCCTGCTGCTCGACCCGACCCGGCCGGACGGGGCGGCCGGCGGCATCGCCCGGGTGCTCGCCGATCCCGCGCTGGCCGACCGGCTGGGCGCGGGCGCGCGCCGCCGGGTGCACGAGAACTACCTGCCCGACCGGCACCTGCTCCAGTGGGGTGACCTGATCGAGACGCTGGTGAAGGAGGACGATCCCGATGCGTCAGCTCGGTAAGAACGGCCCGACCACCTCCGACGTCGGACTCGGCTGCATGGGCATGTCGCAGTTCTACGGCCCGGGGGACGACGCCGAGTCGATCCGCACCATCCACCGGGCCCTCGACCTGGGCGTCAACCTGCTGGACACCGCGGACATGTACGGCCCGTACACCAACGAGGAGCTGATCGGGCGGGCCCTGCGCGGTCGCCGCGACGAGGCGGTCGTGGCCACCAAGTTCGGCAACGTCAAGGACGAGACGGGCCGGGTGGTGCGGGTCGACGGCACCCCCGGGTACGTGCGGCGGGCCTGCGAGGGGTCGCTGCGCCGTCTCGGCGTGGACGTCATCGACATCTACTGCCAGCACCGGGTGGACCGGAACACCCCCGTCGAGGAGACCTGGGGCGCGCTGGCCGAGCTGGTCCAGGAGGGCAAGGTGCGCTACCTGGCCGTGTCGGAGGCGTCCGAGGAGACCGTACGGCGGGCCCACGCGGTGCACCCGGTGACCGCCGTCCAGACGGAGTTCTCCCTGGTCAGCCGGGACCCGCAGCGGGGCCTGCTGAACACGCTGCGGGAGCTGGGCATCGGTTTCGTCGCGTACGCGCCGCTGGGGCGGGGGCTGCTGTCCGGCACCATCGGCGCGGACACCCGCTTCCCGGACGACGACTTCCGCAGCACCCTGCCCCGGTTCGGCGGCGACAACCTGCGGCTGAACGTCGACCTGGTGGACCAGGTCCGCGACCTCGCCGAGCGGCGGGGCGTCACGGTGCCGCAGCTCGCCCTGGCCTGGGTGCTGGCGCAGGGCCCGGACATCGTGCCGATCCCGGGCACCAAGACCGTCGCCCGGCTGGAGCAGAACGTGGCCGCCGTGGACCTGCGGCTCACCGCCGACGAGCTGGCGCTGCTGGACCGGATCGCGCCGGTCGGCGCGGCGGCCGGCGACAGGTACCCGGACATGTCGGGCGTGGACATCTGACGGCGAGCACGGGAGGACGGGTCATGGACAACGAGCACTGGTGGCGCAGCGCCGTCATCTACCAGATCTACCCGCGCAGCTTCGCCGACTCCGACGGCGACGGCCTCGGCGACCTGCGCGGCATCGTCGAGCACCTGGACCACCTCAACGGCGCGCCCGGCTCGCTGGGCGTCGACGCCGTCTGGCTGTCGCCGTTCTACCCGTCCCCACAGGCCGACTTCGGGTACGACATCAGCGACTACCAGGCGGTCGACCCCGCGTACGGCACCCTCGCCGACTTCGCGAAGCTGGCCGACGAGGTGCACCAGCGGGGCATGCGTCTCCTCGTCGACCTGGTCATGAACCACACCTCCGACCGGCACCCGTGGTTCCTGGCGTCCCGGTCCAGCCGGGACGACCCGAAACGGGACTGGTACATCTGGGCCGACGGCCGTGACGGCGGGCCGCCCAACAACTGGCTCAGCTCGTTCGAGCGGTGCGGCCCGGCCTGGACCCTCGACCCGGCCACCGGCCAGTACTACCTGCACAGCTTCACCCCGCAGCAACCCGACCTGAACCTGCGCAACCCGCAGGTGCGGGCCGCCATCCGGGACGTCTGGGAGTTCTGGCTGGGACAGGGGGCCGACGGGTTCCGCATCGACGTCGCGCACCGGCTGATCAAGGACAGCGGGCTGCGGGACAATCCGGCGCCGCTGGCCACGTACCGGCGGTACTTCAGCCACCCGGAGCTGCGCCAGCTCAACATGGACCAGCCGGAGACCCACGAGGTGCTGCGGGAGCTGCGGACCGTCCTGGACGAGCACGGCGGCGGGCTGCTGCTGGGCGAGGTGCCGATCAGCGACGACAGCCGCCTCGCGGAGTACTTCGGCGCGGACGGCATGCACACCGCGTTCCACATCGCGTTCTGGGAGCAGCCGTGGGACGCCGAGGCGTTCCGCCGTACCGTCGACGGGTTGTCCGCGGTGGCCCGCGCGGACGCGCTGCCCACCTACGCGCTGGCCACCCACGACATCCCCCGGACGGTCAGCCGGTACGGGCCGGAACAGGCCCGGGTGGCGGCGCTGATGCAGTTCACCCTGCGCGGCCTGCCGTGCGTCTACTACGGCGAGGAGATCGGCATGGCCGACTCGCCGCCACCGCAGGCGCTGGACGTGGACGGCCGGGACGGCCAACGCGTGCCGATGCAGTGGGAGCCGACCGGGGCCGGTTTCACCACCGGCACGCCGTGGCTGCCGTTCGGGCGGGACATCGCCACCGCCAACGTGCGGGCGCAGGACGCCGACCCGGGCTCGTCGCTGAACCTCTACCGCCGGCTGATCCGGTACCGGCACGAGTCCGACGCGTTGCGTTTCGGCGGATACGAGTCTTTACGCTCCCCAAAGGACACCTTCGTGTACCGTCGCTGGACGGGTACCGAGGAGCTGCTCGTCGCGTTGAACTTCGCCGACCGGCCGATCGTGGTGGGGCTCGGCGACGGCGAGGCGGTGCTGGAGCTGTCCACCGACGCCGGGCGGGTCGCCGGCCCGGTGCGGCTGGCCACGGTGCCGCTCGGCGCGCTGGAGGGAGTGCTGCTCCGTGTCGTCTGAGCTGGTCAACTGGGCCGGCAACCTGACCTTCCGGGCCCGCCGGGTGCACCGGCCGACCACCCTGGACGAGCTGCGCGCGGTGGTCGCCGGCGCCCCGCGCGTCCGGGCCCTGGGCACCCGGCACTCGTTCAGCGACGTCGCCGACACCACCGCGGACCTGGTCTCCCTGGCGGCCATGCCGCCGGTGGTCGACGTCGACGCCGCCGCCCGGACGGTCACCGTGGCCGCCGGGGCGCGCTACGCCGAGCTGGCCCGGGAGCTCGACGCCGCCGGGTTCGCGCTGCCCAACCTGGCCTCGCTGCCGCACATCTCGGTCGGCGGGGCCTGCGCGACCGGCACCCACGGCTCGGGGGTACGCAACACCGTCCTGCCCGGGTCCGTCCGGCGGCTGGAGCTGGTCACCGCCGACGGCGACCTGCGTACGGTCGAACGCGGCGACCCGGACTTCCCCGGCCTGCCGGTGAGCCTCGGCGCGGTCGGCGTCTTCACCACGCTGACCCTGGACGTGGAGCCCACGTACGACGTCCACCAGACCGTCTACCTGGGCCTGCCGATGCGCGCCGCGCTGGACCACTTCCCGGAGCTGGTCGCCACCGCCTACAGCGTGTGCCTGTTCACCGACTGGTCCACCCCGACGTTCGACCAGGTGTGGGTGATCGCCCGCACCGACGAGCCGGCCCCGAAGGCCCCGGGCGAGGCGTGGTTCACCGCCCAACCGGCCACCCGGGACGTACACCCGGTGATCACGAACTCGGCGGCGGCCTGCACCACCCAGCGGGGCGTGCCGGGGCGCTGGCACACCCGGCTGTCCCACTTCCGCCCGGAGCACACGCCGAGCTCCGGGGCGGAGTTGCAGTCCGAGTACGCCCTGCCGGCCCGGCACGCGGTGGCCGCCCTGGACGCGCTCACCGGGATCGCCGCCGAGATCCGTTCGGTGCTCCAGATCTGCGAGGTCCGCACGGTCGCCGCCGACGACCTGTGGCTCAGCCCCGCGTACGGCCACGACACGGTCACCATCCACTTCACCTGGATCCCCGACGAGGCCCCGGTGCGCGCGGTGATCCGGCTGGTCGAGCGGCTTCTGGCCCCGTTCGGCGCGCGCCCGCACTGGGCGAAACTCACCGAGGCGGCGCCGGCGGAGATCACCTCGCGGTATCCCCGCTTCGCCGACTTCCGCGCGCTCGTTCACCGGTACGACCCCGCCGGCAAGTTCGGCAACCCGTTCACCGAGCGATACCTGGGAGAGGGCAGCGCATGAGCAAGGCGTTCGCCACGGGCCCGCACGAGGGCGCCGCCGACGACGCGGACCGACGGGCCCAACTGGCCCGGATCCGGCTGGCGACGACACTGTTCTTCGGCATCGGCGGGTTCCTGTTCGCCGGCTGGTCGGTGCGGATCCCGGCGATCAAGGAGCAGGTCCAGGCGTCCCCCGGCTCGTTGGGGCTGGCCCTGCTCGGCATCTCCGGCGCGGCGGTGCTGACCATGCTGGTGACCGGCGCGATGTGCCGGCGCTGGGGCAGCCGACAGGTCACCGTCGCCTCGGCGGTGCTGCTGTCGCTGGCCGTCGTGCCGCCCACGCTGACCCACTCGCCGCTGACCCTCGGCCTGACCCTGCTGATCTTCGGGGTCGGGTACGGCGCGATCGACGTGGCGGTGAACAGCGTCGCGGTGGACCTCATCGAGGCGATCGACCGGCCGATCATGTCGGGGCTGCACGCGGCGAACAGCGTCGGCAGTCTGGTCGGCGCGGGCCTGGGCGCGGTCCTGGCGATCCGGCTCGCGCCGCTGCCGCACATGCTGGTGGCGATGCCGCTGGGCCTGCTGGCCACCGCGTGGGCCGCCCGGCTGCTGATGTCCGCCCCGCTGGCCCGGGCGTCCCGCCCGAAGCCGGCCGGGCCGACCCACGGCGGCGGAGGCGGCCGGCACCTCGGGATGGTCGTGGCGCTCGCCTCGGTGGTGGCCCTGTGCGCCGCGTACAGCCAGGGCGCGATGGACAACTGGGTTCCCCTGCACATCGAGACCGACCTGGACGGCAACTCGGCCGCCGCCGCGGCCGGCTACGCCACCGTCGCCGGGACGCTCACCCTCGGCCGGATCGTCGGGGTGCGCCTGCTGGAGCGGTTCGGGCACGTCCTCGTGGTGGTCGGCGGCGGGATCGTCGCGGCCGGCGGGGCGCTGCTGATGGCCCTGTCACCGACGCTGTGGCTGGTCTTCGTCGGCCTGGTGATCACCGGGTTGGGGCTGGCGAACATCTTCCCCACCGCGCTGGCCCTGGCCGGTCAGCGTGGCGGACCGAACGGCATCGCCGTCGCCTCGACCCTCGGGTACGGCGGCATCCTGCTCGCCCCGCCGACGATCGGCTTCCTGGCCGAGAGCTTCGGCCTGGCCCGGGCGCTGACCATCATCGCCGCGATGCTGGTCGTCGCCGCCGCACTCAGTGTCCTGGTCCGGCACGAGTTCCGCCGCGACAGCGAGCCGGCGGCGCAGCCGGCCACCCCGGTAGCCGAGACCGCCAGCAGCACGTGACGACGGGAGGACGACCATGGACGCCGTACCGGTGACCGACCTGCTGACCGAAGGGCTGATCGCCAACCTCGACGCGGTCGTGGAGATCCGCGAGTCGACCGGCGACCCGCACTCCGGCCCGGGTGGCCGCGCCTACCGGGTCGCCCTGGCCGGCGGCCTGACGTTCGAGGTGCTGCCGGAACGCGGGCTCGACCTGGGCTCGCTGTGGTACCGGGGGTACCCGGTGGCCTGGCGTTCCCCGCTGCCCGCCGCCGGCCCGGCCGCCACCCCCGACGGGCCCGGCTGGAACGGCCACTTCACCGGGGGCATGCTGGCCACCTGCGGCCTGGACAACATCGGCCGGGCCCGGGACGGCCACAGCCAGCACGGCGCCCACCACAACACCCGGGCCGTGGACGTCGCCGTGCGTCGCCTCGCGCCGGCCGGGGTGCTGGTCAGCGGCACCGTCGCGTCGGCGGCCGTGTTCGGCCGGCAGGTCCACCTGCGCCGGGAGATCGAGTCCCACGCGGACCGGCCCAGCCTGACCGTCCGGGACACCATCCGCAACGAGGGCCTCACCACCGAGCCGGTCAGCCTGCTCTACCACCTGAACTTCGGCGCGCCGTTCCTCGCGCCGGGCGCCCGGGTGACGACGACCGGCGCCCGGCACACCCCCCGCGACGACGACGGGACGGACTGGCGGACCTTCCCCAAGCCGGTGGACACCGTCGGCGAGACGGTGTGGGAGCACACCGGGTACGCCACCGGGCCGGCCAGCGCCACGGTGTGGTCACCGGCCCTGCGGGCGTACGCCGAGGTGAGCTGGGACGGCGACGTCCTGCCCCGGTGCTTCCAGTGGATCTACCCGTCCCGGCGCGGCTGGGCGTTGGCCGTCGAGCCGGCCAACGCCCCGATGTTCGGCCCGGACCGCGCCGGGCCGCACGCGGGCGCGCCGCTGCTGGCCCCCGGCGACACCGTCGAGACCGGCTTCACCCTCACCGTCCGGGAAGGTACGCCCTAGCGCCCGCCTCCGGTGGCGCGTCCGCCCCGCGTCCCGCACGCTGTGCCGTACCGGTCCCGGTCGGGCTTATTCGATGGCCGGGCCGCGGGCCGCCACCTACCGTCTGGTGATGCGCCACCCCTGCTGACGGTGACCTTCGACGCGTCCGATCCGGCCCGGCTAGCGGAGTTCTGGGCCGGCATGCTCGGTCGGGAGGTCGTCGACGAGGCCGGCGGCGTGTTCCTGCCGGGCGACGACACCCAGCTCAGCCTCCGGTTCGTCCCGGTCGACGCGGCGGAGCGACGGTCGAGCCGCAGCCTGCACCTGCACCTGCACCTGCACCTGCACCTGCACCTGACCAGCGTCGACGCCGCCGACCAGCAGCGCCTGACGGCGACGGCGCGCAGACTCGGCGGTGACCACCTCGACGTCGGGCAGCTCCCCGAGGAGGGGCACGTCGTCCTCGCCGACCCCGAGGGCAACGAGTTCTGCGTGATCGAGCCGGGCAACAACTTCCTCGCCGGGTGCGGCCTGCTTGGCGAGATCGCCTGCGACGGCAGCCGCGAGGTGGGCCTGTTCTGGAGCGCGGCGCTGGGCTGGCCGCTGGTCTGGGACCAGGACGAGGAGACCGCCGTCCAGTCGCCGTACGGCGGCACCAAGGTCGCCTGGGGCGGCCCACCGGTGGCCCCGAAAGCGGGCCGGAACCCGCAGCGCTTCGACCTCGCCCCGGCCGGCGTTGACCTGTCGACCGAGGTCAGCCGCCTGGTCACCCTCGGGGCCACCCGGCTCGGCGAGGCGGACGGCGTCGTCACGCTCGCCGACCCCGACGGCAACGAGTTCCGGGTACGAGGAAGCTGAGCGCTGCTCGCGGTTTTTTGGCCATACATCCTGACCATCCGGTTTCGGGGCGCTTGTCATCGTGGCGTCCTGGTGGCGGTGGACGTGGTGGTCGTGGGGATGGTCGCGGTGGGGATGGTCGCGGTGGGGCGGGTCGCGGTGGGGCGGGGCTTGTGTGGGGGTGACAGTGCGCCTCGTAGCCTTTGGAGTTGCCCCAGATCTGGGGCAGACCACGGGCGCTGGTCAGACAGGTCTCCATCACGCGGTCTCCCGTGTCGCCCAACGAACACACTGTGTCCGCTCCTGACCTGCGTTCCTCATTCGGCGCAGGCCGTGGCGCAGGGCTGCGGACCGGACCGCTGGGCCGTGGGCAGGACCGAGACTAGATGCCTTGTTTGCGCGATTCATCCCGGTCGTTGTGGCGTCCGATCCCGCCCCGAGCCCGCTGCCCCACATCCGGGGCAGCTCTAAAGGGCCGTCTCTACTTACTGCTCCCCCGGTTGGCCCGAGCCGGGTCGGTCACTGGCCACCTGAGCCGGGTTGGCCCGAGCCGGGTTGGCCACCTGAGCCGGGTTGGCCCGAGCCGGGTTGGCAACCTGAGCCGGGTTGGCCCGAGCAGGGGCGGGTGGCCACGCGGGGCCGGCGTGCCGGAGGGGGAGCCGCGCCGGAGGGAGCGTCGGCAGGGGGGCGCGGCTGCGGCACCGACGTGTCCGGCGTACGACCTGTGTCCGGGCGGGCGACGTCGTGTCCAGGCTCGGGGGCTGCGGCCAGGCGGGTGATCAGGCCAGGTCGGCGGCCAGCTCGGTGACCAGGGTCGCGGCGGCCTGGGCGGGCGGAGCGAGGGCGGCGACGTCGTCGGCGAGCCGCCGGGCCGCGACCCGGTACGCGGGGTCGTCGTGGACGGCCGCGACGGCATCGGCCAGGTCGCCCTCGCCAAGGCGGTGCCAGTCGACCCGGCGACCGCAGCCGATCCGCTCGACCCGGTCGGCGTTGAAGTCCTGGTCCACGTTGTAGGGCAGCACGACGATGGGCAGCGCGTGGGTGAAGGCGGTGGTCAGCGAGCCGAACCCGCCGTGGCAGATCATCATGGTGCACTCGGCGGCGAGCGCGGCCAGGTCGGTGAAGCCGACCACCTCGACGTGGTCGGGGGCGGTCGCGGCGACCTCCTCGTGCCGGTCACCGGCCGCCAGCACGCAGGGCACGGGCAGCCGGGCCAGATCGTCCATGATCCGGGCGAGCAGGTTCTCGGAGGTCAGCAGCGTGCCCATGGTGACCAGGGCGCGGGGGCGTACGGCCGGCGCGTCGGCCGGGCGGCGGACCCGGTCGACCAGCCGCAGCGTGGTGAGCGCGTCGGGCACCGGCTCGAACACCTCCGGGGCGGTCTGCACGTACCGCCGCCGGCTCAGCGCGTCCAGGTCCGCGACGCGGTCGGGCAGGCCCAGCGCGGCCCGGATCGGCAGCAGGCGCGCGCCGCCGTCGGCGAGCAGTCGATCCCCGGTACGGAGGAACCCGACGCCCACGGTGCTGGTGGGCACCCCGGCCCGTTCCGCCGCGAAGGTGACCCCGAACTCGGCCGGCTCACGGACCAGCAGGTCCGGCCGGAGGTCGGCCAGCACGTCGCCGGCCGCCCAGGCGTTCGCCCGGGTGGTGTCCAGCGCGAAGGTGTAGTCGCCGTCGCGGACGGTCGGGCTCTCCCCGACGGCGAACGGCCGGGGCGTCACGTCGGCCGCCAGCCATGGCTCACCCACCGGACGGAACCGGAAGCCGGCCCGCCGGACGAACGGCCCGAACGCCGGGCTGGACACCACGGTCACCTCGTGGCCGGCGGCCAGCAGCGCGCGCAGCAGCGGCGCGGTGGGCAGGAAATGGCCGGGGGCCGGCTGGCTGGCACAGACGATCCGCACGAAACACCTTCCATCGGAACAGGACGGTCGCGGTGGATGATAGTCACTCGGGTAAATGTCCGGCCGAGCAATTCAGGAGATGCCGCCCGACGGTTCGGCCACAAGGATCCACTGTGACCGGCCTCCCGACCTTGGACGCACCGCCGGTCGACCCACGTCGTGAGCGAAGGGCCGTCGCCATGTCCCATTCCGCCGTACGCCAGTACTCCGTACCTCCCTCGACCGGCGGCAGCAAACTGCCGTCCCTGACCGGGCTCCGGTTCGTCGCCGCGCTCCTGGTGTTCCTCTACCACACCTCGCAGTTCATGTCCCCGGTGCCGCCGCACCTGCCGGTGACACCGTTCGCCGACCCCGGGTGGAGTCAGGCCTGGGCGAAGGTCCTCGGCGCCGGCGGATTCGTCGGCGTCTCGTTCTTCTTCGTGCTGAGCGGATTCGTGCTCACCTGGTCCACCCGGCCCGGTGACGGCGCCTGGTCCTTCCTCCGGCGGCGGCTCCTCAAGATCTACCCGATGCACGTGGTGACCTGGGCCGTGGCGATGGTGCTGTTCGCGGCGGCATTCACCCCGGTCTCCTCCTGGCTGCCGAATCTGCTGCTGCTGCACTCGTTCTCATCGAATCCGGCAGTCTCCATCAGCGTCAATCCGCCGAGCTGGTCGCTCTCCTGCGAGCTGCTGTTCTACGTGCTGTTCCCGCTGCTCATCGTTCCGCTGCGGCGGATCTCCGACAGTCGGCTGTGGGCGGCGGCGACCGCCGTGGTGCTCGGCGCGGTGGGCGTCGTCCTGATCACGCTGTACGTGGTGCCGGACCTGCCGAAGGGCCCGTTCATCCCCGACCTGTCGATGCAGCAGTTCTGGTTCGGGTACTTCTTCCCGCCGGCCCGGCTGTTCGAGTTCGCCCTCGGCATGGTGCTCGCCCGGATCGTCATGGCCGGCCGGTGGCCCCGGTTCGGCATGCTGCCCGCCGCCGTGCTCGCCGTGGCCAGCTACGCGCTCGCCCTGTACGTGCCCACCGCGTTCGCGTTCAGCCTGGTCACGCTGGTGCCGCTGGGGCTGCTGATCGCCGCCACCGCGCAGGCCGACCTGACCGGCCGGCGCACCCCGTTCGGTGGTCGCACGATGCGGTGGCTCGGGGACATCTCGTTCGGGTTCTACATGGCGCAGGGCATCGTGCTCTACCACGGCCGGCTCCTGTTCGGCGACAGCGCCCAGTACGACACCCCGGTGGCGATCGCCGTGCTGCTCGCGTTCACCGCGGCGAACCTGCTGGCCGGCTGGCTGCTGTTCGTCGCCGTGGAACGCCCGGTGATGCGGAAGTGGGGTCGACGCCGCAGCCGTACCACCGACGGCGGTGACCGTCCGGCCACGGTCGCCCCGGCCCCCGTACCCGGAAATCCCGCCCCTCAGCTCTGAGCCCGACCCCGGTGGGGGCGGTCGCCGACGCGACCGCCCCCACCGGCGTCCCTGCCGGGGCCGGACAGGGCGGCGCCCGGCCCGCCGAGGGGTGGCGGGCCGGGCGCCGGGGAACGGCGACGGGGCACGGGGGAAACCGCCGTCGCCGGATGGTCAGCGGCGGGCTTGGTGGGCGGCGGTGAGCCGTTCCAGGGTGGGCACCAGCTCGTTGGCGGTGGGGACGGCCTGCCGTTCGGCCCGCAGCCGGACGGCGTTCTCCTTGAACGACGGGTCCTTGAGCACCCGGGTCAGCGCCTCACGCAGCATCTCCGGGGCGAACCAGTCGGAGTCCGCCACGTAGATGCCGGCGCCGCGCCGCTCCAGGCCGTTGCCCTCGGCGACCGGCCCCCACCACTTCTCCGTCCAGTACGCGCTGGGCACCAGCAACTGCGGGACCGCGTTCTCCAGCGCGGCGGCGAACGTCTGCGTGCCGCCGTGGTGCACGATCGCCGCGCAGCTCGGCAGCAGCGCGTTCATCGGGACGAAGTCGACCACCCGCACGTTGTCCGGCACGTGGTCGAGGGTGGCGGTCTGCCGGCTGTCCAACGTCGCGACGATCTCGGCGTCGAGGTCGGCGACGGCCTCCATCAGGTCCGCCGGGGACGCCTCGACGCCGTGCGACTCGCGGTGCGAGACGCCCAGGGTCAGGCAGACCCGGGGCCGCGACGGCGGCTCCCGCATCCAGTCCGGGATCCGGGCCGGTCCGTTGTACGGCACGTGCCGCAGCGGCACGTAGTGCGCGTTGGTGCGGGGATGGAACACCCAGGACGGCATCGGGTCGATCGTCCACTGGCCGAGCGCGACCTCCTCGTCGAAGTCGTGCCCGTGCCGGCGCAGGATCGGCCCGAGCCAGCCGGCGAGCGGATCCTCGGGCAGCTCGTCGACGGGCAGCCCGGCCCGGCGGGCGTGGAACGCGGAGCGGATCTGCCCCAGCCCGTCCGCGCCGAACAGCAGCCGGGCGTGCGCGGCCCCGCTGATCCGGGCGGCCACCCCGCCGGCCAGCGCCAACGTGTTCCAGATGATCAGATCGGGTTTCCAGTCCTGGGCGTACGCGATGAGGTCGTCGAACATCGGCTCCGGGCAGACCATCGGGAAGAAGCCCGACACGATCGACTCCAGGTGACCGTGCGGATCCTCCGGGAAGCTGCCGTCGACCGGCTTGACCCAGCCGCCGCTGCGGTCGGCGGCCGAGGTCGGGGCGGCCGGGCCCAACTTCTCCGCCATCCGCAGCTCCCGGCCGACGGGGGCCGGGGTGAAGCCGGTGCGGGCCACGTCGTCGGCGAGGTCGGGTTGGCTGGCCACCCGCACCTGGTGCCCGGCGATCTGCAGGGCCCAGGCGAGCGGGGTCATCGCGTACAGGTGCGACTTGTTGATTCCGGCGAGGAACAGGACGCGCATGGCTCGACCTCCGCGGGCTCAGGTGTGCAGGACCAGCGGCAGCGACGCCAGGCCGCGCATGATGTTCGGGCCGCCGATCTGCCAGGCCAGCTCCTCGGGCCGGCAGGCGAGCTCGATCTTGGGGAAGCGGGCCAGCATGGTGCTGAACGCGACGTCGCCCTCGACCCGCGCCAGCGGCGCGCCGATGCAGAAGTGCACCCCGTGCCCGAACGCCAGGTGCGGGTTCTGGGCGCGGGTGATGTCCAGCCGGTCCGGGTCGTCGAACCGGCTCGGGTCGTGGTCGGCGGCGGCCAGGACGATGTTGACGGCGCTGCCGGCCGGGATGGTCGTCCCGGCGATCTCGACGTCCTCGGTGGTGAACCGCATCGGCACCCGCTCGATCGGCCCGTTGTAGCGGAGGAACTCGTCGATGGCGTTCGGCATCAGCTCCGGGCGCTCGCGCAGCAGTCGGAACTGGTCCGGGTGCAGCAGCAGCGCGACGGTGCCGTTGCTGATCAGGTTGACCGTGGTCTCGTGCCCGGCGACCAGCAGCAGCTTGAGCATGCCGAGCAGCTCCCGCTCGTTGAGCTGGTCACCCTTGCCGGGCACCACCAGGGCGCTGATCAGGTTCGGCTGGGCGTCGTAGTCCAGGTCCGGGTTGACCTCGGCGCGCAGCGTGGCGACCAGGTCGGTGAGGTACCGGTCCATGTGCTGGTTGCCCTCGCGCCGGCTCTGCACGCCCTCCGGGGTCATCGGGGACGCCAGCAGCATCCGCGTCCACCGGCCGAACTCGTCGCGGTCCTCGCCGGGGATGCCGAGCAGCTCGCAGATGACGGTGATCGGCAGCGGGTAGGACAGGGCGGCGACCAGGTCGACCTCCTTCTGCTCGGCCATCGCCGCGACGAGCCCGTCGGTGATCTCCTGGATCCGGGGCCGCAGCCGCTCGATCCGCCGCCGGGTGAACGCCATGCTGATCAGGCGGCGCTGCCGGGTGTGGTCCGGCGGGTCGCTGTTGAGCATGTTCGCGCCGAGCGGGCCCTCGTCGCCGACGCCCGCCGCCATCATCTTGGCCCACTCCGGGGCCCGCTTCGGGTCCTTCGAGAAGCGGGGGTCGGCCAGCGCGGCGCGGGCGTCGTCGTAGCGGGTGATCAGCCAGATGTCCGAACCCATCGGGCCCTGGACGTGGTGCACCGGGGACTCCTCCCGCAGCGTCGCGTAGGCGGGATAGGGGTCGGCCTGGAAACTCTTGCTGAACAGGTCGACTGCTGTCATGACGTGCCCCTTCCAGTGACGGAGACGTCGGCGCGGTCTCCGTCGGCTCGGTCAGCGGTGGGGGCCAGGCGGGGCGGGCCGCGCGGCATGGAAACCCGCGTCCCATGGTCATCGTGGGGCCGTCCCACCCGCATCTCCTGCCGTGCGCTCGTCCCGGCCGGCGCCCCCGCGCCGTCCCGGGAGGCGATAACGTCGCAGGCACGCGCCCGACCGCCGATGAGTTTTCCGCCGCCGCGCCGTCGTAACGGTGGGAGACCGGTGGGTCACCGTGGCCGAGGGGCGGAGGTACGTCGTGAGCAGGGTGGGCACAGGGCAGAGCGAGGAACCGGCGGTGGTGGACGCCGTCCGCGCCGGTGACGAGGCGGCGTTCGCCGAGCTGACCGAGCGGCACCGCCGTGAGCTGCACGTGCACTGCTACCGGATGCTCGGCTCCTTCGACGACGCCGAGGACCTGGTGCAGGAGACCTTCCTGCGGGCCTGGCGCAGACGCGAGACGTTCCAGGGCCGGTCCACCTTCCGGGCCTGGCTGTACCGCATCGCCACCAACGCCTGCCTGGATTTCGTCGAGCGTCACCCGCGGCGGCCCCGGGGCGCGCTGACCACCACCCCGGCCCCGGCCGGCCCGGCGTCGGCGGCGGCCTTCCCGCAGGTGGAGATCCCCTGGTTGCAGCCGTACCCGGATCGGCTCCTGGAGCCGGTGGCCTCCCCCGACGCGGAGCCGGACACGGCGGTCATCGCCAAGGAGACCATCGAGCTGGCGTTCCTGGCGGCCATCCAGCACCTGCCGCCCAAGCAGCGCGCGGTGCTCATCCTGCGGGACGTGCTCGGCTGGCCGGCCAACGACACGGCGGCGCTGCTGAACGGCACCGTGCCGGCGGTCAACAGCGCCCTGCAACGGGCCAGGCTGACGCTCAAGCAGCACCTGCCGCAGCGGCGCAGCGAGTGGGCCGCGGTGACCGACCCGAGCGAGGAGGAACGCGCCGTCCTCCAGCGGTACGTGCGGGCGACCGAGAACGCCGACCTGGCGGGCCTGGCCGAGCTGCTGCGGGAGGACGCCCGCTTCACCATGCCGCCCAAGCCCACCTGGTACGTCGGGCGTGCCACGATCATCGAGACGTGGACCCCGGTGCTGGTGGGCCCGAACGCCTGGCGGGACTGGCGGCACGTGCTGACCCGGGCCAACCGGCAGCCGGCGGTGGCCTGTTACGTCCGGCCCGAGGGCGCGGACCGCTACCACGCGCTCGGGCTCGACGTGCTGCGCATCGAGGACGGCGCGGTCGCGGAGATCACCGCCTTCCAGCCGGAGGTCTTTCCCGCGTTCGGCCTGCCGCTCACCGTGTGATGGGCGAGGAGCCGACGCACGACCCGTTCTCCTTCCTCGGCCACCCGCTGCCACCCACCTTCGACCTGCTCCGGGTCGAGCTGGCCCCCGGCTGCCTGACCACCGTCGACGAGGCCGCGTGGCGGGCGGCGATCGTGATCGTGGAGCAGGGCGAGATCGAGGCCGAGTACCCCGACGGCGGGCGGCTGGGGTTCCGCAGCGGGGACCTGCTGTGGTTCGACGGGAACCCGCCGCTGGTCCTGCGGAACAACGGCGTCGAGCCGGTACGGCTCGCCGCGATCTCCCGCCGCAAGGCCGCCTGAGCCCGCCCGGCCGGGCCCGCACGGGTCGGCCCGGCCGCACGGCCGGCGGATTCGGCCCGCCGTCGCGGATTCGGCCCGCCGTCGCGATGAGTTTCCGCGCGGTTACCCGTCATACCGGGTGGACGCCGTGACGGGGCGCCCGTCAGGAGGAAAGAAGACATGACACCAAGGGTCGTCAGCCGCGACGAGTGGCTTGTGGAACGCGAGAAACTACTGGTACGTGAGAAGCAGTTGACGCGCGAGCGGGACGCGGTGAGCGCGCTGCGGCGCGAGCTGCCGATGGTCCGGATCGACAAGACCTACACGTTCGAGGGGCCGGAGGGCTCCGTGGACCTGCTCGGTCTCTTCGACGGCTCGCGGCAGTTGATCGTCCGGCACTACATGTTCCACCCCAACTGGGACGAGGGCTGTGCCGGCTGCTCGTTGCAGGTCGACAATCTCGGCCACCCGGCGCACCTGCGGGCCCGGGACACCAACCTGGTGCTGATCTCGCGGGCCCCGCTGGCGAAGCTCACCAGCTTCAAGGAGCGGATGGGCTGGACGGTCCCCTGGTACTCCTCCTTCGCCACCGACTTCAACCAGGACTTCGGCGTCACCCGGGACAACTCCGAGTCGTCCGGGCTGAGCGTCTTCCTCCGCGACGGCGACGACATCTTCCACACCTACTCGTCGTTCTCCCGGGGCGGTGACGCCCTGATCAACACCTACAACTACCTCGACCTGACGCCGCTCGGCCGGCAGGAGGCCGAGTTGGACTACCCCCAGCAGTGGTGGCGGCTGCACGACCAGTACGAGAACTGAGCGCCACCCACCCACCCTCCCTCCGACCCCCCGACCCCCCGACCCCCGACCCCCGACCAAGAAGGGTTCCCATGGAGATCAACAACGCAGCGGCCGAGCCGGTACGCGCCACCCGCCGCGAATGGCTGGGGCTCGCCGTCCTCGCCCTGCCCACCCTGCTGCTGTCGCTCGACCTCAGCGCCCTGCACCTGGCGCTGTCCAAGCTCAGCAGCGACCTCGGCGCGAGCAGCATCGAACAGCTCTGGATCATCGACATCTACGGCTTCATGATCGCCGGCTTCCTGATCACAATGGGCAGCCTCGGCGACCGGATCGGCCGCCGTAAGCTCCTGCTCATCGGCGCGACGTTCTTCGCGATCGCGTCGGTGCTCGCGGCGTTCTCCACCACGCCGGAGATGCTCATCGTCACCCGGGCGCTGCTCGGCATCGCCGGCGCGACACTGATGCCGTCCACCCTCGCCCTGATCACCAACATGTTCCAGGACCCGGCCCAGCGCGGCGCGGCCATCGGCGTCTGGATCAGCTGCTTCATGGGCGGCATGGTGATCGGCCCACTGGTCGGCGGCGCGCTGCTCCAGTTCTTCTGGTGGGGCTCGGTCTTCCTGCTCGCCGTGCCGGTGATGGTGCTGCTGCTGGCCGCCGGCCCGGCGCTGCTGCCGGAGTTCAAGGACCCGAACGCCACCGGGCGACTTGACCTGATCAGCGTCGTGCTGTCCCTGGCCACGATCCTGCCGGCCGTGTGGGGCGTCAAGGAGCTGGCCGACTCGGGCGTCGCCGCCGGGCCGCTGGCGGCCATCGCGGTCGGCCTGGTGGCCGGCGTGCTCTTCGTGATCCGGCAGCAGCGCCTCGAGCAGCCGCTGATGGACCTGCGGCTGTTCGGCATCCGCTCGTTCAGCGGCGCGCTGGTGATCGCCCTGCTCGGCGCGGCCGTCGGTGGCGGCACGATCCTCGTCGTCAACATCTACCTGCAGATGGTCGAGGGGCTCACCCCGCTCCGCGCCGGCCTGCTCATGCTGCCGTCCGGCATCGCCATGGTCATCGCCGCGATGACCGCGCCGGCCATCGCCCGTACGGTGCGGCCGGCGTACGTGATCGCGGGCGGCATGGTCGTCGCCGCGATCGGCTACGTGCTGCTCACCCAGGTCGACCGCAGCGGCGGGTTCGCGCTCATCGTCGTCGCGGTGATCCTCACCAGCGCCGGCAGCGGCCCGCAGGCGGCGCTGAGCACCGAGCTGGTGCTGCGGGCCGCCCCGCCGGAGAAGGCCGGCTCGGCCGCGTCGATGTCGGAGACCAGCGGTGAGCTGGGCATGGCGCTCGGCGTGGCGATCCTCGGCAGCACCGCCACCGCGGTCTACGGCGCCAGCCTGGACGGCAACATCCCGGCCGGCACGCCCGACGCCGTCGCCGAGCCGGCCCGGGCCAGCGTCATCGGCGCGGTGACCGCCGGCCAGGGGCTCGACGAGCCGCTGAGCGGGCAGCTCATCGACGCGGCGCGGACCGCTTTCACCAGCGGCCTGCACTCCGTCGCCTGGATCAGCGCGGCGCTGCTGATCTTCCTGGCGATCGTGGCGGTGGCCACCCTGAGCGGCGCGCCGCCGACCGGGGCGGCCGGGCACCCGGGCGCGCCGGGCGCGCCGGAGGAGCCGACCGAAGGCCCCGAGCTGGAGGCCGCCGCCGAACGGCCCTGACCAGCCACGGCCCGTCGGGCCCTGACCAGCCACGGTCCGTCGGGCCGTGACCCGGCGCGGTCTGTCGGGTCGTGACCAGCCACGGCCCGTCGGGCCCTGACCAGCCACGGTCCGTCGGGTCGTGCCCCGGCGCGGCCCGCCGGGCCCGGACCAAGCGCGGTCTGTCGGGTCGTGACGCGGCGCGGTCTGTCGGGTCGTGCCCCGGCGCGGCCCGCCGGGCCCGGACCAAGCGCGGTCTGTCGGGCCGTGACCAGCACGGTCACGGCCCGACCGGCCGCGCCCGGCCGGTTCTCCCCGCGCCCGGCACCATGATCCACTCCACTTTCAGGATGTCGGGGTGTCCGCGGCGATGGAAGCCCCTACATCCGGGAAATGCCAACCGCAGCCCGGCCGACGGGCGCCGGGCGCCGGGCGCCGACCGCAGCCCGGCCGACGGGCGCCGGGCGGCGGGCGGCGAAGTCCCGGCCGACGGAGCCCGGCCGGCGGGCTCCGGACGGGTCGACGGGGCTGTGGGGCTGTGGGGCACGAGCGAGCGGGCGTGGGGATGATCCCCACGCCCGCTGTCGGGTCCGCGCCGTCCGGTCGCCGGTGGTCCCGGCGGGCCGGCGGGCTCAGATGTAGAGCGAGTTCGGCTCCAGGCCGCACAGGACGCGCCCGTACAGCTCGTAGTTGGTGCTGGGCAGCATGAGCGCGTGCAGGTTGACGGTGGTGACGTCCCGGGCGATCCGCTGGATCGGGGCCGACGTGTAGATCGACGAGCCGCCGCTGGCCATGGCGAAGATGTCCACCGCCGCCTTGCCCAGCTCGCACACCGCGCCGATGTCCGCCCGGGAGCGGGCCCGCTCCTCCAGCGTCCACGGCTCGCCGGTGAGGCTCTTGTCGTCCACCAGCGTCGTCAGCCGGTGGGCGTGGAACTCCGCCTGGTCCATCTTCAGCGTCGCCTCGGCGACCTGGAGGTGGGTGAGCGGCGCGTCGGCCTGCTTCTCGTAGCTGGTGTAGGTGATCTTCCGGTTGGGCAGGCGCTCGAAGAACGTGTCCCGGGCCGCCCGCGCCAGACCGAGGATCGTCCCCACCGAGCTGGCGTTGGCCACCCCGAGCAGCGGCGCCCGGTACATCGGCGAGTCGGCGTTGAGCGCCGACGCGTACTGGCCCTGGAGGATCAGCGGCAGGGGCAGCACCCGGTGCTGGGGCACGAACACGTCCCGGGCCACCGTCGACACGCTGCCCGAGCCGCGCATGCCGGCGGTGTGCCAGTCGTCGACGATCTGGAGGTCGGACATCGGCACCAGCGCCATGATCGGCCACATCGACGCGCCGTCGGGGGTCGGCGCCATGGCGATGATCTCCTGCCAGTGGCTGTGCAGCGCGCCGCTGATGAAGCCCCACTGCCCGTTGACGACGTACCCGCCCTCGGTGGGGGTCGCTTCGGCCGACGGGCTGAGGGTGCCGCAGACCCGCACGTCCCGGGTCGCGAACACCTCGTCCTGCGCCTCGTCGGGGAAGAGCCCGACCATCCAGCCCGGGATCGTCCAGACCGACATGGTCCAGCCGACCGAGCCGTCGCCGCGGGCCAGCTCGGCGGTCACCTCGGCCTGGGTGCGGGTGTCCGACTCGTAGCCGCCGTACCGCTTCGGGATGCGCATCCGGAACATGCCGGCCTCGGCCAGCGCCTCGACGACCTCGTCGTGCATCCGGCGGTTCTCCTCCGCCCAGGAGGCGTGCTTCTGCAGCAACGGCACCAGAGCGGTGGCGCGCTGGACCAGCTCGTTCCTCGATGGTGCCTGGGTGGTCTCCACTGTGGGCTCTCCTTCACGCAGGGACGGGAATCCGGTCGCAGGTCAGGAAACGAGGGCGTCGGCCGCCGCCGGAAGCGGCGTGACCCCCTTGATCAGGTCGGCTGCCTTCTCGGCGATGGCGATGACCGCCGCGTTCGGGTTGCCGCGTACCAGCGTCGGCATGACGGACGCGTCGACCACCCGCAGCCCGTCCACCCCCGACAGCCGCAGGTCCGCGTCGACGACCGAGCCCATGGCGCAGGTGCCGGCCGGGTGGTAGATCGAGTGCGCGTACTGGCGGATGTAGGCCCGCAGGTCCGCGTCGGACTCGGACGCCGGGGGCTCGTGCATGCCCTCCGTGTACGGGGCCAGCGCCTTCTGCCGGGCGATCTCCGTGCCCATCCGGGTGGCGACGATCGCCGCCCGCATGTCCTCCTCCTCGGCGAAGTAGTTGTGCCTGATCTTCGGCTTGGCGGTGGGGTCGTCGGAGGCGAGCATGACCCAGCCCCGGCTGCGCGGGGTGAGCATCGACGGCCCGTACGAGAAGGAGTGGTGGGTGGGGGTGCCGAGGCCGCTGTCGGCGAACATGACCGGCGCGCCCAGGTACTCGACGTCCGGCGCGGGCAGGTCGTCGGAGGTGCGGGCGAACCCGCCCGACTCCGGGCCGTTGGAGGTCAGCATCCCCCGGCCCTCCTCCATGAAGAGCTTGAGGTTGGCCGGGTCGCCGGCGGTGAGCAGGCTGATCGGGTGCGGGTGGGTGTAGACCAGCGGCACCAGCGCGTGGTCCTGGAGGTTCTGGCCGACCATCGGGGCGTCCAGCACGACCGGGATGCCCAGCGCGGACAGCAGGGCCGCCGGGCCGACGCCGGAGAGCATCAGCAGGTGCGGGCTGTGGTACGCGCCGGCGGAGAGGACCACCTCGCGTTCGGCCCGCAGCACCACCTCGTCGTCCAGTCGCCGCCCGACCACCCCGACCGCCCGGCCGTCCTCGATGAGGATCCGGAGCACCTGCACGTTCGTCTCGACCGTCAGGTTGGGTCGGTCCAGCACCGGGTGCAGGAAGGCCGTCGCGCAGCTCTCCCGCCGCCCGTTGCGCTGGTTGACCTGGAAGAAGCCGAAGCCGTCCTGGCTGCCGGCGTTGAAGTCGTCGTTGACCTGGTGGCCGGCCTCGGCGGCGGCCTCGACGAACGCCGCCGACATGGGGTTGCGGGACCGGCCGTCGGCGACCGACAGCGGGCCACCGACGCCGTGGTAGGCCGACGCGCCCCGCTCGTTGTCCTCGGACCGCTTGAAGTACGGCAGCAGCTCGTCGTACGACCAGCCCGGCTGCCCCCAGGAGTCGAAGTCGAGCCGGTTGCCCCGGATGTACACCATCGTGTTGATCGAGCTGGTGCCGCCCAGCACCCGGCCCCGGGGCAGGTACACCCGCCGACGGTCCAGGTGCGGCTCCTCGTGGGTGTCGAGGTCCCAGTCCAGCCGGGTCCGGAAGAGCCTGCCGAACGCGGCCGGCACGTGGATGTTGGGTTCGCTGTCGACCGGCCCGGCCTCGACCAGGCACACCCGTACCGAGGGGTCCTCGGTCAGTCGCGCGGCGAGCACGGAGCCGGCCGACCCGGCGCCGACGATGACGTAGTCGTACATCAATCCTCCTGGGGTTGTTGACGCGGCGGCCGTCCGCCGCGGGGTCCGCCGGTTCCTGCGCATCGCGCCGCTGGGCCCGCCCGACGGCGGACCCAGCAGGTCGTACGGTGGTGCGCCGGCCGGGGGCGGGGGCCGACCGGGGCCGGCCCCCGCCCCCGGTCAGCCGGAGATCGGGCTGCTCTGGTGCGACACCAGCCGCAGCTCACCGGAGGGCTGACGGGCGATGACCCAGGTGGCCCGGATCCGCCGCTCGGCGGGGATCTCGGACTCACCGGAGAACATGATCCCGCCCTCGGTGACCGCCAGCGCGACGTCCTCCTTGAGGAACCGGAGGACGACCGGCCAGCCCTTGACCGAGGCGCCCTTGTAGGCGCCCGCGAAGCCGTTCCGCATGAAGTCGCGGATCTGCTCCCGGCTGGTGAGCTGCGTGTCCTGCATGAGCAGGCTGCCGTTGTCGGCGAAGGTGTCCGCGAACGCGTCGGCGTCGTTTGTCGCCCAGGCCGCCTGGATCCGCATCGCGACGGTCAGGACGGCCTTCTCGTCCGGGGCGGTGAAGCCCCGGTAGTAGGAGGTGTCCTCGGCCACCCCGGCGGCGGCGAGATGCGCGGACGCATCCCCCCAGGACGTGGTCGTACCCATGGTCATCGTCTCCTCGGATGTCACCAGCGGAGGGTGGCGCCGGCGCCGCGGGGGCTGTTCTGGTAGCCGGCGAGTTGCCACTGGCCGTTGGTCTTGACGCAGATCCAGGTGGAGCGGACGGCGAGTTCGTCGGCGATGTCGGTCTCGCCGGCGGCGAGGATGCCGCCGTGGGTGCGCAGGAGGGCGACGTCGTCGCCGACGAAGCGCACGTCGACGGGGCGGCCGGTGACGCCGGTGCCCTTGAAGGGGCCGGCGTAGGCGGCGGCCATGAAGGCGTGGATCTCCTCGCGGCCCTGCTTGAGGACGTCGCCGGGGAGGATGAGGATGCCGTCGTCGGTGAAGACGTCGGCGACGCCCTGGGCGTCGTTGCGGGCCCACGCGGCGACCAGGCGCAGGGGGACGCTGAGGGCTTCCTTCTCCTTGTCGCTGGTGAACTCGCCGTAGTAGGCGTCCAGGTCGGGACGCTGTTCGGTAGCGGTGCCTGTGGACATGGGGGTCTCCTTCTTTCCCGCGCCGGGGGGTGTGTGCCGGCCGGCGGGGTGTGACATCAGGGCCTCGTCGGGCTCTGGACCACTTCATCCTCTGTCGCGACGCGACGCCGTTGCATCTCTGTCGTTGCGGCGTCCCACCGGCGTCACCACCCCGGCGTCCCACCGGCGCCACCACCCCGGCGTCCCACCAGCGCCACCACCGACCGCCCACGGACGGGTCCGCCGGCCGGCGGCGGCGCTCACCACGAGACGACGGCCCGGAACCGCACGTCGCCCCCGGCCACCCGGTCCACCGCGGTGGGCAGGTCGTCGGGCTTGACCACCTCGACCATCGGCGTGCAGCGGCCGGCCGCGACCAGGCGCAGCGCCTCCACCAGGTCGGGGAGTCCGTTGTGGGTGGTGCCGATGATCCGGTGCCGTTGGGCGAAGAACGGTCGGCCCCGTTCGGGGGCCAGGTCGAACCCACCGGGGGCGTCCAGGCCGGCGAGCACGAGCCGCCCGTCCACCCGCAGTCCGCGCAGACTGTCCGAGGCGGCCCGGTACGAGCTGGCGGTGACCAGGACGACGTCCGCGCCGCCGGCGTCCCGCAGCTGCGCGCCGTCGCCGACGACGAGGTCCGCGCCGAGCTGGCGGGCCACCTCCCGTTTGTCGGGGGAGCGGGTGACCGCCACCGTCTCGAAGCCGCAGGCGCTGGCGTACTGCACCGCCAGGTGGCCCAGCGCGCCGATGCCGAGCACCGCGACGCGCTCGTGCGGGCGCGGGTCCGCCTGCCGCAGCGCGCCCCACGCGGTGTAGCCGGCGCACATCACCGGCGCGGCCAGCTCGTACGGCAGGTCGTCGGGGAGCAGGACGGTCGCCGCGGCCTCGGCCACGACGTACTCGGCCTGCCCGCCCGGCACGCTGAACCCGAGGGTGCGCGGCGCGGCGCAGTTGAGCGCGGTCTGCCCGGTCAGCGGGCGTTGCAGCCGGCAGTACGCGCAGCGCCCGCACGCCCCCTGCACCCAGGTCGCGCCGACCCGGTCGCCGACCTGACGGGAGGTGACGCCCGGGCCGACCGCGACGACCTCGCCGACCGGCTCGTGGCCGGGCACGGCCGGGTCGGCGCCGGGGAACGGCAGCGCCCCCCGGGACGCCAGGACGTCGTTGACGCAGATGCTGCTGGCGCGTACCCGGATCAGCACGGCCCCCGGGCCGGGCCGGGGCACGGGCAGCTCCCGTACCTCCCACCCGGCCCCGACCCCGGGCAGCACCGCGGCCCGCATGACGCCGTCGGGCGGGCCGGCGCTCACCGGACGACCAGACCGGTCCGCTTCCGCTCCAGGCCGGTACGGCCGCGGCGGGCGCTCCACTCCAGGTACCACTGGGCGATCAGCAGGTTGAGCACGATGCCGATCCAGCTCGCCGTCTCCAGCAGGAGCGGGAACGACGACGGGTCCCAGCCGGGCAGGTGCGGGATGGTCAGCACCATCACCCGGCCCTCGATGATCTGGAGGCAGAGCGCGAAGCTGTAGATCATGAATCGGCGGTGCTCCTCGAACCGGCGCTGCCGGGCCATCCGCCAGCCCCACAGCGAGGTGCCCAGCCACAGCAGACCACCGATGACGTTGCCGGCCGGGCCCATCGCGAACGGCACGATGGCCAGCGCCGCGATGGTCGACGGGATGACGCCGACGACGATGTAGACGCGGCCCATGTACCGGTGCAGCGCCGGGAACCGGCGGCGGAACGCCGGCCACACCTGGAACGGCACCGTGGCCATCGCCACCGTCCCGGAGATCACGTGCGCGACGAGGAAGCCGTAGTGCCACGGGATGTCGTGCCGCAGGTTGGGCAGCCGGGCCTGGGCCGGGTCGAGCGTCAGGTACGGCGGCACGAACATGAAGATGAACAGGTAGGCGAGGATGGCGCCGGGCAGGAACCACGGGCGACGCCACCACGACCGCCGGGGCGGGGTGTCTCCCGACGCCGGGGCGTCCCGGCCAACCGGCTCCGCCGGTTCCTGTTCGGCGGAGGCTTCCGTCAATGGGGAGTGAGTCACGCTTGCCCCCTGAGGCAATCAATACGGGCTGGTCACCGCGGTTTTCCGGCGGCTCATCAAGGATGACGAGGGTGCCGGCCGCACACGCCTTCCAGATTGCTCGACTTGACCTCGCGGCAGGACTGTTCTACGGCGAAAGGTAGTTTTCGCGCATCCTGTTGGTATTGACGTTTCCCCCTGCCCGTGATGCGATTTCGGCCACGGAGAACCGGTGGGCCCGGCGTGCCGATCATTCGGCCGTGCCGTCGGCGGCCCGCCGCCCCGCCCGGCCGCGCCGGGAGACGGGCGTCCGGACAGAAAGGATCTGACCGATGCACGAGACGATTGCCCTTCCCACAGGATGTGCCGGCCGACCGGGCGGTGACCCGGTATGAGGGCGCGACGGGGTCTGGTCGCCGCCGCGACCGCCGTGGCCGCCCTGCTGCTCCTGCCCGGCGCCGCGCCGGTCCTCGCCGAGCCCCAGGGGCACGGCCCGAGCCGGCCGGGCCCGTCGTTCACGCACGGCAGGGTCGCCGTCGACGGCGGCGCGCTGCACTACGTCCGGACGGGCTCCGGGCCGCCCCTGGTGCTGCTGCACGGCTGGCCGGAGACCTGGTGGTCGTGGCGGCACGTGATGCCGGAGCTGGCCCGCGAGCACACCGTCATCGCGTTCGACCTGCCCGGCCTGGGTGACTCCACGGTGCCGTCCGACGGGTACGACAAGGCGACCACCGCCCGCCGGATCCGGCAGGCCGTGCACGCGCTCGGCTTCCGGCAGATCGAGCTGATGGGCCACGACGTCGGCGCGTTGGTGGCGTACCCGTACGCGCGGGACTTCCCGGACGAGGTGACCCGGGTGGCCGTGGTGGAGTCCCCGCTGCTGGGCTTCGGCCTGGAGGACTTCTACGGGCGGAGCTGGCACTTCCTGTTCAACTCCAGCCCCGCGCCGATCCCCGAGAAGATCATGGACAACGAGGACGTCCCGACGTACCTCGGGATGATGTTCGACCGCACCTACAAGCCGGAGGCGTTGGACCGGAAGCGGTACTTCGCCGCGTACGCGAACCCGGCGAAGCGGACCGCCGGGTACGAGTACTACCGGGCGTTCGCCGCCGACGCCGCCGAGAACCAGGCCAAGGCGGCGGCGAACCGGCTCACCATGCCGGTGCTGGCCGTCGGCGGCCAGTACCAGTTCGGTCCGCTGGTCGGCACCTCCTTCGCCCAGGTCGCCGACGACGTGCGGACGGCGATCGTGCCCGAGGCCGGGCACTACCCCGCCGAGGAGAACCCGCAGTTCACCGCGGCCTGCGCGAACCTCTTCTTCGGCGCGACCCCGCCCGGCCAGCCGACCCCGCCGGACCTGGCCGCCTGCGCGCCCTGACGTCCCGTCGGGCCGGCCGCCCGGGCTCCCGGGGCGGTCGGCCCGGTCGGTGGTGGCGCTGGTGGGACGCCGGGGTGGTGGCGCTGGTGGGACGCCGGGGTGGTGGCGCCGGTGGGACGCCGGGGTGGTGACGCCGGTGGGACGCCGCAACGACAGAGATGCAACGGCGTCGCGTCGCGACAGAGGATGAAGTGGTCCAGAGCCCGACGAGGCCCTGATGTCACACCCCGCCGGCCGGCACACACCCCCCGGCGCGGGAAAGAAGGAGACCCCCATGTCCACAGGCACCGCTACCGAACAGCGTCCCGACCTGGACGCCTACTACGGCGAGTTCACCAGCGACAAGGAGAAGGAAGCCCTCAGCGTCCCCCTGCGCCTGGTCGCCGCGTGGGCCCGCAACGACGCCCAGGGCGTCGCCGACGTCTTCACCGACGACGGCATCCTCATCCTCCCCGGCGACGTCCTCAAGCAGGGCCGCGAGGAGATCCACGCCTTCATGGCCGCCGCCTACGCCGGCCCCTTCAAGGGCACCGGCGTCACCGGCCGCCCCGTCGACGTGCGCTTCGTCGGCGACGACGTCGCCCTCCTGCGCACCCACGGCGGCATCCTCGCCGCCGGCGAGACCGACATCGCCGACGAACTCGCCGTCCGCTCCACCTGGATCTGCGTCAAGACCAACGGCCAGTGGCAACTCGCCGGCTACCAGAACAGCCCCCGCGGCGCCGGCGCCACCCTCCGCTGGTGACCGGCCGGAGACGGCAACCCTCGACCCGTACCGAAGGGAGACAGGCCAGATGACCAACAAGGCCGCTCAGCTCGTCACCGGCGCCAAGCAGTGGGCGTCCCACTACGGACGGTTCGCCAACGGTACGGAGGGCGCCGTGCTCACCGTGCCGCTGCGGGTCCGGGGCGCCTGGGGCAGCGGCGACGTGGACGCCATCGCGAACGTGTTCACCGACGACGGCAGCATGCTGATCGGTGACCGCCAGTTGCGGGGCCGCGAGGAGATCCGCTCGTACCTCGGTGAGCTGTTCCAGAGCGTCTACAAGGGCAGCCGGCTCGAAGAGGAGCCGGTCGAGATCAAGATGCTCACGCCCGACGTGGCGCTCGCCGTGATGCAGGGCGGCGTCGTCCGCGAGGGCGAGTCGAACTACGCGCCCGAGAACGAGGTCCGCAGCACCTGGGTGGTCACCCGGGCCGACGGCGACTGGCGGCTGGTCTCCTACCAGTCCAGCCCGCTGCGCGGCTGACGCTCCGCCCCCACCCCTGTCCCGTTCCACACCGCTCGTCACCTCACAAGGAGAGAATGCATGCGAGTGATGCTCGCCGTCTGGCCGGCGATCGCCCACCTGTACCCGTCGGTCGCGTTGGGCTGGGCCCTGAAGTCCGCCGGCCACGAGGTGCGCGTGGTCTCCGGCCCAGCGGTCGCGGACGCCGTCACCAGGGCCGGCCTGACGGCGGTGTCGCTCGGCGACGACCTGCCGCCCACCATCGGCGCCGGCAGCGCCGAGATGCGCGGCCTGGCCCAGGAACGGTACGGCGACAGCGCCGAGGCGATGGGGTTGACCGACCCGGACGAGCGGTACCCGTGGGACTTCTTCCGCAACTACATGCTGCCGTGCGTGTGGAACTTCCACCCGGAGGACCCGGAGACGGCCGTCGCCGACTCCGGGGTCGAGCAGTTGGTGAAGCTCGCCGAGGGCTGGCAGCCGGATCTGATCATCTGGGAGCCGTGCTGGCCCTCGGCGGCGGTGGCGGCGAAGGTGGTGGGGGCGGCGCACGCCCGGCTGCTGTGGGGGCACGACATGTTCGCCTGGTCCCACGACCGCTGGGTGGCCAGCCGGGCCCTGCCGGGCTCGCCGCTCGGTGAGGACCCGGTCAGCGCCTACGTGCGCCCGATCGCGGAGCGGTACGGGTTCGACGTCGACGACGAGCTGAAGTTCGGGCAGTGGACGATCGACCCGACGCCGACCCCGATGCGGCTGCCCACCAGGCGTTCGGTGGTCTCGATGCGGTGGGAGCCGTACAACGGCGCGGCGGTGCTGCCCGAGTGGCTGTACGACGCGCCGACCCGGCCCCGGGTGGCGCTCTGCCTCGGCGCGTCCATGCGGGAGTTCGGCAAGGGCGCGGAGGATCTCGCCGCCGCGATCCACTCCCTGATCAGCGACATGTTCGACATGCTGGGCGACCTCGACGTCGAGGTGGTCGCCACCCTCAACGAGGCGCAGTTGAGCGGGGTCCGCCGGGTGCCGGACAACGTGCGGGTCATCGAGTACATCCCGCTCGACGTGCTGCTGCCGACCTGTTCGGCGTTCATCCACCACGGTGGCGTGGGCACCTGGGCCGCGGCGGTGCCGTACCAGGTGCCGCAGGTCATCCCGGTGGAGATCTGGGGCATCGAGTCGCCGGTGACCGGGCCGTACATGGCGTCCCGGGGCGCCGGGATCGCGTTCAACCGGGCCGAGCAGTCGGTGGACGACATGCGCAAGCAGCTCCTCCAGGTGCTCCAGGACCCGTCGTACCGGGAGGGCGCGGCCCGGGTGCACCAGGACTGGCTGAGCATGCCCAGCCCGCACGACCTCGTGCCGATGCTGGAGCGGCTGACCGCGCACCACCGCAGCGGCTCCTGAGGGGCGTCCCGTCCGGTCGACGGCCGACGGGGGCCGGTCGGGGCACCGTCCGCGGCGTCGGGAATTTCCCGACGCCGCGGACTTCGTCGTGTCCGCTCCCGCCGGACGGCGTTTTCCTGGATTGTCGTCGCCGGTGCCCGCCCGCCTGTGCGCGCCCGTGAGCTGCGGCTCGGGCCGGCCGGTACGACTCGCCCGCCATTGCCGGCAATGGGCTGCGCCCCGGGGAAGCTGCGATAGAGTCGGATAACTGAACCGGCGCTTTTCGGAATTGCCGGGAGCGTCCGCGCGCTGATCGCGTGTCTACCCTGGAGGATCGCTGGCAATGGCAACGTACGCTCTTGTTCCGCCCGCAGGCAGTGGACCCTGGTATTGGCACCTGCTGAAAGAGGAGCTGACCGCCCGCGGGCACGAGGTCATCGCGGTGGACCTGCCGGTCGACGACGATTCGGCCGGGCTCGCCGAGTACACCGAGGCCGCCGTCCAGGCGATCGGCCAGGCCCGTGACCTGGTCGTGGTCGGTCAGTCGCTGGGCGCGTACACCGCCCCGCTGGTGTGCGACCGGCTCCCCGCCGACCTGCTGATCCTGCTCACGCCGATGCTGCCGAAGCCCGGCGAGTCGGCGGGCGAGTGGTGGGAGGCGACCGGCCACGCCGAGGCCCGCAAGGCCCAGGCCGAGCGCGAGGGCTGGACGGCCGAGCAGGACCAGGACCCGTCGGTCATCTTCTTCCACGAGCTGTCGCCGGCCCTGGTGGAGGAGGCCGCCAAGAACTCCCGCGACCAGTCCGGCCGCCCGTTCGGCGACCCGTGGCCGCTGTCGAAGTGGCCCGACGTGCCGACCCGGGCGCTGATCTGCACCGGGGACCGCTTCTTCCCGGTCGACTTCTCCCGCCGGCTGGTCCGCGAGCGGCTGGGCATCGAGGCCGACGAGATGGGCGGCAGCCACCCGGTGGCGCTGAGCCGGCCGAAGGAGCTGGCCGACAAGCTGGAGGAGATCCGCCTCGACGTGCTGGGCGCCGACGCCCGCTGACCGTCTCCCCACGGAGTGGACGGAAGGCGTGGCCCCCGGGCGGGGGCCACGCCTTCGTCGTCACCCGGGTCGGCGTCGGGTCAGCCGGCCAGGCCGGGCCCGGTGAACGCGACCGTGTCCACGGTGAACACCCCGGCGGGGCCGTCGAACACCAGGTAGAGCGGCTCGGTGCCGACCGAGGCGGCCAGCGGCGTCGCGGGAAGCTGGACGAACCGGTCCGTCCCGCCGGTGTCCGGCACCTCGATCACCGCCAGGGTCGGCCCGCCGACCTCGTGGTTCTGCACCACCACCCGGCCGCCCGGCCCGCTGGACGACACCCGCAGCGTGATCCCCTCGACCCCGGTCAACTCGGTCGGGTCGATCTTGACGAAGTCGGTCGGGTCCACGTCGCCGATCACCGCGCCGCCGCTGGCCGCCGCGTGCGGCACGACCCGGACGCCGAACGCCTCCCGCACGGACTCCGCCTCCCGCCGCGCCGGCTGGACGACCCGCTGGTCGACGCCGGTCAACCGGGGCGCGCCCGGCGCGCCCGAGTCGGTGTAGGAGGCGCTCACCGTGCCCGCGTCGGTCGCCGAGCCGCCGACCACCAGCGTGCCCGTGCAGCCGGTGGCCCTGGCCTGGGTCTGCCCGTCCGGCGCGGTGTACCGGACGGTCACCCGGGAGCAGTCCACCGTGGCGTCCTCGGGGTCGCTGACGGCCACCTCGAACCGGATCCGGGCGCCGGGCGCGGCGACCCCGCCCTGGGCGGGCGTGACCAGCCGTACGGTCGGCGCGGTGTTGCCGACCGTGACGGTCACCCGGGCGGTGTCGGAGCGCCCGGTCGGGTCGGTGACGGTCAACGTGGCCCGGTACGAGCCGGCCCGCTGGTACCGGTGCGTCACCGCGCCGGACGCCGTCGAGTCCGTCCGGCCGTCGCCGTCGAAGTCCCACGCGTACCGCAGCCGGTCGCCGTCCGGGTCGTACGTGCCGGCGGGGTGGAACGTCACCACCCGCCCGACCGGGCCGGACGGGTCCTCCGCGCGGACCGCCGCCCGGGGCGCGCCCCGGCCGGCGGCGTACTCGACCCGGTACAGCGCCCAGCCGTCGGCGGCGGGACCGTAGTCGTCCCGGTCCAGCACGTACAGCGCGCCGTCCGGGCCGAACTCCAGGTCGACCGGCTGACGCAGGTCGAGGGCCCGGCCGAACGGCCTGGTCTCGCCGTCCCGGATCTCCTTGATCCAGGCCCGGTCCCGCTCGTAGGCGAACGTGCTGCCGTCGTACCGGGCGGGGAACCGGCCCGCCGAACGCGACGCCGGGTCGTACCGGTAGGTGGGGCCGCCCATCGGCGCGGCGCCCCCGTTGCCGAACGGCGGCTGCGACCCGCCGGTGGTGAACGCCGCCTCCGACTCGCCCTGGTACGCGATCCACGCCGGCTGGGCGGGCGGGAGCGCGGTCAGGCCGGTGTTGCGGGGACTGGTGTTGCGCGGCGCGGCGCAGTCGAACGCCGGACCGGACCGGCCGGTGGCGAAGTCGTGGTCCCGGTACGCCTCGTTGCGCCCGACACAGTACGGCCAGCCGTAGTTGCCCGGCCCCTTGACCAGGTTGAACTCGGCCTTCCCGGCCGGCCCCCGCTGCGGGTCGGCCACCGCGGCCCCCGGCGCGTGGTCGCCGAGGTGGACCCAGCCGGTGGCCGGGTCGACGGAGAACCGGCGCGGGTCACGCAGCCCCATCGCGTAGATCTCCGGACGGGTACGGGGGGTGCCGGGGCGGAACAGGTTGCCGGCCGGGATCCGGTAGCCGCCGTTGCCGACCGGCGTGATCCGCAGCAGCTTGCCGCGCAGGTCGGCGGTGTTGGCCGAGGTGCGCTGCGCGTCGTACGTGGGGCTCACGTCGGGGCGCTCGTCCAGCGGCGCGTACCCGCCGGAACGCGACGGGTCGGTGTCGTCGGACGTCGACACCAGCAGGTTGCCCGCCGGGTCGAACCCGAGGTCGCCGCCGGCGTGGCAGCAGTGCCCCCGGTCGGTCGGGACGCGCAGCACCACCTGCTCGCGGGCCAGGTCGAGGGTGCCGTCGCGGCGCAGCGTGAACCGGGAGACCCGGTCGTGGCCCTGGTAGCGGGCCAGGGTGGCCCGGTCGGCGCGGGCCGGCGCGTCCCCGGACGGGGTGCCCAGCCGGGGCGAGTAGTAGACGTAGACCGCCCGGCTGCGCGCGAAGTCGGGGGCGACGGCGAGGGCGTACAACCCGCTGTCGCGGTGGTCGTACACCTTGAGGCGGGCCGCCCGGCTGGTCCGGCCGGCGGGGGTGGTCAGCCGGATCTCGCCGTCCCGGGACGCGTGCAGCACGCCCCGGTCGGGCAGCACGGCGAGCGCGGCCGGCGGACCGCCCGCGTCGGCGCCGTCGGCCAGGGGCACCCGGGCGAACGCGGCGTCCGGGTCGCGCGCGTCACCGGAGCAGTCACCGGCCTCCCAGCCGGCGACGTAGGAGACGCCGCCCAGCAGGTGCGCCCGGAAGTCCTCGTCGGCGTAGCTGCCCACGCTGTGCCCGAGGTTGGTGTACCAGGACCGGCCGCCGTCGACCGCCCGGCACCAGGTGACCGGGTGGTCGCCCATCGGCCCCGCGCCCGGGTCGTAACTGGACTCGTCGAGCGAGGCGAGCACGTGCACGTCGGCGCGCGGGCTGTGGTAGAAGTTCCACCACTCCTCGGCGAAGACCCACTCCCGGGGCAGCGTGCGGGTCGACGGGTGCCGGTCGTCCTCGACCCGGATCACGGCCCGCTGCGTCTCCGGGTGCTCCGGCTGCGCCGGGTGCGAGTGGTAGAAGCTGCCCATCAGGTCGTTGTAGAACCAGGGCCAGTTCGTCTCCATGCCGCCCGGACCGTGCACCCCGGCGTACCCGCCGCCGCCCCGGACGTACCGCTCGAAGGCGGCCTTCTGCGCGTCGTCGAGGACGACGCCGATCGCGTTCAGCCAGACCACCGCGTCGAAGCGGGCCAGGTTGGCGTCGGTGAACGCGTCGGACCGCTGGGTCTCCTCGACCGTGAAGCCGCGCTCCCGGCCCATCTCCTCCAGGGCGGCGATGCCGTACTCGATCGACGCGTGCCGCAGGAACGGCCCGGTCTGGTGGAAGATCAGGATGGACCGGGTGGGCTGGTCGGCCACCGTGGACGTGCCGGTCGGCGTCGGCGCGGCGGGCGCGCCGGCGGCCGGGGGGCCGCCCGCGCCGACGAGCGCCAGGCAGAGCGCTGTCCCGCCGGCCAAGAGTCGCCATCGGGTCCGCCGGCCGGGGCGTGTTCGCGTGGGACCGCTTTCTGCCACGACGTTCTCCTCACTGGACGTGCGATGTGGTCCTTCCTGTCTTAGTCGTGGTGTGGGCGGTTGTCTTATCCGAGAGTGCGGATTTCCGCGGATGGGAATTGCACGGCGGCTGCGCCGGTGGCCGCGGTGGCCGTGACGCCGCGGGCCGCCGGGGTCGGCGGGGCGTCGAGCCGGACCGCGTCCCCGGTCCGCGCGGACGCCAGCATCGCGTCCAGCACCCGCAGGGTGGGCACCTGGTCGGGCAGCCGGCAGGCCGGCTCCAGCGCCGTCCAGCGGCCGTCCAGCACCGCGTCGGCCAGCGCCCCGGCCAGGTGCACGAAGGACGTCTTGAACACCGACACCCGGTTGTGCAGCTCGTCGGGGGAGACCTCCGGCGGACGCACGTCCCGCCGCCCGGCCGACGTGCCGACCCGGAGCTTGCCGTCCAGGCTGAAGTGCGCCTCACCGGCGGTGCCCAGCACGTCCACGTCGAGAATGTTCTCGGTGGCCGCGGCGGCGCTGGCCGACAACGACACGGTCAGCGAGTCGCCGGCCAGCAGGGCGGCGAACGCCGAGTCGGCGGTTACCGTACGGGCCTGGCCGGCCGCGTCCCGCCGGACCGGGACCACCACGTCCTCGCCGCCCAGCACGGACCGCACCGGCACGTCGCCGAGCAGGAAGAACATCAGGTCCACCAGGTGCGAGCCCATCGCCAGCCGCACCCCGCCGCCGCGGTCGGCGTCGAACCGCCAGGAGTGGCCGACGTCGGGGGAGAGCAGCCCGACGCCCTGCTGGTGGATCCGCACCTGGTACGGCCGGCCGAGCTCACCGGAGCGGATCACCTCGCGCAGCGCCCGCAGGTACGGGTTGAACCTGAGCTGGTGGTCCACCAGGACGAGCTGCCCCGGCGCGGTGTCCACCGCGAGCAGCTCGGCCAGCTCCGCCCCGGTGTCCACCGGCGGCTTCTCGATCAGCACGTGCCGCCCGGAGGCGACCGCCGCCAGGTAGTGCTCGCGGTGGAACTCGTTGGGCGAGGCCACGCAGATCACGTCCAGCGTCGGGTCGGCGCACAGCTCCCGGTGGTCGGCGTAGGCCGTCGGGACCCCGGTGGCCGCCGCGACCTCCCGGGCCCGCTCCGGGCCGCTGCCGCTCAGCGCGACCACGGCGGCCCGCCCGGTGGCCGCGAACCCCGGGAGGTACGTCCGGACGCCCACCCCCGTGCCGATCAGACCGACCCGCAGGGTACGGCCGTGCGCGTTGCCCATCTCCCCGCCTCCACTTCGCGGTACGCGACCAGAGAAGCACGGTACGTCAGCGCGGCCCCCGACGCGGCCCCTGCGCCCCGACCTGCCCCGGGACCGGCGTCTCGGTGCGGCCCGGCCCGGGACCGGCGTCTCGGTCCGACCCGCGCCGGGACCGGCGTCAGTACGGGCCGATGAAGCCGGCGGCCAGCTCGTCCTCGTAGACGGCCACCTCGTCGGTCACGCCCAGCACCGCCAGGCAGGCCCGCACGATGTCGCCCGCGTCCGGGTTGAACGCCTGCTCCAACGGCCGGGACACCGGCGACGGGCAGTCCGGCGGGGTGACCCGCCGCACCGGCGCGCGCAGCACCTGCGGCATCCGCTCCGCGACCACCGCGGCGACCTCGGCGCTCACCCCGAACCGGGCCCAGCTCGTGTCGGCGACGACGAGGCGGCCGGTCTTCGCCACCGACGCGCAGATGATCTCCTCGTCGAGGGGGCGGATGGTGCGCAGGTCGACCACCTCGGCGGCGACGCCCCGGGCGGCCAGCGCCTCGGCGGCCCGTTCCGCCTCGCGCACCATCAGCGACGCCGCCACGATCGTCACGTCGTCGCCGGCCCGGACGATCCGGCCCCGACCGATCGGCACCGGCACCGGCTCCTCCGGCACCTCGCCCTCCACCTCGTACAGGCCGCGGTTCTCCAGCACCACCACCGGCGAGTCACCGGTCAACGCGCTGACCATCAGGCCCTTCGCGTCGGCCGGCGACGCCGGGGTGACCACGTGCAGCCCGGGGAAGTGGCCGAAGATCGACTGGAGGCTCTGCGAGTGGGTGGCCCCCTGGCCCCACCCGTGCCCCACGACGCCCCGGAAGACCACCGGCACGCCCTGGTCGCCGCCGTACATGTAACGCCACTTCGCGGCCAGGTTGAAGATCGCGTCCATGGCCAGGAACATGAAGTCGTCGCGGGCGTACACCACGAGCGGGCGCATCCCGCGCGAGGCCGCGCCGACCGCGATGCCGGCGAAGGCGGTCTCGCAGTTCGGCACGTCGATCACGCGGGACGCGCCGAAGCGGCGCATGGTGTCGACGGTGGTGCCGTAGATGCCCTTCCGGTCGTTCACCGCCTGCCCGGCGACGAAGATCCGCGGGTCGGCGGCCATGCACTGGAGGGTCGCCTCGTCGATCGCGCGGTGGTAGGTCAACGTCCGCATGGGACGGCTCCTCTCATCGACCGTGGGGGTCGGGGCGGTCTCATCGGCCGTAGGTGCCGTGGAGCAGGTCCTCGACCCGGGGGAACGGGCTGAGCTTGGCCTTCGCGATCACCTGCCGGATCTCGTCGACGGACTCCTGCGCCCACCGGGCGACGTCCTCGTCGATCGTCGGCAGCTCCGCCCGCAGCGCCGCCGTGGCGCGCTGGATCGGGCAGCGGGCGATCCAGGAGTCCACCTCGGCCTTCGTCCGGTGGTCGACGTCGTAGTCCCAGTGCGGGCCGACGTGCTCCCGCCACCGGTAGGTGCTCAGCTCCAGGAAGGCGGGCCCGTTGCCGGCCCGGGACCAGGCGACCGCCTGCTCGGCGGCGTGGTGCACGGCGGCGACGTCGTTGCCGTCCACCTGCCGGGCGGACACCCCGTACCCGCGCGCCCAGCCGGTGATGGTGGCGCCCTCCGGCTGTCGGGGCCCCATCGGCGAGGACAGCGAGTAGCCGTTGTTCTCGCAGACGAAGACGATCGGGAGGCGCTGCACGGCGGCGAAGTTCATCGCCTCGTGGAAGACGCCCTCCTCGGCGGCGCCGTCACCGAAGAACGTGACCACCACCCGCCGCTCGCCGTTCATCGCGGCGGCCCAGGCCGCGCCGGTGGCCACCGAGATCATCTCGCCGAGGATGGCGGACGAGGCGGCGAAGCCGGCGGCGTTGTCGACCAGGTGCACCGAGCCGCCCCGGCCCCGGCTGCACCCGTCCTCGCGCCCGTACAGCTCGGCCACCATGGCGAACAGGTCGCCGCCCTTGGCGAGGTACTGCGCGTGGCAGCGGTGACTGCTGTAGATCAGGTCCTCGCGTTCCAGCGCCGCGCACACCCCGACGGCGGACGCCTCCTGGCCGATCGAGAAGTGCACCGGGGTGCGCATCTCCTGCTCGTCGCGGTAGACGTCGGCGAGCACCTCCTCGACGTGCCGGATCCGCACCATCTCGCGCAGGAGTTCTCTCGTGTCGACTGTCACGGCTTGACCTCGATTCGGCTCGACCGGGCGGCAGGCAGGGTCGATACGGCGGAACCTGCCGTTCCGCGTTGAACCATATAAATGAAGACCCCTGTCGACAACCCCTACCGGAGCGGGAATCAGGGGCCGGAGGGCACTCCTGCGGTTGACGCCGTACGGGTGCCGAAGAAAGCATTTTTCCGTAGTCCCCGTCCGCTGGCGCAGGCGTACGTTCGGCGTGCGGCACCGACGTCGGAAACCGGGTATGGAAAGGCGCATCATGAAGGTACGGGAACTCGCCGTGGCGGGAGCCTTCGAATTCACCCCCAGTGTCCTGCCCGACAACCGGGGCGTCTTCGCGGAGCTGTCCAGGACCGGCTGGTGGCGCGAGGTGCTGGGCCGGGACATGCCGGTCGCCCAGGTCAACACGACGATCAACCACCGCAACGTGGTACGCGGGGTGCACTTCACCCGGCTCGTCGGCCAGGCGAAATTCGTCTGCTGCGTGTACGGCGCGATGAACGACGTCATCGTCGACACCCGGGTCGGCTCGCCGACCTTCGGCACCTTCGACTGCGTCCGTCTCGATTCGGAGGCGCTGCGTGTCGTGTATCTGCCGGAGGGGGTCGGCCACGGCATCGCCTCGCTCGCAGAGCAGACGACCGCTTTCTATCTCTGTTCGGACACGTACGACCCCGGAAACGAATACGGCATCCATCCTCTCGACCCGGAACTCGGCATCGACTGGCGGGGCATGCTCGACGGCGCCGAGCCGATTCTGTCGGTACGGGACCGGACCGCGCCGACGCTGCGGGCGGTCAGGGAACAGGGCCTGCTGCCGGCGTACGAGGAATGTCTGGAGGTGTACCGGACGGTCGGCGCGGCGGGTCGGCGTCCCGACGCAGCCGGCCCGGCAGGTCGCCCCGCCGCCTGACGCCCAGCTTGCGGTAGACCCGGGTCAGGTGCTGCTCCACGGTGCTCACCGTGACGTGCAGCCGCCGGCTGATCTCCCGGTTGCTGAGCCCTCCGGCGGCCAGCGCCCCCACCCGGCGTTCCGCCGCGCTCAACGCCGCCGCCCGGACCCCCGGCGCGTCCCCCGGCCCGGCGCCCGGCGCGTCCCCCGACCTGCCGCCCGCCCCGCCACCCGGTCCGCCGGTCGGCCCGTCGTCGGGCGCGCCGGGCGGCGTCAGCCCGGCGGCCCGGCGGCGCAGGTCCGCGCGCCCGGCGTGACCGAGATCGTCCAGGATCGCCGCCCGGGCCGCCGGATGCCGGAACCCGCCACCGTGGACCAGCCCCGTCTCGGCGAGCGCCCGCAGGGCGGCGGCCACCGCGTGCCCGTCGAGGCGGGACAGCGCGCCCACCGTCTGCGTCGGCGCGCCGTCCGGTAGGACGGCCAGCGCGCGGGCCACCGCCACCACCTCCGGGTCCGACCGGTGCAGGCAGTGCAGCAGCGCCTGACGGTACGTGGGCAGCGACCCGTCGCCGTCGTCCTGGGCCAGGTCGTCGGCGACGGCGGTGACCAGCGCCGGACTGCCCCCACCGAGCTGGTGGCAGCGGGTGACGAACCGTTCCGCGGTGGGCACGCCCCGGTCGGCGAGCAGCCGCCGCGCCGCGGCCGGTGACAGCGGCGCCAGGCGGAGCTGCGCCAGGTCCGGCCGGCGGCGCAGCTCGGCGTGGAACCGGGGATGCGGGGCGGGGGTGGGGGACCGGTCGGCCAGCACCAGCAGCACGCCGTGCGCGACCGCGCGCCGGGCCAGGAACAGCAGGCACCACGCCGACTCCGGGTCGGTCTCGTGCACGTCGTCCACCAGCACCACCAGGCCGCCCCGTCGGCTCAGGCCGAGCAGCAGCCCACCCAGCTCGTGCAGGACGACCGCGTCGACCCGGGCGTCCGGCGCGACGGAGGCCGCCAGCGCCGCTGCCCGCGCCCGGGCCGGCGCGGGCAGCGGCGCGGCGGCCAGCAGTTGACGGACCACCCCGAGGCGCACCGGGCGCTCCGCCCGGGACGCCGTCGCGGCGAGCAGCACGGCCGGGCCGCCGGGGAGCAACCCGGCCGGGCCGCCGCCGGGGAGCCGCTGACGGGCCGGGTGCGCGGCCGGTCCACCGGCGAGCCGCCGGGCGAACGCGTGCAGCAGGGCGCTCTTGCCGCTGGCCACCGGGCCGCTGACCAGGGCGACGCCGCCGACGCCCCGCCGGACGTCGGCGGCCATCCCGCACAGCCGGGCCAGCTCGCCGTCGCGTTCGAGAAGGTTCACCGCCGGCACCTCCCCGGGACCGGCCCTGGACTAGACGATGTGGACATCCGGGACGTACATGATCCAGCGGCCGCCGTGCTCCCGGAACCCCCGCTCCTTGGCCATGATCTCCTCGGCGTGGTTCCAGGCGAACAGCAGCGCGTAGTCCGGGTACGGCGCGGCGAACTCCTGCGGCGGCCGGACCGGGATGTGCGAGCCCGGCGTCAACCGGCCCTGCTTCTCCGGCGTCGAGTCGTACACCGCGTCGACCAGGTCCGGGCCGATGTCGCAGAAGTTCGCCACGGTCGCGCTCTTGGCGGTCGCGCCGTAGGCGACGATCCGGTGCCCCTTCGACCGCAGGTCACGCAGCAGCGCGGTCAGCTCGTCCCGGGTCCGCAGGATGTGCGAGGCGAACCGTTCGTACGTCACCGCCTCGCCGAGGCCCAGCTCCTGTTCCCGGGCGAGCAGCTCGGCCACCGCGGCGCTGGGCCGGCGGGCCCCGGTGCGCGCGACGGTGAACCGGACCGCGCCGCCGTGCACCGTCAGCCGCTCGGCGTCCACCAGCTCGAACCCGAACCGCTCGGCCATGCTGTGCACCGAGTGGATGGAGAACAGGTAGAAGTGCTCGTCGTAGATCTGGTCGAAGTAGTTGTGCTCGATGATGTCGGCCAGGTAGCGGTCCTCGAACACGAAGATGCCGGTGGGCGCCAGCAGCGCGTCCACGCCCCGGAAGATCGAGTCGATGTACGCGATGTGGCTGATGGTGTTGGCCGAGAAGATCACGTCGGCCGGGCCGTGCGCCGCGCGGATCCGCCGGGCGCTGGCCTCCTCGAAGAACTCCACCTGCACCTGGATGCCCTTGTCCCGGGCGGTCTCCGCGGCGTCCCGGGACGGGTCCACGCCCAGGTGGCGGATCCCCGCGTCGGCGACCGTCTGGAGCATGATGCCGTCGTTGCTGCCGACCTCGACGACGAACGGGTCCGGCCCGGTCAGCTCGCTCTCCAGCAGATGGCGGGCGGTCTGCTCGAAGTGCTTACGCATCAGCGCGGACTCCGACGAGCGGTACGGGTAGTCGACGCGGAACATCGCGTCGCGCGGCACCTCCTCGAGCTGCTGCACCAGCGTGCACGTGGTGCAGAAGCCCACCGCCAGCCGGTAGAACACCTCCGCGCCGCCCCCGTCCGGGTCGACGAACGCGCTGGAGACCGGTTGTCGGCCGAAGTCGAGACACTCTTGCACCTCGCCGTCACAGACGCGGCAACGGTTCACGGTCGGCGGTACACCTTCGCCAGACATGCAGGGCAACCCCTCGTTAACAGTGGCGAGCCGGTGGGCGGCAGGGCCTGACAGCCGCTCGCCGCCCGGTGTCGGAGCACCGGGTCTCGCCGTCGCCGCCCTTCGAGCGAAGCCTGCACGAATTGATGAGGGACTTCATCTCCGAGCGTGCGCGCCCGTTCCGCAATACAGGAGATGCGCAGGTCAGACGCGCGGGCCGACGATGTGGATCGGTCGTCGCCGATGTCGGGGGCGGCCCGAGCCTGCCGGACGCCCGTTTCCACCCCATCCCTGGTAGCGCCGTCGAGCGGAGCCGGAGCCGCGCGACGCCGCCCGTCGAGTCGGAGGACGACGATGATCAACATTTCCCAGCCCGACCTCGGGGCCGAGGAACTCGACGCGGTCCGCGAGGTGTTCGCGAGCAACTGGCTGGGATACGGGCCGCTGACCAGGGCGTTCGAGACGGAGTTCGGCGAGTTCCTGGACGTGCCGGCCGAGCACCTGATCTTCCTCAACTCCGCCACGTCCGGGCTGTTCCTCGCCACCGAGCTGCTCGGCCTCGGGCCGGGCGACGACGTGGTGCTGCCGTCGGTGAGCTTCGTCGCCGCGGCGAACGCCATCGCCGCGACCGGCGCCCGGCCGGTCTTCTGCGACGTCGACCCGCGCACCCTCAACCCGTCCGTGGGCGACGTCGAACGGGCCATCACCCCGCGCACCCGGGCCGTGCTGATCCTGCACTACGGCGGGCAGCCCGGCGACGTCAAGGCCATCGCCGCGCACTGCGCGGCCCGGGGGATCCCGCTGATCGAGGACGTGTCCGTCTCGATCGCCTCGGCGATCGACGACCGGCGGTGCGGCACGTTCGGCGACATCGCCACCTGGAGCTTCGACTCCCGCAAGGTGATCACCACCGGGGACGGCGGCATGCTCTACGTACGCGACGCCGCCCTCAGCCGGCGGGCCAAGCGGATGGCGTACCACGGGGTCGCCGACCGCAGCGCCTTCACCACCGCGTCCCGGGTGGCCCGCCGCTGGTGGGAGCTGGACGTCCAGGAGGTCGGCCGGCGGCTGATCGGCAACGACCTGACCGCCGCGATCGGCCGGGTGCAGCTACGTCGGCTGCCCGCGTTCGTCGAGCGGCGGCGCGTGATCACCGAGATGTACCACAGCCTGCTCGGCGGGATCGAGGGCATCCGGCTGTCCCCGCCGCTGCCGCGCGGCCACGCCACCACCCACTACTTCTACTACGTGCAGCTCGACCCCGGCATCCGCGACCAGGTGGCGGAGGACCTGCTGGCCCGGGGCATCTACACCACCTTCCGGTACGAGCCGCTGCACACCGTGCCGCTGTACCGGGCCGACGGCGTGTTCCCCGGCACGGCCCTGGCCGCCGCCACCACGCTGCTGCTCCCCATCCACCAGGGACTGGACGACACCGACGTGCACACGGTGGCCGAGGAACTGATCAAGGCCGTCGAGCACCGCAGCGCGCCCACACGTCCGTGACCGCCGGAGCCATCCGGCCGTGAGGAGTTCGTTGTCATGAAGGCGCTCGTGCTGTCGGGTGGAACGGGAAGCCGTCTGCGGCCCTTCAGCCACTCGATGCCCAAGCAGTTGATCCCGATCGCCAACAAGCCCGTGCTGGAGCACGTGCTGGGCAACATCCGCGACATCGGCGTCAGCGACATCGGCATCATCGTCGGCGACCGGGCGTCGTCGATCCAGGAGGCCATCGGCGACGGCAGCCGACTCGACGCCCGGATCACCTACCTGCGTCAGGAGACGCCCGGCGGCCTCGGTCACTGTGTCGCGCTGGCCCGGGACTTCCTCGGCGACGACGACTTCGTCATGTACCTCGGCGACAACTTCCTGGCCGACGGGATCGCCCCGGTGGCCCGTACGTTCGTCGAGCGCCGGCCGGCGGCGCACGTCATCGTGCACCGGGTGCCCGACCCGCGCCAGTTCGGCATCGCCGAGCTCGACGACGAGGGCAACGTGCTCCGCCTGGTCGAGAAACCGCGCCAACCCACCAGCGACCTCGCGCTGGTCGGCGTCTACTTCTTCACCCCCGCGATCCACGAGGCGGTGGCCTCGATCCGGCCCAGCGCCCGCGGCGAGCTGGAGATCACCGACGCGATCCAGTGGCTGCACGACGCCGGCGCGCGGGTCACCGCCACCGAGTACGACGGCTACTGGAAGGACGTCGGTCACACCGAGGACGTGCTCGCCTGCAACCGGTACCAGCTCAACGGGTTGCGCCGGACGATCGACGGCTGGGCCGACCCGAGCAGTGAGCTGGTCGGCCAGGTGGAGCTCGGCGTCGGCGCCCGGGTCATCCGGTCCCGCGTCGAGGGGCCGGTCGTCATCGGGCCGGGCACCCTGGTCGAGGACAGCCACGTCGGGCCGAACACCGCCATCGGCGCGGACTGCGTGATCCGGTCGACCCGGCTCGCCGACTCGGTGGTCATGGACCGCGCGGCCATCCTCGACATCCCCGGCCTGCGCGGCTCGCTGATCGGCCGGTCGGCCACCATCCGCCCGCGCGGCACCGAACACCGGCTCGTGGTGGGCGACGACGTCCGCATCGAACTGGCCGCCTGAGCGACCAGGCAGAGAGGGAGAGCGATGTTCGGTGAGGACCTAGCCGAGGTCTACGACATGGTCTACCGGGCGCGCGGCCAGGACTTCGACAAGGAGGCCGCGCTGGTGACGGAGATCGTCCGCAGCCGGCGCCCGGACGCCCGGTCCCTGCTCGACGTGGGCTGCGGCACGGGCGAGCACCTGGTGGCGTTCGCCCGGTCGTTCCCGTCCGTCACGGGCATCGACCTGGCCGCGCCGATGCTCGCCGTGGCGGAACGCAAGCTGCCCCCGGGCACCGTCCGCCGGGCCGACATGCGCGACGTCGACCTCGGCCGGACGTACGACGCGGTCGTCTCGCTGTCGACCGCGGTGGCCTACCTGCCGTCGCTCGCCGACTTCCGGGCCGCCCTGGCGCGGATGGTGGCCCACCTCGCGCCGGCCGGCGTGCTGGTGATCGAGCCGTGGTACTTCCCGGAGAACTACCTCGACGGGTACGTCGCCGGGGACCTCATCCGGCACGACGGGTACACCGTGTCGCGGGTGTCGCACAGCCGGGAGCAGGACGGCGTCACCGTGATCGAGAGCCACTGGGCGGTGGCGAACCGGGACGGGATCCGGCACTTCACCGAGACCCACCTGTTCCAGCTCTGGACCCGGGAGCAGTACGCGTCGGAGTTCGCCCACGCCGGGCTGGCGGCCGAGTATCTGAGCGGCGTCCAGGCCGGCCGTGGCCTGTTTGTCGCCCACCGCCGGGGAGAGCACGCCGCCGCCGGCCCGGTCGGGCACGCCGCCGGGCGGGCGGACGCCGGGACGGGGGAGCGGCGGTGAGCGCCGGCCCGCCGGTCACCGCCGGTCCGTCCGAGGTGCGGTTGCGTCCCCGCGAGGACGCCGACCTGCCCGCCCGGTTCGCCCGTTCCGCGGCCGTCCGCGACACCGGCGCCGGCCTGACCACCGGCCGTTTCCACGACTGGCTCGACGAGCGCCGCCGGGCCGGGCGCTTCTCGGTCACGCCGATCCCGTTCGACCAGCTCGACGGCTGGTCGTTCGCGCCGGACACCGGCAACCTGCGGCACCGCAGCGGCCGGTTCTTCACCGTGGAGGGGCTGCACGTCACGGTGGACAGCGGCCCGTACCGGGACTGGCAGCAACCGATCATCGTGCAACCGGAGGTCGGCATCCTCGGCATCCTCGCCAAGGAGTTCGACGGCGTCCTGCACTTCCTCATGCAGGCGAAGATGGAGCCGGGCAACCCGAACCTGTTGCAGCTCTCCCCGACCGTGCAGGCCACCCGGAGCAACTACACCCGGGTCCACCAGGGCGCCGAGGTGAAGTACCTGGAGTACTTCACCGACCGCAGCCGGGCCCGCGTCCTGGTCGACGTGCTCCAGTCCGAGCACGGCTCGTGGTTCTTCCACAAGGCCAACCGGAACATGATCGTCGAGACCGACCAGCCGGTCCCGCTGGACGACGACTTCTGCTGGCTCACCCTCGGCCAGCTCGGCGAGCTGCTCCGGCTCGACAACGTGGTCAACATGGACTCCCGTACCGTGCTGGCCTGCGCCCCGGCCGGGCATCCCGGGCACGACGGCCTGCTCACCGACACCGAGCTGCTGTCCTGGTTCACCGCCGAGCGGTCCCGGCACGACGTGACCTCCCGCCTGGTGCCGCTCGGCGGCATCCGCGACTGGATCCGCGGCCCGTCCTCCATCGACCACGTCCGCAACTGGTACTTCCGGGTCATGGCGGTGGCGGTGCAGGCCGGCAACCGGGAGGTGCCCGCCTGGACCCAGCCGCTGTTCCAGCCGATCGGCACCGGTGTCGTGGCGCTGGTGCTGCGGCGGTTCGCCGGGGTGCCGCACGTCCTGGTGCACGCCCGGGTCGAGGGCGGCTTCCTCGACACCGTCGAGCTGGGCCCCACCGTGCAGCTCACCCCCGCCCACCACGAACACCTGCGGGGACCGGACCGACCGGCCTTCCTCGACCTCGCCCTGCGCCCCGACCCGACCGCGATCCGGTACGACGCGGTGCACGCCGAGGAGGGCGGCCGGTTCCACCACGCGCAGAGCCGGTACCTGATCGTCGAGGCGGGGCCGGAACAGGCGCCCACCCGACCGCCGGCCGGGTTCGCCTGGGTCACCCCGGCGCAGCTCAACCTCCTCGTCCGCCACGGCCGGTACGTCAACGTGCAGGCCCGAACCCTGCTGTCGATCCTCAACACCCGGGCAGCCGAGCTGCTCTGAAACCCCGTAAGCGTCACACCCCATCCGGAGGCTCAACATGGTTGCGACCCCCCATCCTGACGGGAGGGCGGGACGGCGGGAGTGGCTGGGCCTCGCCGTGCTCGCTCTCCCCACCCTGCTCCTCTCCATCGACCTGAGCGTGCTGTTCCTGGCGTTCCCGGCGTTCAGCGCCGAGCTCGCCGCCACCGGCTCGCAGCAGCTCTGGATCGCCGACATCAGCGGGTTCATGACCGCCGGCTTCCTCATCACCATGGGCAAACTCGGTGACCGGGTCGGCCGGCGCCGACTGCTGCTGACCGGCGCGGGACTCTTCGGCGCGGCCTCGGTGCTCGCCGCGTACTCGACGTCGGCGGGCATGCTCATCGCCGCGCGTACCGGCATGGGCATCGCCGCCGCGACGCTGATGCCGTCGATCCTCGCCCTGATCGGCACCATGTTCCGCGACCCCCGGCAGCGTGGCGTCGCCATCGCCGCCTGGATGAGCTGCTTCATGGCCGGCACGGCGGTGGGCCCGCTGGTCGGCGGCGCGATGCTGGAGTTCTTCTGGTGGGGATCGGTGTTCCTGCTCGGCGTGCCGGTGATGCTCCTGCTGCTCGCCGTGGGGCCGTTCCTGCTGCCCGAGCAGCGGGCCACCGGCGCGCCCGCCCGCCTCGACGTGGTCAGCGTCGCGTTCTCCCTCGCCGCCATCCTGCCCGTCGTGTACGGGGTCACCGAGCTGCCCCGGCACGGACTGCAGATCACCCCGCTGCTGGCCATCGTGGTCGGCGTCGCGTTCGGTGTCGCCTTCGTGCTGCGGCAACGCCGGCTGGCGCACCCGCTGATGAACCTGCGCCTGTTCACCGACCGGACCTTCGCCGGCGCGCTGCTCCTGCTCACCATCGGCCCCGCCGCGATGGGCGGCTTCGGGCTCTACGTCAACCAGTACCTCCAGATGGTCGGGGGACTCTCCCCGATGCAGGCGGGCCTGGCCCTGGTGCCGTCGACGACCGTGACCATCATCGCGGCGATGTCCGCCCCCGGGCTGGCGCAGCGCCTCGGACCGGCGGTCGTCCTGGCCACCGCCGGCGTCAGCATCGCGCTCGGCGGTCTGGTGCTGACCGGGGTGCCGGCGGTCGACGGCCTGCCCGTCCTGGTCGGCGGGTTCATCCTGGTCGGCGCCGGCTTCGGGCCGATCGCCGCGCTCGGCACCGGCCTCGTCGTCGGCGCGGTGCCGCCGCACGAGACCGGCTCGGCGGCGTCGCTGTCGGAGACCGGCAGCCAGTTCGGCATGGCGCTGGGCGTGGCCGTCCTGGGCAGCGTCGGCACCGCCGTCTACCGCGCCCAGGTCGGGGACGCCGTCCCGGCGGCGCTGCCCCCGGCCGCCGCCGACGCCGTCCGCGAATCCTTGGCCGGGGCGCTGGTGGTCGCCGGGCAGCTCCCCGCCGAGATCGTTCCGGCGTTGATCGGGGCCGCCCGGGCCGCGTTCACCAGCGGGATGCACGCGGCCGGCTGGGTCGGCGTCCTGATCGGACTCCTCGCCGCCGTCACGGCCGGGACGACCCTGCGCGCCCGCCGCCGCGCCACCCCCACCCCCGACGGCCCGGAAACCGCCGACGCCAGGGAAACCGCGGACGCCAGGGAAACCGCCGACGCCAGGGAAACCGCGGAGACGAGGGGAACCGCCGGCGGCCCGGAAACCGCCGGCGCCAGGGAGAACACGGGAACCGGCGCGCCCGCGCCGGCCACCCCGGTCGCCCCGGGACAGGGCTGAGGCAGGAGCCCTGCCGGACGCCCCGGGCGTCCGGCAGGGCCCCGTACCGCGACCGCCCCCGACCCTGCCACGGCAGGAACGGGGGCGGTCGCGGTACGGGCAGCAGAGCCGCTCAGGCGGGGAGCATGGTGTTGGCGGCGAGCAGCAGCCGCCAGCGCCCCTGCTCGTAGGTGAACGTCTGCGCGGTGACGAAGTGCTGGTCGAGCCCGATGGCCGGGGCGGTGAACCGGGAGTCCAACACCAGCAGCGCGGTGTCGCAGCCGTCCACGATCCGCTTCTGCTCGGTGAAGACGGACTCGAACTCGAGCTGGAACAGCATGCCCAGGTGCTCGGTGATCGCTTCCCGGTCCTCGTGGTAGGCCCCGCTCGGGTCGATCTCCACGGCGTCCGGCCGGTAGTAGGTCATCAGCTTGTCGAGGTCGCGGGCGTCCCACGCGGCGTCCCGCTGCCGTACCGTGTCGGTGAACCGCTTCGCGCACACCCGGTCGCCGCCGTGACCAGCCGGTTTGCCGTGCGCGGCCACCGGCTCGGAGCGCAGCGGCCCGACCAGCATTCCACCGAGGGCGAGCATCGAAATGGCCGCCGCGACCTTCTTCATGGGGACCTCCCAGTCCTGACCTGACGAACCCGCCCTTGATCGACGGGGCGGGTGCCCCTACTGTGTCACGACGCCCTGATCCACTCTTCTCCGGAAATGCGCTTTCCGGTGCCGGCGACGCCTGCGGAGGAAGAAGGCAATTACGCCGTGGGTGCCGGCCGCCGGGACCCATAGCATGGGAATCATGACGCGGATGCTGGTTACCGGCGGCGCCGGTTTCATCGGGGCGAATTTCGTGCGCAGCACCCTGGCGAGCCGCCCGGAGTACGAGGTGACGGTGCTCGACGCCCTCACCTACGCCGGCGACCGGCGCAGCCTCGACTCGGTCCGGGACGACATCCGCTTCGTGCACGGTGACGTGTGCGACGAGGAGCTGGTGGACCGGCTGGTCCGGGAGAGCGACGTGGTGGTGCACTTCGCCGCCGAATCGCACGTCGACAATTCGTTGCACCACGCCGACCCGTTCATCCGGACCAACATCCTCGGCACGCACAGCATTCTCAAGGCGGTCCGTCGGCACGAGCGCCGACTGCACCACATCTCCACCGACGAGGTCTACGGTGACCTGCCGCTGGACTCCCCGGAGCGGTTCACCGAGGAGACCCCGTACCGGCCGTCCAGCCCGTACGCGGCCAGCAAGGCCAGCTCCGACCTGCTGGTACGCGCCTGGGCCCGCTCGTACGGGGTGGCCGCGACGCTGTCCAACTGCGCCAACAACTACGGGCCGTACCAGCACGTGGAGAAGTTCATCCCCCGGCAGATCGCCGCCGTGCTCAGCGACGAGCGGCCGAAGCTCTACGGCGCCGGGCTGAACGTGCGCGAGTGGACGCACGTCGACGACCACAACACGGCGGTGCACCTGATCGTGGACCGGGGCCGGCTCGGCGAGACGTACCTGATCGGCTCCGGCGACGAGCGCTCCAACCGCGAGGTCGTCGAGCTGCTGCTGCGGAGCATGGGCCTGCCGGCGGACGCGTACGACCTGGTGCCCGACCGCCCCGGCCACGACCTGCGGTACGCGTGCGACTCGACCCGGATCCGGCAGGAGCTGGGCTGGCGTCCGGTCTTCCCGGACCTGACCGCCGGCCTCCCGGCGGTCGTCGACTGGTACCGGGACAACCAGTGGTGGTGGGACGAGCGCCGGCAGCAGAGCGAGGCACGCTACCGGCTGCTCGGCCGCTAGCCCGGCGCCCGGCGGCGCCGGCGGGCCCAGGCGGCCGGACCACGGTCGGGCCCGGCCGTGACGAACGCCGCCGGCCCGGCCGTGACGGGCGGCAGCGACAGGTCGGGCCCGGAAACGACGGACGGCGGCGGGTGGTGCCCGCCGCCGTCCCGTGCCGCCCGCCGCCGTCCCGTGCCGCCCGCCGCCGCGGGCGTCGATCCGGTCAGACCGGTACGCCCACCTCGGCGAGCGCCCGCTTCCACGCCTCCTGGTCGCGCGGGTCCCGGGGCGAGTTCATCTCCGCGAAGCGGACGATGCCGTCCAGGTCGATGACGAAGGTGCCCCGGTTGGCGATACCCATGGCCTCGTTGAACACGCCGTACGACCGGGCCACCTCCCCGTGCGGCCAGAAGTCCGACAGCAGCGGGAAGTCGAAACCCTCCTGCTGCGCCCAGGCCAGGTGGGCCGGCGGCGAGTCCACGCTGACGGTGAGCAGTTGGGCCGCGTCGTTGCGGAACGCGCCCAGGTTGTCCCGCATCCCGCAGAACTCGCCGTGGCACACCCCGGTGAACGACAGCGGGTAGAACACCAGCAGCACCGCCCGCTCGCCCCGGAAGCGCGAGAGCGTGACCTCCTGGTTGTGCTGGTCGCGCAGGGTGAAGTCCGGCGCGGCGACGCCCGTCGCGATTGGCATGTGAGCCTCCTCGAAGTGTCGGCCGGTCGGCCCGGGGACCCTTCCCCACGCCTGGCGTACGGGAAGGGGCCCTTCCCCGCGCTCGTCGATGACGCGGACCGACGCTGGTCCCAACTATCGGCCAGCCCGGCGGGGGCGGGCACCTCTGCACGTGCGCTCCGCCCGCCGTCGCCGGTCACGACGTACCGGGGACGCCCCGGGTCCCGGGTTTACCTGGGCTTCGGGAGGAGAATCGGCCACGAGGGGAGGAACGCCGCAGCACGGACGAACGGAGATCGGTTGATGGGAACGACGCTCCCGGGTGGGCCGGAGACCGGCCCGGCGCCCGCCAGCCTTCGGCTGCCCGGCATCCTGCTGGGAGTGGGGCTGGGCGGGTTCGTCGACGGCATCCTGCTGCACCAGCTCCTCCAGTGGCACCACATGCTCACCAGCACCGACGAGGACAACATCGGCGTCCGGTACTACGACCCGCGCACCGTCGGAGGGCTGGAGATGAACACCCTCTGGGACGGCGTCTTCCACGTGGTGTGCTGGCTCGCCGTGCTGGTCGGCCTGGCGGTGCTGTACTCCCGGGTCACCCACCGCCGCCGCCGGGTGTGGACATCCCGGGTGCTGTGGGGCTGGGTGCTGGTCGGCTGGGGGTCGTTCAACCTGGTCGAAGGCGTGGTCGACCACCATCTGCTCGGCATCCACCACGTCCACGGCGGCCCGTACCAGCTCTGGTGGGACCTCGGCTTCCTCGCCCTGGGCGCGGCGCTGGTCGCCGGTGGCTGGCTGCTCCAGCGCGGCGGCCGGGCCGTCGACCCCGCGAGGCCCGCCGCCGACCAGGCCCGGGAACCCGTCTGATGGACCACCACCATCCGGGGGCGGCGGCCGGCGGTGGCCTGGTGGAGACGCTGCCGCCCGTCCTCGCCCTGCTGGTCTGCGCCGGGCTCTACCTCCACCTGGTCGGCCGGGCCCGACGGCGTAACCCGGCGCAGGGCTGGAACGGTTGGCGGACGGCCAGCTTCGGCCTGGGGCTGCTCCTGCTGGCCGTGGCGTTCCTGCCGCCGCTGGCGTCCCTGGCGCACACCGACTTCCGCGGCCACATGGCGCAACACCTGCTCGTCGGCATGTACGCGCCGCTCGCGCTGGTGCTGGGGGCGCCGGTCACGCTGCTGCTGCGGGCGCTGCCCACCGCCGCGGCCCGGGCGCTGACGGCCGTCCTGCGGGCCCGCGCGGTCCGGCTGGTCACCCATCCGGCGGTCGCGTCGGCGCTCTCCACGGGCAGCCTGGTGGCGCTGTACCTCACCCCGCTCCACCCCGTCGCCACCGGCCACCCGGCCGGGCACTGGCTGCTGCACGGCCACTTCCTGCTGTCGGGTTACCTGTTCGCGTACGTCATCGCCGGCCCGGATCCGGCGCCCGCCCGGCCCGGGGTACGGACCCGGCTGGTGTACCTGGGGCTGGCCATCGTCGGGCACGCGACCGTCTCGCAGCTCATGTACGGCGGCTGGGCGTACGTGCCCGCCCCGGTCGAGCAGGTGCGGGGCGGCGCGGAGCTGATGTACTACGGCGGTGACATCGCCGAGTTGCTCCTCGCCGCCGCCCTGGTGACCACCTGGCGACCGGTGCGCCGCCCTCGCGTCACCCGACTCGTCCCCACCCCGGCCCGGGTCTCGGCCGGGGCGGGGCGAGCCGGTCAGGAGACGAAGACGCAGAACGGGTGACCGGCGGGGTCGGCGTAGACCCGGTACGGCTCGTCGGAGTCGTCCTCGCGGTCGGGCAGCGGCCGGCCGCCGAGCGCCAGCACCCGGGCGTGCTGCCGGCGCAGCTCCTCGACCGACGACACGCTCAGGTCCAGGTGCGCCTGCTGCGGCACCGGGCCGTCCGGCCAGGTCGGCCGGGGCAGCCGCTCGACCCGCTGGAAGGCCAGTTGGGTGACCCCCTCGGGGGTCTGTAGGACCAGCCAGTCCGGCGCGCGTTCGTCGGCCCGGCCGTCCTGCGGTGGCTCGTCGCCGGGCCGGTAGACCAGGCCGAGCAGCGCCCGGTAGAACTCCGCCAGCTCCCTGGCGTCGGTGCAGTCGAGCACCACCTGACACAGCGTCGGCACGTTTTCCCGGTCGACCATGTCGATCACCTCCGGGCCGTCATCCTTCCCGCCGACGCGGGGCGGGAAACGGCCTTCACGCCAGATCGCCGATCCGGGGCTGCCCCGGTCGACCTGACCGCCGTTTCGGCGATACGGCGGCGCGACTGTTCGGATGCCGGGACGGGTGCGCCTAATTCGATGCATATCGATGGTTGGGGGCCTAGGCTGGGTACTGTCCCCAGCGGCCCAGCAGAATCCACCGCGCCCACCACCCGTCCACGCACGGCCGACGACGCGGGGCCGCCCGTCGATTGGAGTCGTCTCATGGCCGGCCTTCCGACCACCGCCGCGCTGACCGCGCTCTCCCTCGCCCTCCTCGCCGCCCCGATCGCGGCGTCGCCCTCGTCCCATGGCCTCGACCGGGACCGGGCCGCCGGCGCCGGGTCGGCCCGACCCGCCGGAGCGCTGGCCGGGGTGCCGGGCGCGCCGCCCGGGGTCTGCCCCACCGGCGCGAGCTATGGGCCGCCGCTGCCGGCGACCTCCGTCACCGCCCCGCGGATCCGGGGCGGATTCGCGTTCCTCGAAGGGCCGGTCTGGGTGGCCGACCGGGGTTACCTGCTCTTCTCCGACATGGCCCCGGGCGTCTGGCCGGACAACGTCCAGCCGTCGACGATCCGCCGGTACACCCCGTCGTCGTCCACCTTCGACACGTTCGTCGCCAGCGGCGGCAGCAACGGGTTGGCGCTCAGCCCCGACGGCCAGCAGGTCATCGCCGCCACCCACGACCAGCGCAGCGTCTCGTCGTACCGGATCAGTGACCTGACCCGTGGCGTGGTCGCCGCGAACTACCAGGGCCGGGCGTTCAACTCGCCGAACGACGTGGCGGTCCGCTCCGACGGCGTCGTCTACTTCACCGACCCGAACTTCCAGCGGGGCAACCGCCCCGACCAGATGAACGGGCGGACCAGCGTCTTCCGCGTCGCGGGCGGCCAGGTCCACCTGGTCGACGACACGCTGCGGCAGCCCAACGGCATCTCGCTCGCCCCGGACGGCGCGACGCTCTACGTGGCCGCCTACTCCGAGAACAGGATCTACAGGTACGTCGTCCAGGCCGACGGCAGCACCGGCGCGCGCAGCGTCTTCGTCAACTACATCGGCGGGCCGGACGGCGGCACGATCGACTGCGCGGGGAACGTGTACTGGACGTCCGGGTTCGACGGGTTGGTCCATGTCTACTCGCCGGCCGGGGTCGAGCTCGGCACGATCCGGTCCGGCGGCACCGGCACCACCAACGTGGCGTTCGGCGGCGCGGACCGGCGGACCCTCTTCGTCACCTCGGGCCCGCGTAACGACTCCGGTCTGTACGGCGTGCGGCTGAACGTGCCGGGCTACCCGTACTGATCGTCCGGGCGGGCCGGCGCGCCGGCCCGCCTACCAATCCATCATGGACTCGACACAGAGCGTAGTGGGGGGAGTTGCCTGTTACCCCCGTTTTCGTCTTCTAAACATTGGATCATTGCTTGATTGTTTCCGCAGGCAGGTGTTAGCGTCGGCGAAGTTAATTGACGTATGGCAATGAATGCTTCGCGCTCGGCAATTTCTGCCCGCCCTGGGGGAGGCGGCTGTGGTCCGGGGGACGCCGGCTTCCGGCACGTCCCCCGCGCCGGAGTGCCCGGTGGCAGGTCATTGCCCGTGGGGGGGCAGAATGGACGCTCGACAGTTCCAGGCATTCCTGACGACAGCGGATTTCGGCAGCTTCACGAGAGCGGCGGCGCGCCTGGGGGTGACCCAGCCGACCATCACCAACCGGATAAAGGCGCTGGAACAGGCGTTCGGCACGATGCTGCTGGAACGGTTGCCGGGCGGGGTCCGCCCGACCCGGAGCGGACAGGCCGTGCTGCCGTACGCCCGCGAGATCGTCCGGCTCACGTCCGAGGCGCAGCAGGTGTTGACCTCGTCCGGCGAGCCATGTGGACAGCTGGACGTGGGGTCGCTGGAGAGCCTGACCAACCACCGTCTGCTGCCGCTGATCGAGTACCTCCACATCCGCTATCCCGGCATCGACCTCTCGCTGCACGCCGCCGACCCCCGGGACGCGGTGCACCAGGTCCGGAGCGGGCAGTTGGACTGCGCCTTCCTGATCGGCGCGGCCCAGCACCACGAGGAGCTGGAGTTCTGCGTGCTGTGCCCGGAGCCGTTGGCGCTGGTGACGGGAACCCGTCCGGCGTCGACCAGGGCCGGCGGGGCCGGGGGCGTCGAGGAGTCCCTCACCACGATCTTCTTCTGCTCCGACGTGGACACGAGCTACTGCGAACAGGTCGCCGGCGCCACCCGGCGCCGCCGCACGCTGAAGTTGAACTCGATCGAAGCCGCCAAGCACAGCGCGGCCAACGGGATCGGCGTCGCGTTGCTGCCCGAGGTCGCGGTGACCCGGGAGCTGGCCGACGGCACCCTGCGAAAACTGGACTGGCAGCCCTCGGTGCCGACGTACACGCAGGCGGTCTGGCGGCGCAGCCGGGTCGCTCGTCCGGCGCTGGACGTGGTGCTGGCGGCGGCGGAGAAGGTCGTCCGGGAGGACTGACCCGCCGATCCCCCGGGACCCCGATCCACCGCCGCCGGCCGAGCCCGCCGGGACGCCACGCGCCGCGCCGGGTGGCTGCCCCTGCTAATCGCTGCCGAGCGCGGCGAGCAGCCGGCGGTGGTCGGTCTTGCCGTTCTGGTTGACCGGCAGCGCGTCCGTCACCCGCATCCGGCTCGGCGCCATGTAGGCCGGCATCGACTTCAGGCAGAACGCCAGGATGGCGCTCTCGTCGACCGGCGGCGCGTCGTCGGCGAGGACCACGAACGCGGCCAGCTCCGGCTCGCGGTCGGGCGGGGCCACCACGACCGCGGCGGCCTCGGCCACGCCCGGGAACTCCAGCAGGCGGCGCTGCACCTCGGCCAGCTCGACCCGGTTGCCCCGGATCTGCACCTGGGAGTCCACCCGCCCGCAGAACCGCAGCTCGCCGTCGGCTCCCCGGTACGCCAGGTCACCGGTGCGCAGCACCCGCTGGCCCGAGCGCGGCTCGACCGGGTCGGGGACCAGCGCGGCGGCGGTCGCCTCCGGGTCGCCCCAGTAGCCGGAGAACAGCGCCGGGCTGCGCAGGTGCATCTCGCCGACCGTGCCGGGCTCCTCGACGGTCCGGCCCCGCTCGTCGACCACCAGCAGCTCCGCGCCGACGTGCCCCCGGCCGATGGACAGCCGGTCCAGCTCCGCCGGCAGCGGGTTCGGCACGTCGGCGAAGCTGGCCGCCATGGACTCGGTCGCGCCGTAGCAGTTGACCAGCCGGGCCTGCGGGCGCAGCCGTTGCAGGTGGCGCAGTTCCGGCAACGGGAAGTCCTCGCCGCAGAACAGCACCCCGCGCAGGTCGGTGAGGGCGGCGACCTGGTCCGGGATGTGCCGCAGCGCCTGCCGCCAGATCGACGGAACCCCGTTGACGTGGGTGGCCCGGGTGGCGCGCAGGACCTTGACGAAGCGGGTCGGCCAGCGCAGCAGCGCCCGGGGCACCGGCGTGACGGCCGCGCCGCTGCCCAGGGCCAGACCGATGTCCAGCAGCGAGAAGTCGAACTGGAGCGGGGACGTCGACGCCACCCGGTCGCCTGGTCCGACGATGTTCTCGGCCAGCATGCCCCGGTAGAACGACACCACGGCCCGGTGACTCATCACCACGCCCTTGGGCCGCCCGGTCGTCCCCGAGGTGAAGATGATGTACGCGGTGTCGGTGGGGGTGACCGCCCACCGCCGTCGGGCCCGGGGCGCGGGCGGCGTCGGCACGTCGACTCCGCCGGGGCCGAACCAGCCGTGCCCGGGGGCGGCAGCGGGACCGGGCTCGGCGGCCGGCGCTCCGCCGGCGGTCAGGCACAGCGCCGGCTCCGCGAGCTCCGCGATCGCCGCCCGCCGCTCGGCCGGCATCTCCGGGCTGACCGGCACGAACGGCAGGCCCCGCGACGAGCAGGCCAGCAGCAGTGCGATCGCGTCCCGGGTGTTGTCGGAGACGACCATGACCCGGTCGCCGACATCGAGGCCGTACCGGTCCAGGTCGGCGGCGTACCGGTCGGCGGCGGCGCGCAGCTCCCGGAAGGTCGTGGCGCGGACCCGGCCGTCGACGTACTCCACCACCGCCGGGTGGTCCGGCAGGTGCTCCGCCGCCGCCAGCAGGAACTCGTCGAACCGCTCGTCGGGCCGGTGCGGGACGGGGGATGGGTCAGCAGACATCGGGGCTCCAGTTCAGCAGTTCGGGTCGGCGGGGATTGGAGCGGAGAGGGTGGGCACCGTGGTGTGGGGCTGACCGGTGACGAGCACCAGCGGCGGGGTGGGGGCGACCCGCAGGTCGCAGACGGTGCCCACGACCAGCGTGTGGTCGATGGCGGTGAGGGTTTCCCGTACCTGGCAGGTCATCCGCACCGCGACGTCGGCGAGCACCGGGACACCGTCGTCCACGGTGTACGGCACGCCGTGGAACCGGTCGGCCGGCGGACCGGTGGCGAACCGGCGGACCAGGGCTTCCTGCCCGCTGGCCAGCACGTTCACGGCGAACCGGCCGGCGGAGAGGAGGTCGGCCAGGGTCCGGCCGCCGGTGTGGAAGGCCACCAGCACGGCCGGCGGGGCGACGGACAACGACATCAGCGAGGTGGTGGTGCAGCCGACCGGGCCGGCGGGACCGAGCGCGGTGGTCACCGCGACGCACTTGGCCAGGCGGGCCATCGCCTGACGGAACACGCGTTCGTCGACGGCCGCGTCAAGGCTGATCATGGCGTACCTCTGTCCTGGTCGTGGCCGGCGGCGGCGCTCGCGCCTGCCGACCGTCCGGCGCTGGCGGTCGCGGTAGCGCGCTCCCGCTCGGTCAGTTCGATGAGCCGGTCGAACGCCTCGGCGACCACGCCGACCCGGCGACGCCCCCGGCGGGCGGAGTCGGCGGCGAACCGCAACGCCTTCGGCGCCTGGGCCCACTGCGCGGCCAGCTCGGGGTCACCGTGCCGGGCGAGCCGGTGGCCGTGGTGCCGCGCCGCGGCCCACAGGTCGTCGACGTGCCAGCTCAGGGCCCGCTCGTCGACGACGAACCGGTCACGCAGCGCCGCCAGCACCGCCGACGGGTCGGTCGACCACTCACCCGGCCAGCGCGCGTCGTCCCCGCCGCCGTCGGACGACCGTCCCCGGTCGCCGCCGGCCGGTCCGGGGCCGCCGCCGGTGGGGCGTAGCCACCGGTACCGGTCCGGGTCGTCCACGTCGGCGGGCGTGCCCAGGGCGTACGTGTCCCGGTTGGTCCCGGGCGGGTCGAGCCGGCCGAGCGGAGTCAGCGCGGCCCGCAGCTCGGCGTCGGAGAGCCAGCCCTCGAACGGCCGCTGCTCCCCGGCCGGCATCAGCGCGGTGAACCGGTCGCTGACCCGCCACCCCTCGTCGTGCCGCTCGCGCAGCACGAACCAGTGGGTGACCGGCTGCGACCGGTGGTGCGGCGACCAGGGCAGGTGGAAGGCGTTGCCGACGACGATCACCGAGCCCTCCTCGGCGAGCTGGTCGGCGAGCTCCGCCCGGGCGGTCGCCCAGTCGGCCACGCCGTGCCAGGCCAGGGACCCGTCGTCGATCCGGTCGTGGTGGGAGAAGGCCAACGCCCCGTCCGGGGCGTCGAACCGGACCCACAGCCGTACGGCGTCGGCGAGCCGGTCGGCGGCGGCCGGGCCGAGGTGGTCCACCAGGGCGGTGGTGTAGCAGGAGAGTGGGGGTGTCATCGGCGCTCCTCGTCCCACGCGCACGCCACGGGCACGTCCGCCAGGTCACGTACCTTGTGCCACCGCCGCCCGTGCCAGCGGCCCGTGTCCGCGTCCGGCGGCACGTCGATCGTCCAGGGCAGCCCGCCGATCCCGGCGCCGTCGACCTTGACGCAGGCCTCCTGGACGGTCCAGATCTCGGCGAACGCCCGAGCCCGCTGCCGTTCGGGCAGCCGGGCCAGCCCGGTCAGGTGCCGGGCGGCGCACCGGCGCAGCAGTGGCTCGCTGACCGGTTCCGGTGGGGTCTGTACGTCCACCCCGACCCGGCGGTCCGTGGCCACGCACACCGCCACGTGCCCGCCGTCGTGCGAGAGGTTGACGCCGAGCCGGGGCCAGCCGGCGAGGACGGGTTTCCCGTTCCCGGCGGCGACCAGCGGCGCGTCGGCAGCCGCCGGGGCGACCCGGGCCAGCAGCGCCCGCAGCAGCGCCCGGCCGCCGAGGAGCTGCCGGGTCCGCCAGGGCGGCGTGCCCCGGGCGGCGAGCCGGTCGGCCGGGGTCACCGGTTCGTCGACGGTCTCGGCTCCGACCGCCACCCACACCTGCGGGTGGACCTCCCGCGCCCTCACCGGCCCGGCTCCACGGGTGGCTCCGGGGCCGGAGACCGGTCCAGGTCGGCCAGGACGTCGGCGGTCGCGCCGGCCACCACGGACAGCACCACCTCGGTGGTGCCGCCGCCGATGCCGAACAGCGCGGCCTGGGCGCGTAGCCGCTGCGGCCCGTCGCTGCGGAAGCCGTACGCGCCCTGGAGGTGGGCGCACTCGTCGAGCACCCGCTCCACGGTGCCGGCGGCGCTGGCCTTCAACATCGCCGCCGCCGTGGCGTCCCGCCGGGTGGCGACCGCGTCGGCGAGGCTCTCGGTGAGCGCCTGGTGCTGCCGGGCGCGCAGCAGCGCGGCGGCGTACCGCTGGCGGATGCCCTCCAGGTGCCAGAGCGTGCCGTCGCCGTACCGACGGTCCTGGAGGTGCCGCCAGGTCTCGGTCAGCACCCGCCGGCACAGCCCGACCGCCCACAACGCCCCGGCCAGCCGTTCCACCGCGATGTGCGCGGCGAACCCGCTCAGCCCCCGGCCGACGCCGCCGACCACGTGCTCCCGGCCCAGCCGGACCCGGTCGAAGAACAGGTGACCGGCGCCGGCGCCGTCGAACAGGTCGGTGTCGGCCGGCTCGGCACGCACCCCGGGCGCGTCGGCCGGCACCAGCACCCAGGTGAAGTTGGTGAAGTGCGGGCCGGGTCGGTGCCGGGCGAGGACCAGGACCGCGTCGCACGCGGTGGCGTTGGTGATCCACCGTTTGACGCCGCTGACCTCCACGTGGTCGTCGCGCAGGGTGACCTCGGTGGTCAGCGAGGTCAGGTCGCAGCCGGCCCCGTCGTCGGTGGCGGCGAGCGCCACCACGGCGTCCCCGCGCAGCGCCGCCGCCAGCGTCCGGGCGGCCGGCCCGTCACCCCCGGCCAGCAACGGCAGGCAGGTCGCCAGCGGCACGCACACCGCCAGGGTGGTCCCCAGCGGGCAGCGCCGGTCGACGGCGGTGAGCAGCGCGCCCAGCCCGGCCGGGTCGACGCCGCGACGCGGGTCGCCGTCCCGGTACACCCGGGCGAGCCGGCCCGCCGCGCCCAGCGTCCGCCACACGTCCGGGCCGGTCGCGTCGGACGCGAGGTCGTCGAGCATCGGGTACGCGTCCCGCGTGACCCGGTCGCCCAGCAGGGCGGGCGCGGTCATGCCGGGACCCTCCGGTCCTCGTGGGCGGCCTCCCCGGCGTGCTCCCGGTCGCCGCCACCGGCCCGCGTCACGGCCTGCCACAGGCTGCCCGCGGTGGCGAAGGTGGCGTCGTTCAGGTCCTCGTCGGGCAGCGAGACACCCAGCTCGTCCTCGATGGTGAAGAGCAGGTCGATGGCCTTCATCGAGTTCAGTCCGAGGTCGTGCAGCCGGGACTCCTCGGTGATCGGGCGGCCGTTGAGGTAGGGCAGGAACGGCACGAGCAGGTTCTGGAACGTCTGGTTCACGGGGTCTCCAACAGTTCGGGCCGGGTCGCGAAGACGTCCCGGTCGGCGGTGAGGGCTGCGGCCAGGTCGGGCAGCAGCGCGCCGGGGGCGGGACGGCCCCGCTCCACCCGGCGCAGGGCGATGAAGGCGGCGGCGGTGAGCTGGTCCCAGCGGCGCAGGTGGGCGTCCGCGTCCAGCGGCTCACCCCGGTGGACGCGGTACGCCGCGTGCAGCCGCCGGGCCCGGGTCATCAGCCATGTCTCGGCGGTGAGCTGCCGCAACGCCGCCAACCGGTCGGCGTGCCGGGCGTACGCCTCGACGTAGTCGTCGGGATCGTCGAGCAGCGCCGACGGCGCGGGCGGCCGGTACGACCCGGCGACCCGGCAGACCGCGGCGACGGAGACGGCGGGCAGCTCGGCCCAGGGCAGCCGCCACTGGCCGGGGCGGGCCGGCCCCCACGCGGTCTCGTTGTCGTAGGCGTCGCCGACCAGCGCCTCCCCGTCGTCGCTGGCCACCAGGAAGCTGTGCTCCATGTGGGCGTGGCCCCGGTACGGCAGCCATGGCATGTGGTACGTGTCGGCGACGGCGTACAGCACCGAGGAGCGTTCGGCGAGCGCCCGCAACGCGTCCGGTCCCAGGTCGTGTCGGCTCTCGACGACCAGGCCGACCTGCCGGGCGCTCCCGGTCAGGTGGGCGTCCACCGGCGGGTCCACCGTGGGCAGCCCGTCCGGGCCGGGGCGGGGCCGGAACCGCAGGGCCGCGCCGAGGGCCAGGTGCCGTCCCGGCTCGCCCCACCGGTCGGCCAGCACGGCCAGGTTGACCTGGATGCAGTCGAGCAGGTCGGTCCGGATGCCGGCCGCCCCGGTCCCCGCGCCGGCCGGCGCGCTGGCGACGGCGGTGGTCATCGGGGCGCTCCCACCGGGTTCAGGCCGGCGACCGCGCGGGCCAGCGCCTCGTCGGACGGGGCGACGTCCTCCACGCCGCCGGCGAGGAAGTGCTCGTACGCGCCGAGGTCGAGGTAGCCGTGCCCGCTGACACAGACCAGCACGCCGTGCCGGGCCTGGTCGGAGGCGGCGATCTTCGCGGCGGCGGCCAGCGCGTGCCCCGACTCGGGGGCGGGCAGGACGCTCTCGTGCCGGGTGAGCAGCCGCCCGGCGTCGAGCGCGTCGGCCTGGCTGACCGCCATCGCGTCCACGTCCCCGGTGTGCCGCAGCGCCGAGACGAGTTTCGCCGCGCCGTGGAACCGCAGGCCGGCGGTGTGCGCGTCGGGGATCTGGTAGTCGCTGCCGATGGTGTACATGGCCTCCATCGGGCCACTGCCGGTGGCGTCGGTCTTGTCGTACGCGTAGACGCCCCGGGTGAGTTTCGGGGTGCTGCTGGACTCGGCGGCGACCAGCCGGGGCCCCTCGACACCGGTGGACCGCGCCTCGGCATGGAACGGCAGCGCGATGCCGCCGAAGTTGGAGCCCGCGCCGACGCAACCGACCACCGTGTCGATCCGGGCGTCGAGGTCGGCGAGCTGGTCGGCCGCCTCCAGGCCGATCACCGACTGGTGCAGGATGCTGTACGTCTCCCCGCTGCCGATGCAGAACGCCACCCCGTCGTGGCTGGCGGCGTACTCGACGGCCTCGCCGATGGCCAGCGAGAGGCTGTTGCCGGCGGCCAGGTCCTCCCGGGTGGAGACCTTCGTCATGCCGCTGGGGCTGGTGTGCACCTCGGCGCCGAGCATCCGCATCAGCACCCCCCGGTACGGCTTGCGGCGCAGGCTCGACTCGACCATGAACACCCGGCAGCGCAGCCCGAACAGCGCGCACGCCGCCGCCATGGCGGTGCCCCACTGGCCGGCGCCGGTGCCGGTGACCAGCTCGCGAACGCCGGCCCGCTGGTAGTAGTACGCCTGGGCGAGGGCGGTGTTGAGCTTGTGGCTGCCGGAGATGTTGACGCCCTCGTTCTTGACGTAGATGGGCACCCGCGCGCCGACCGCCTCCTCGAAGCCCCTGGCCCGCCACAGCGGGGTGGGCCGGTACTGCCGGTACCGCTCGACCACCGGCTCGGGGATGTCCCAGTACTCGCGTTGGGAGACGCTCTGCCGGACCAGCTCCACCGGCAGGTTGATCTTCACTTCGCCGTCGGCGCTGACCGGGGTGACGTCCGGCGGCAGCGGCTCGGCCAGGTACGGCAGGACGCTGCGCCAGCGGGTGGGCGCCGGGCCGGTCATCACCGCACCTCCGCCGTGGTCACCACGTCGACGAGGTCGCCGACGGTGCGGAAGCTGCGGCCGACGAACAGGTCGTCGGGGAGCGTGGTGTCCAGCTCGTCCTCGATCCGCACGAGCATGCCGACGAAGCCGAGCGAGTTGACGTTGAGCAGGTCGCCGACGAGCGGCTCGTCGTCGGAGATGCGCTCCGGCGGGATGGACAGCCGGGACTCGGCGACGACTACCTTCTTGACCACGGCGGCCACGGCCGACCGGTCGAGTTGCAGGTTCGCGGGCATGGTCTCCCTTTCCAGGGGTGGGTGGGGGCGGACGGACGCAGGTCAGCCGCGCAGCGCTCCCGCCGCGTCGGTGACGTAGCTGTAGGTGACGAGGTCGGCGAGGGTCACCGGGCCCCGGACGTGCAGCCGTCCGGTGGCGATGGCGATCTCGGCGCCCAGGCCGAGCGTGGGGCCGTCGTGCAGACGCAGCGAGCCGTTGACGACGACCATGGCCGCGTCGACCCGGCGGCGGAACGCCTCGGCGACGGCCGGGTCCCCGGTGAGGACGCCTTCGGTGTGGCCGGAGCCGTACCGGCGGATGTGCTCCAGGGCGGCCGTCGCGTCGTCGACCGGGGCGACCGCGATCACCGGGCCGAGGAACTCCCGGCCCAGGTCGTGCGGGGCGAGTGGCTCGACCCGCAGCCCCGACCCGGTGGGCGCGGCGATCCCGTCGGCGAGCCGGACGGTGAGCGCCGGCCCGGGCCGGTCCGCGTCCTGCTGCTTGAGCTGCCTGGCCAGGGACTCCAGGTACGCCTCGGCGACGCCCCGGTCCACCAGGACCGTTTCGACCGAGGTGCAGCCGGCGGGTTCGGGCAGTTTGCTGTCCAGGGTGGCCCGGGCCGCCAGGTCCAGGTCGGCGCTGCGGTGCACGTACAGGTGGTTGACCCCGCCGCCGCTGGCGATCAGCGGGATGGCGCTGGTCCGGCAGTAGTCGACGAGCGCCGGACTGCCCCGGGGGATCAGCACGTCCACCTGGTCGGGCCGCTTCAGCAGGGCGCGCAGCAGCCGCCGGTGCGGGTCGTCCAGCACGGTCACCAGCCCGGTCGGCAGGCCGGCGTCGGCGAGGGCGGCGTGCGCGACGGTCTCCAGCGCCGCGTTGGTGGCCGCGTTCTCCTTGCCGCCGCGCAGCAGCACGGCGTTGCCGACGGCGACGGGCAGCAGCGCGCCGTCCACGGTGACCGTGGGCCGGGCCTCGTAGACCATCATCACCACGCCGAGCGGGCGAGGCACCCGGTGCACGGCGCGGGCCGCGCCCCGGGCCGGCACCTCGACCTCGACCACCGCGTCGAGCTCCCGGGCGATCTGCCCGGTGAGCGCGACCAGCCGGTCGCGGTGCTCTTCGGTGAGCCGCAGCCGGTTCACCAGGGTCGCCGACATGCCGGCGCGTTCGGCCTGTGCCACGTCTGTCGCGTTCGCGGCGGCGAGGCTGGGCCAGCGCGTCACGAGCTGCCGGGCGAGCGCCGCGCAGTAGCGCCGGTAGGCCGGGTCGCCGACCGGCGGCGCGGCGGTGTACGCGGCCCGGGCGCGGGCCAGCAGCTCGTCAGGCATGACTCGGCTCCCGGCTCGGCCCGGTGGGGATCGGCTCGGGGCCCGGCCGGGTGGCCGTCGGCTCGGGGCTCGGCCCGGTGGCGGTCAGGAACTCGTCGAGGTGGCCGAGGAGCAGCGGCAGACGTTCCCGGTCGAAGGCGGTGAAGTGGTCACCGGGCAGCGGCCGGACGGTGAGCCGGGGCGTCGCCTCCGCCCAGGCCGCGAGGTGGGCCGCGTTGTCCTCGTCAGCGCAGGGCATCAGCAGGGTCGGGCAGTCGTGCCGGCCCCGCGCCCGGTAGGCGGTGACCGCGTCCAGGTGCGCCTCGGCGGTGCGGGAGACCAGGTCGCCGTCGAGGCCGCCGTCGGTGGTCAGCGACGCCCGGACCCGCTCGCGCCAGCGCAGCGCCGCCGCCGGGTCGCGGTCGATGCCGGCCGCCGGGCTGTCCACCATCACCACCCGGGGCCGGTGGCCGTCGGCGGCCAGGCGGGCGGCCAGCTCCCAGGCGACCACCCCGCCGAGGGACCAGCCGAACAGCAGGTCCGGCGGCTGTGGGAGGGCGGTGAACAGGTCCAGGTAGCGGTCCGTCATCGCGGCGACCGTGTGGTCCGGGGTCTCCCCGTCGGCGAGCCCGTGGCCGCGTACGCCGAACGCCGGGCCGCGCCGGCCCAGTTTCAGCACCACTCCCGCGTAGACGCCGAGTCCGCCACCGGCGGGGTGGATCAGGACGCTGCACCTGCCGGGCCGTGGCCGACCCATCGGCACCAGCATCGGCGGCGCGACGTCGGCGCCCTTCACAGCGCTGCTCCGCACGGCGTGGCGTGGTTCATGGCCGACCCTCTCCTCCATTGACAACCGGGGACGTCGGTCTATTTCCGTGCTTTCGGCGTTGATAAACAAAAAGCTGCTCCGCGGTCATGTGGAATGCTTATCGCCATCATCGGAACGGCTATTCGACCTGCTCCTGGATGGCTGATCAGCAAATCTAATGACGACATTACCGGTGTCGATGGATAAAAGGTTTCTGCGTGATTGGGGAACCGGTGTGCGGGTAGTTGGCCGGAGACGTCATCACCACCCGACGCGAACCGGTCCATCCGTTGCCGACGCGATTCCGCCGCGCCCTACTCGAAGGAATTCGTATGACACTGATGCTCGATCACCCCGCGGGGACCACCGCCCCCCGCTTCCGGGCCTTCGGTCCGCGTCAGATCGACGACATCGCCCGCCGCTACGGGCTGGACCCCGCCCTGCGCGACGGGGTCGCCCTGTTGGCGCAGGTCCTGCCGTTCCGGACCAACGAGTACGTCCTCGACGAGCTGGTCGACTGGACCCGACCGGCGGAGGACCCGATGTTCCGACTGGTCTTCCCGCAGCGCGGCATGCTGGCCGCCGAGGACGAACGGGCGCTGGAGGAGCTGGTCCGCTCGGGCGCGGGTCGGGCCGAGATAAACGGTCTGGTGCAGCGCATCCGGGCCGGCCTCAACCCGCACCCGTCCGGGCAGCGGGAGTACAACGTGCCGGTGCACCAGGGCGAACGCCTGCCCGGTCTGCAGCACAAGTACCGGGAGACGGTGCTGTACTTCCCGACCCAGGGCCAGTCCTGCCACTCGTACTGCACGTACTGCTTCCGGTGGGCGCAGTTCGTCGGCGACCCCGCGCTCCGGTTCGCCGCGCCGAACCCGCGGCAGCTCGTGTCGTACCTGCACGACCACCCCGAGGTCAGCGACGTGCTGGTCACCGGCGGCGACCCGATGGTGATGAGCACCGAACGCCTGCGCGGCCACCTCGAGCCGCTGCTCGACGTGGGAAGCGTCGACACCATCCGGATCGGCACCAAGTCCCTGGCGTACTGGCCGCACCGCTACGTCGGCGACGCCGACGCCGACGAGCTGCTGCGGCTGTTCGAGCGGATCGTCGCCACCGGCAAGCAGGTCGCGGTGATGGCCCACTTCACCCACCCCCGGGAGCTCCAGACCCCGGTGGTGACGGCCGCGCTGCGCCGCATCCGGGCCACCGGCGCGGTGGTCTACTGCCAGGCGCCGATGGTCGCGCACGTCAACGACCAGGCCGACACCTGGGCCCGGTTGTGGCGGGCCGAGCTGGCCGCCGGGGCGGTGCCGTACTACATGTTCGTCGAACGCGACACCGGCCCGTACGACTACTTCAAGGTGCCGCTGGCCCGGGCGGTGGAGATCTTCCACGCCGCGTACCGGACCCTGCCCGGCCTGGCCCGCACCGTACGCGGACCGGTCATGTCCACCACCCCCGGCAAGGTGGTGGTGGACGGGGTGGAGAGCGGACCGAACGGCCGCTACTTCCTGCTGCGCCTGCTCCAGGCCCGCAACCCGGCGCTGGTCGGCCGGCCGTTCCGGGCCCACTACGACACCTCGGCCGCCTGGCTGAGCGACCTGGAGCTGGCCCCGGACGTGCCGCAGGACATCCGGCAGGCGGTGCGGCCGTGACCACGATGTCGCCGAACCTGGCTCTCAACGAGCGGGTCGCCCGGCTGCGCGCCGAGGGACGCTCCATCGTCCACCTGGGATTCGGCGAGTCCCGGCTGCCCGCGTTCGGGCCGATGATCGAGCAACTGTGCCGGGGCGCCCGCCGCAACGGGTACGGCCCGGTCGCCGGCGCGCCCGACGCCCGGGACGCCGTCGCCGGCTACTTCGACCGGCGTCGCCTGCCCACCGACCCGGACCAGGTGCTGCTGGGGCCGGGCAGCAAGCCCCTGCTGATGGCGCTGAACCTGGCTGTCTCCGGTGACGTGCTGCTGCCGAAGCCGTGCTGGAACTCGTACGCGCCGCAGGCCCGGTTGGCCGGCAAGCGGGCCTGGGGGGTGCCCATCCCGGACACCTGCGGCGGCATCCCCGAGCCGGCCGCCCTGCGCGCGACGATCGCGGCTGCCCGCCGGGCCGGCAGCGACCCCCGGATCGTGGTGCTGACCCTGCCGGACAACCCGACCGGCACGCTCGCCGGTCCGGAGCTGATCCGCGAGGTGTGCGCGATCGCCGAGGCGGAGGACCTGACGATCGTCTCCGACGAGATCTACCGCGACGTGCTGCACGACCCGGGGACGCCGTTCCTCAGCCCCGCCGAGGTCGCCCCGGGCCGCACCGTGGTCACCACCGGCCTGTCCAAGTCGCTGGCAGTCGGCGGCTGGCGGATCGGGGCGCTGCGGGTCCCGGCCGACCCGGGCGGGCGGCGACTGCTGGACCGGCTGGTCAGCATCGCCAGCGACCTGTGGTCCACGCTGCCGGGGCCGATGCAGCAGGTGTCGGCGTACGCGTTCGCCGAGCCGCCGGAGATCCGCGAGCGGCTGGCCGTGAGCGCCCGGCTGCACGGCGCGGTGGCCCGGGCCGTGCACCGGGCGGCGGTGTCCGCCGGCGCGACCTGCCGCCCGCCGACCGGCGCGTTCTACGTCTACCCGGACTTCACGCCGCTGCGTGAGCCGCTGGCGCTGCGCGGCGTGACCGACTCAGCGTCACTGGCCCGGCACCTGCTGGACGAGCTCGGCCTGGCCGTGCTCGCCGGGCACCTGCTCGGCGACGATCCGGCCGCCCTGCGCTTCAAGGCCGCCACCAGCATGCTCTACGGCGACACCGACGAGGAGCAGGAGGCCGCGCTGGCCGCCGCCGACCCGCTCGCCCTGCCGCACGTCGCCGACAACCTCACCCGCGTCGAAGAGGGCTTCGCCAAGCTCACCGCCTGACCGCACCCCCCGGGAGCAGACATGGACAGTTCCGCCGTCCGCGACACCGTCGTCGACATCGCCGCCGACGTGCTCGGTGTCGACCCGACCACCCTGCACGCCACGCCCACCCTGACCGACCTGCCCACCTTCAACTCGTTCCGGATCGTGGAGATCGTCGAACGCGTCGAGGAACGGCTCGACGTCGAGGTGGACCCGGCCGATCTCACGCCGGACAACCTGACCCGGCTGGACACCCTGACCGCCCTGTTCGAGCGGACCGCCCAGGGAGCGCCGGCATGACCGTCACCGACCTCCGGTCCACCCGTTGGGGGCCGACCGAGCTGGACCGCGCCGTGGCCGAGGTGGAGGCCGTCGCCGCCCGGCACGCCGCCGAGTGCGACCGGGACGCGCGCTTCCCCGGGGAGGCGCTGGCCGCGCTGCGCGAAACCGGGCTGCTGGGCCTGATGGTCCCCACCGGGTACGGCGGGCCGGGCGGTGACCTGGCCGACCTGGTCCGGGTCAGCAACCGGCTCTCCCGTACCTGCATGTCGGTCGGGATGATCTTCACGATGCACTGCCAGCAGGTGGCGGCGATCGTCGGCGACGGCGGGGCGCTGCGGGACCGGCTGCTGCCCCGGATCGCCCGGGGGGAGCTGTACCTGGCGTCGGTGACCACCGAGGCGGCCACCGGTGGGCACCTGCTCTCCTCGGGCACCGCGTCCACCGGCGACGGGACGGTGCTGCACGTGGACCGGTTCGCCCCGGTGGTCACCGGCGGCCAGCACGCCGACGGGTACCTGATCACCATGCAGGCCCCGGACGCCGCCTCGCCCACCCAACTCTCCCTGGTCTACGCCGGACGGGACCAGTTGGAGATCACCGTCCGGGGCGGGTGGAACCCGCTGGGCATGCGGGCCACCCACAGCGCGCCGCTGCACCTCGCCGGGGACGTGCCGATGGACCAGGTCGTCGGCGCGCACGGCGCGTTCCGGGAGATCGCCGTCCGCACCTTCGCGCCCCTGGCCCACCTGGGCTGGGCGGCCTGCTGGCTGGGCACGGCCGACGGCGCGTTGAGCCGTACCGTGACGCTGCTGCGGACCGAGCGGCGGCGGCGCGACCTCGACTCGGAGCTGCTGCTGCGCCGGCTGTCCCGGGTCCGGCAGCGGCTGGACACCGTGCACGCCCTGATCAGCCACACCGTCGACGTGCTGGGACGCAGCGCCGACCCGACCGCCGTACCGGTCCAGTTGCTGGTCAACGCGGTGAAGCTGACCGCCTCGGAGCAGTGCCCGGCGGCGGTGGACGAGCTGGTCGAGCTGCTCGGCATGCGGCACGGCTACCTGCGCGACTCGGAGCTGGCGCTGGAACGGGCGCTGCGCGACCTGCGGTCCGCGCCGCTGAACTACAGCAACGACCGGTTGCACGCCGCCGACGGCGCGCTGGTGCTGATGGACCGGGAGGTGCGCCATGTCTGACACCCTGCACGGCTGGTTCGCCGACAGCGTCCGCCGGCACCCGGACCAGCCGGCGCTGCGGGTCGCCGGCGCCACCCTCAGCTACCGGGAGCTCTCGGCGGCGGCCGACCGGCTGGCCCGCGACCTCGGCCCGGTGCCGCCCGGCGCGCGGATCGGGCTGCTGGCCGCCCGCAGCCCGCTGGCGTACGCCGGTTACCTGGCGATCCTGCGGGCCGGGGCGACGGTGGTGCCGCTGAACCCGATCTTCCCGCCGGAGCGCAACGCGACGATCGCCACCCGGGCCGGACTCTGGTCCGCGCTGGTCGACACCGGTCTGCGGGCTGCGCTGGCCGAGGTGCCGATCCCGCTGGTCCACGCCGGGTCGGACGGGACGGTGGTCGGCCGGAGCGGCCCGTCGTCCGCGCCGGACCCTCCGACCGGTACGGGCGAGCCGCCCGCGTACATCCTGTTCACGTCCGGCTCGACCGGGGTGCCGAAGGGGCTGCCGATCCGGCACGACAACGTCATGCCGTACCTGGCGTACAACGTGGACCGGTACGGCTTCGCGCCGGGCACGCGGGCCAGCCAGACCTTCGACCTGACCTTCGACCCGTCGGTGTTCGACATGTTCGTCACCTGGGGCGGTGGCGGCCTGCTCGTGGTGCCGCAACGGGACGACCTGGCCGACCCGGCCGGCTTCGCCGACCGGCACGAGCTGACCCACTGGTTCTCCGTGCCGTCGGTGGTGTCGCTGGCCAAGCGGATGCGGCGGCTGCCGGCCGGCCGGCTGCCCGGCCTGCGCTGGGGGCTGTTCGCCGGGGAGCAGTTGACGCTGGACCAGGCGGCGGCCTGGCAGCGGGCCGCGCCGAACGCGACGATCGAGAACCTGTACGGGCCGACCGAGCTGACCGTCACCTGCACCGTGCACCGGCTGCCGGCCGACCCGACCGAGTGGCCGGCCACCCGGAACGCGACCGTCCCCATCGGCCGGTGCCTGCCGCACCTGGAGTACGTCGTCCTCGACGAGCACGGTCGTTCCGCCGACGAGGGCGAGCTGTGCGTACGCGGGCCGCAGCGGTTCGCCGGCTACCTCGACCCGGCCAACAACCCCGGCCGGTTCCTCGACTGGTCACCGGGCGCCCTGGCGACCGTCCACACCGGTGTGGACGCGCCACCGCCGGACCTGTGGTACCGCACCGGCGACCGGGTTGTCGACGACGACGGCGTGTTGACCCACCTGGGCCGGCTGGACGCGCAGGTGCAGGTGCGCGGCTACCGCGTCGAGCTGGGCGAGGTGGAGGCCGCGCTGCGGGCCCACCCGGCCGTCACCGACGCCGCCGTGCTCTTCGACGGCGCCGACCTGCGGGCCCTGTACGTCGGCGGCAGCCTGTCCCCTGAGGAGCTCTCCGGATGGGTGGCCGGGCGGCTGCCGGGGTACATGGTGCCGGCCCGGTTCACCCGCATGGAGCTGTTCCCCCTGAACGACAACGGCAAGCTCGACCGGAGGAAGCTGGAGGCCCTGGCGTGTTGAGAGACCCCCATGACGCGCTCTGGTACAACTCGATCACCGCCGAGGCGGTCGCCGACGGCCGGATCGCCCGGACCGCCGTCACCCAGGGCAAGGGCTGCTGGGTCCAGGACGCCGCCGGCACGTGGTACCTGGACGCGCGGGCCGGGATGTGGAACACCACTCTCGGCTACCAGGCGGAACGGGTGGTCGAGGCGATGGCCGCCCAGCTGCGCCGGCTTCCCGTCGCCCAGGTGATCCGGTACGAGGAGCCGCCCGAGATCGGCCTGGAGTACGCCCGCAGGCTCGTCGCCACCCTGCCCGACCCGTTGAACCACGTCCGGTTCGGCAGCACCGGCTCGCAGATGACCAGCGCGGCCGTGCTGCTGTCCCGGTTCGTGCGCAAGGTGCGCGGTGAGACCGGCCGGACGAAGGTGCTCGCGTTCACCAACGGCTACCACGGCACCGGCGGCATCGCCAGCGCGCTGACCGGCGAACGGCAGGCGCACGCCCTCCAGGCCCCGCTCGCCCCGGACGTGCACCACGTCAAGCCGTGGAACGTCGACGCGCTGGAGACGATGGTGGCCCGGCACGGGCCGGAGAAGATCACCGCGATCATCGTCGAGCCGATCATGGGCACCGACGTGCTGGCCGCCCCCGACGGCGCGCTGCGCCGACTGCGCGACCTGTGCGACCGGCACGACATCCACCTGATCGCCGACGAGGTGACCACCGGATTCGGGCGCACCGGCGCGATGTCGGTGATGGCCGCCCAGGGCGTCCTGCCGGACCTGCTGATCCTCGGCAAGGGCATCACCGCCGGCTACTTCCCGCTGGCCGCGCTGGTCGCCACCGACGCGATCTTCGACGAGGCGATCTCCCGACCGGAGTACGTCTTCCCGCACGGCTGCACCGCCGACGGTCACCCGGTCGGGATGGCCGCCGGGCTGGCCGTCCTCGACGAGCTGACCGACGGGTCGGTCTTCGCGAACGTCCGGGAGCTCGGCGAGCGTATCCGGGGGCGGCTGCGGGACCACGCCGCCACCGTTCCGCTGATCCACGACGTACGCGGCACGGGGTTGATGATCGGCGTCGAGCTGCGCGACGGCGACGAACGGCTGGGCGCGCAGACCATGACGGCGGTCCGGCGGGCCTGCCAGGACGCCGGTCTGCTGCTCACCACCACCAACAACACGGTGGTGCTGATGCCGCCGCTGGTGCTGACCGGGGCCGAGGCCGACGAGCTGGTCGACCGGCTGGTCCAGGGGTTGACCGGGGGCCCGTCCCGGCCGACCGGGGCGAGCGGATCGGATCCGGCGTGACCGGGCGCGGGACGGTCGCCGTCGTCGACGGGTTCGCCTCGGCGAACCGGCTCACCGAGGCGTTCCGGGCGGCCGGGTACGACAGCGTACGGGTGCAGAGCACCCGGGAGATCCCCGAGCACTACCGGGCCGATCTCGACCTGGACCGGTACGTGGCGAACGTTCTGCACCGCGGGGACCTGGCCGCGACCCTGGCCGCGTTGGCCCGGTACCGGCCGGTGGCCGTGATCCCCGGCGCCGAGCAGGGCGTCGAGCTGGCCGACGCGCTGGGCGAGGCGGCCGGGCTCCCCGGCAACGGCACCGCCCTCAGCTACGCCCGGCGGACCAAGGACGCCCAGGTGGCGGCGGTGGCGGCGGCCGGGCTGCCGACCGCCCGGCAACTGCCCGTGAAGGACGCCGACGAGCTGGCGGCCTGGCACCGGGAGGTCGGCGGCCGGGTGGTGGTGAAACCGATCCGCAGCGCCCGTAACGACGGGGTGTCGTTCTGCGACACCCCGGAGCAGTCGGTCGCCGCGTACGAGCGGCTCCGCTCGGCGGTCAACAACTTCGGCCACCGCAACGAGGGCGTCGTGGCGCAGGAGTACCTGACCGGCGTCGAGTACGTGGTCAACACGGTGAGCTGGCGCGGCGGGCACCGGGTGACCGACATGTGGCGGTACACGAAGATCAACGTCAACGGGCTGCGGGACCGGATCAACGGCATCCGCTCGCTGCCCCCGGCCGACGACCGCTGGGCCGGGCTGCGCCGGTACGCGGTCGCCGTGCTGGACGCGCTGGACGTCCGGTACGGCCCGGCCCACCTGGAGATCGTGCTCACCCCGGCCGGTCCCCGGCTGGTCGAGGTGGGCGCCCGGCTGTGCGGAGAGGACGTGGCCCGGTACGCCGCGCTGGCCACCGGCGAGTCCCAGGTGGACCGGACGGTCCAGGCGTACACCGACGGCGACGCCTTTCTGGCCGAGCTGGACGCCCCCTACCGGCGCGACGACCACGCCGCCATGGCGTTCCTCGCCTCGCCGGTCGAGGGCCGGCTCCGGGCGTACCCGCTGCTCGACCAGATCACCCGGCTGGACAGCTACCGGGGGCACTCGGTCAAGGTGGCCCCCGGCCAGTGGCTGCGCCGCACCGTCGACGACAGCTCCGAGCCGCTCTCCGTCGGGCTGGCGCACCCGGACGCGGCGACCGTGGAGAAGGACCTGCTGACCATCTGCCACCTCGACGGACACGGCTTCTACGAACTGGAGGACGCACGTGGCTGACCGGCGCGTGATCGCACTCGTCGACCCGTACGGCGCGGTGAACAAGCTGGGCGTCGCGTTGCGGGAGGCGGGCCTGGACTGCGTACGGGTGCAGTCCACCCCCGAGCCGCCCCCGTCGTACGGCCCCGCCGACCTGACCGGGTACACCGACAACCTGGTCCACGACGGCGACTTCGACCGGATGGTGGCCCGGCTGGCGGCGCTGCGACCGGTCGCCGTGGTGGTCGGCAGCGAGCTGGGCGTGGAGTTCACCGACCGGCTCAACGAGACGCTCGGCCTGCCCGGCAACGGCACCGCGTTGAGCGAGGCCCGCCGGGACAAGTTCGTCCAGATCGAGGCGTTGCGGGCGGCCGGGCTGCCCACCACCCGTCAACTGCGGGTCACCGACCCGGACGAGTTGGCGGCCTGGCACCGGGAGATCGGCGGCCGGATCGTGGTCAAGCCGGTCCGCAGCGCCCGCAACGACGGGGTGTCGTTCTGCGACACCCCGGAGCAGTCGGTCGCCGCGTACCACCGCGTGCTGTCCCGGCACAGCGTCTTCGACGTGCCCAACGAGGGCGTCGTCGCGCAGGAGTACCTGCGGGGCGTCGAGTACGTGGTGAACACCGTCAGTTGCCAGGGGCGCCACCGGATCACCGACATGTGGCAGTACCAGAAGATCACCGTCAACGGCATGCGGGACCGGATCAACGGCATGACCTCCGTCCCGCCGGACGCCCCGGAGTACGCGACCCTCGCCGGGTACTCGTACGCGGCGCTCGACGCGCTGGGCATCCGGATCGGCCCGGTGCACCTGGAGGTGATGCTGACCCGGGACGGCCCACGGCTGGTCGAGGCCGGCGCCCGACTCTGCGGGGCCGACGTCGCCCGGTACGCGGTGCTGCTGACCGGCGAGTCCCAGATCGACCGGACCGCCCAGGCGTACGCCGACCCGGAGCGGTTCGTGGCCGAGCACCGCAAGCCGTACGCGCTGGACAACCACGGCGCGATGGCGTTCCTCGCCTCCCCGTTCGAGGGCGTGCTGCGCGGCTACCCGTACCTGCGTCTGATCGAGGAGCTGGAGAGCTGCCAGGGCGTGACGCAGCGGTTCCGTCCCGGCGAGCGGCTGGTGCGGACGATCGACGACGAGGGCGAGCCGGTGACGGTCGGGCTGATCCATCCGGACCTCTCCGTCGTACGGCACGATTTCGCGACGGTGTGCTACCTGGACGGTCCCGGTTTCTACGACGTCGAACCTGGGCAGTGAGCCGCTACGCGCCGCGCCCGCCCGGTCACCGGGGCGGGGGCCGGGCGAGGGGTCGGCGTGACCCAGGGAGCATGAGGGAGCACCGTGGCACAGGGTTGGCGTAGGGATTTCCGGTTCGTCTGGGCGGGGGAGACCGCCTCGCTCGTCGGCACCCAGGTGTTCCAGTTGGCCATGCCGCTGACCGCGGTGCTGACCCTGGACGCCACGCCGGGGCAGCTCGGCCTGATCGGGGCGGCCACCTTCGCCCCGTACCTCTTCTTCGGGCTGGCCGCCGGGGTGCTGGTGGACCGGTGGCAGCGACGCGGCGTGCTGATCATGTCCAGCATCGGGCAGGCGGTGGCGATCGGCGGCATCCCGGTCCTGGCCGCCCTCGACCGGCTGACCTTCACCTGGCTGTTCACCCTGGCGCTGCTCGCCGGGGTGGGCCGGGTGTTCTTCAACATCGCCTACCGGTCCTACCTGCCGGCGATCGTGCCGCCGGAGCGGCTCACCGGGGCCAACTCCCGGCTGACCGCCAGCGAGTCGGTGGCGGAGATCGGCGGCCCGGGGCTGGGCGGTCTGCTCGTGCAGATCGCCGGGGCGCCGTTCGCGTTGATCGTCGACGCGGTCTCCTACGTGGCGTCGGCGTTCGGTTTCTCGGCGGTACGCCAGCGGGAGAAGCCGGTCAGGGCCGACCCGACCCCGCTGCGCGCCCAGGTAGCCGAGGGGTTCCGGTTCACCTTCGCCAACCCGTACCTGCGGGCCTTCCTCGGTGAGGCGGCCAGCTACAACCTCTGCTGGCAGGTGGTGCAGACCATCCTGGTGCTGTTCGCCGTCCGGGAGCTGGGCATGAGCCCGGGCACCCTCGGCCTGGTCATGTCGATCGGCGCGATCGGCGCGCTGCTGGGCGCGGCGGTCACCGGGCGGGTCGCGCACCGGGTCGGCCTCGGTCGTACCCTGCTGGCCGCCGCGGTGATCGGCGACGTCGCCCCGCTGCTGCTGCCGGTCACCGAGCGCGGGACCTGGGCCGCCCCGATCTTCGCCGTCGCGTTCTTCATCCAGGGCTTCGGGATCACCGCCTGCAACGTGCACACCATGACGGTCCGGCAGACCATCACCCCGGACTCGCTGCTCGGCCGCACCAACGCCGCGTACCTGTTCGTGGCGCAGGGCGTCAAGCCGGTCGGCGCGCTGCTCGGCGGCTGGCTCGGCAACGTCGCCGGGCCCCGGACCACGCTGGTCATCGGGACCATCGGGCTGCTGAGCACCAGCCTGTTCCTGATCCTCTCGCCACTGCGGAAGGTCCGGACGCTGAGCAGCATCATCCCCGCCGACCGCAGACCGGAGCCGGAGCCGCTCCCCACCCGCTGACCGGGCCGCCGGCCCGCCGTCATCTCGCGCGCGGGCCGACCCGGCGGCGTCCCGGGCCGGGCCGCCGCCCGCCGTCACCCGGCGCGGACCCGGAGCGCCCGGCCGGCCGCCGCCAACGCCGCCCGGCATTCGTCGACCCGGTCACCGACCGCGATCGCGTACGCGATCCGGCCGTCCATCAGCATCCGGGGCGGCGGCGACTTCACCTCGCCCGGCCCGGCCAGCGGCCCGTACGCCACGATCTGCGGCGGCAGGCCGGCGGGATCGAAGGTGATCTCCTCGACGACGGTGTCGTCCCGGGCGGGGTGGTAGAAGCGGATCGCCGCCGGCCGCCGCCGGCTGGCCGCCTGCGCCGGCGGACGGCGCCCGCACGCCACCGCCGCCGCGGCCAGGCCCAGGTCCGCGCCCCCGCCCAGCAGGTTCAGGTACGGGATCAGCCCGCCCCCGATCCGGGCGTTGACCTCGATGATCTTCGGCCCCTGCCGGGTCAGCCGGATCTCGGTGTGCGTCACGCCGTCGGTGAAGCCCAGCGCGGCGTGGGTGTCCCCGACCGCCTTGCGCAGGGTCGGGTCGTGCCAGAGCGGGTCGGCGGGATCGACCACGTGCCCCATCTCCTCGAAGTACGGGGGGTAGCCGAGTTCCTTGCGGGCCAGGCACACCGGGGTCACCTCACCCTGGAACACCACCGAGTCGACGCTGATCTCCGGCCCCTCGGCGTACTCCTCGACCAGGATGTTGCGGTCGTGCCGGGGCAGCTCCGGGGCCATCCGCCAGCTCTCCTCGGTGAAGTTCACGAACCGCCGTACCTCGGCCTCGTCGGTCGCCCGGACCACCCCGAAGCTGCCCGCCATCGCCCGGGGCTTGAGCACCACCGGGAAACCGATCGCGCGCGCCGCGGCCAGCGCCGTCGCGCCGTCGGACGCCAGCCGGGAGGCCGGCTGCGGGACCTGGTACGTGTCCAGGGCGGCGCGGGTGAGGTGTTTGTCCCGGCATCGCTCGATCACGGTCGGGTCGGCGGGGAGGCCGAGCGCCACCGCCACCCGCGCCGCCTGGACGATCCACGTCTCGTCCCAGCAGATCACCCCGTCGACCGGGGCGCGGTCGGCCAGCCCGGTGGCGGCCCGGACGAGGTCCCCGGTGTCGGCGAGGTCGGGCACGACGGTCCACCCGTCCAGGTACGGCAGCTCCCAGGTCGGTGGTTCGGTCAGGACCAGGTGGACCCGGTACGCGGGAGCGATCGAGCGGAGCAGGTACTCCCGGTAGGCGCGCAGACCGGGAGTCAGGACGAGCAGGTGCGGCTTGATCATGCCCTGCAAGCTACCCAAAGGTGGGCGTCTATGCCCGGTGAGCAGGTGGACGGTCCTCAAATACCTTGACATGCATCGATGTGAGCGTGAACATCGGAGGGTCGGCGAGGGCGGGACGACGACCCCGTGGACGCCCCGGACGTCGGCCGCCGCCCAGCCCAGTGGAGGACAGATGTCATTGCCACCAACCGCGTCCGCCGGCCGCCCCACCCGCCGTGGCCGGCGGCTGCTGGCGGTCCTGGCCGTCGGGATCGCGGCGCTCGTCGGGACGCCGACCCCGCCGGCCGTCGCCGCGCCCGCGGTGAGCTACGCCAACCCGCTGGTCGACCAGCGGGCCGATCCGCACATCGTCCGGCACACCGACGGCTACTACTACCTGACCGCGACCGTGCCGCAGTACGACCGGATCGTGCTGCGCCGGGCCACCACCCTGGCCGGGCTGGCCACCGCCCCGGAGACGACGATCTGGCGGCGGCACGCCAGCGGCGAGATGGGCGCGCACATCTGGGCGCCCGAGATCCACTTCATCGGCAACCGGTGGTACGTCTACTTCGCCGCCGGCCGCGCCGACGACGTGTGGCGGATCCGGATGTACGTGCTGGAGAGCGCCGCCGCCAACCCGCTCACCGGCTCGTGGACCGAACGCGGCCGGATCAGCACCCCGTGGGACACGTTCAGCCTGGACGCCTCGACCTTCGTGGTGAACGGCGTGCGCTACCTGACCTGGGCGCAGCAGGAGCCCGGCATCTCCACCAACTCCAACGTCTACCTGGCCCGGATGGGCGCGAACCCGTGGCAGATCACCGGCCCGGTGGCCCGCCTCGTGGTGCCCACGTACGACTGGGAGACCCGCGGTTACCGGGTGGCCGAGGGGCCGGCGGTGATCCAGCGCAACGGCCGGGTCTTCCTGACCTACTCGGCCAGCGCCACCGACGCGAACTACTGCCTCGGCCTGCTGACCGCCTCCGCCTCGGCGAACCTGCTCGACCCCGCCGCCTGGACGAAGAGCCCCACCCCGGTCTTCGCCAGCTCCGCCGCCACCGGCCAGTACGGCCCCGGCCACAACTCGTTCACCGTCTCCGAGGACGGGCAGAGCGACATCCTGGTCTACCACGACCGCAACTACCGGGACATCAACGGCGACCCGCTGAACGACCCGAACCGCCGGACCCGGATCCAGAAGCTGTACTGGAACGCCGACGGCACCCCCAACTTCGGCATCCCGGTGCCGGACGGGGCCACGCCCGTACGGCTGCGCTCGCACGACCTGACCACCAGCTACGTCCGGCACTACGACTACCGGGCCCGGGTCGAGCCGAACGTGACGAACCTGGCCGACTCGCAGTTCCGCATCGTCCCCGGGCTCGCCGGCGCCGGCACGGTCTCCCTGGAGTCGACCAACTTCCCCGGCTACCACCTGCGCCACCGGGGCTTCGCCCTGTACGTCGAGCGGGACGACGGCTCGACGGTCTTCGACGCCGACGCCAGCTTCCAGCGACGGGCCGGCCTGGCCGACAGCGCCGGACTCTCCCTGGAGTCGCAGAACTACCCCGGCCGGTACGTCCGCCACCGCGACGGCCTGCTCCACCTGGAGGCGCCGGCCGCGACCGCAGCCGACCGCGCCTCCGCCACCTTCCACCTGGAGTAGCGCGAGGACAGGGCGCCTTCCTGACGCCTCGTGCACAGGAAGGCGCCCTTCCTGACGTCCAGGCGGCGGCTCAGCGCAGCCAGTCGAGCAGCTTCCCGCCCTGCTGCCAGATGGTGAGGACGGAGAAGACGCCGAACAGCAGCACCGCCCACACCAGGGCCGCCACCCGGTAGCCCCGGGGGCGGATCTGCTCCGGCAGCACCCGGCGGTTCACCACCAGCAGCAGGATGGCGTAGATGAACATCATCAGCCCGCCGACGCAGGCCGAGATGACCAGCAGCAGCAACGGCTGGTCCAGGCCGGCGAGCAGGATCGCGCAGCCCAGCCCGACCAGACCCCAGACCAGGAAGAAGTAGATCCGGCTCTCCGAGGCCCGTCGCAGGTACGAGGTGGCGAGCACGTCGGCGGCGAGCCGGCTGGTGTAGTCCACGATGCCCATCGCGGCGGCGAACAGCGAGAGCGCCCCGATCAGCCAGAACAGGTTGCCGAACCAGCCGCCGACCAGCTCCTTGAGCCGTTCCCCCTGCACACCCAGGAAGTCCACGCTGTTGGCCAGCCCCGGCTCCCCGTACACGGTGGAGTAGGCCAGCATCGACATCAGCGTGATGGTGACGAAGGAGATCAGCACGAAGGTGATCAGTTGCTCCCGGTTGGCCAGCCGCCACCACCGGCGCCACCGGCGCAGGTTCTCCTCGGTCGGCTCGAACACGAAACCGGCCCCGTCCGGGGCGGCCTCCTGGCGACCGGTGATCGGGCTGACCAGGCGGGGGACGTACGCGCCCATGCCGAAGCCCTTGTCCCTGATCCAGTTGCTCTGCACCAGGTTCTGCCCGCCGCCCGCCCCGGCGAAGACCAGCGCGGAGAGCATCAGCGCGAAGCCCAGCTCGACGGGGAAGTCCGGCGCGGTGACCGTACGCGGCAGTTCGCCCCAGGTGTCGGCGGAGATCGCGAAGAAGACCGCCACCAGCACGAAGAGCACCACCAGGCCGACCTTCAGGAACTCCACCCGTTCCAGCGCGGTGTAGACCACCGGGGCCAGGGTGAGGGTCAGCCCGATCACCAGCAGCATGCCGACGGCGATCCAGGTGACGTCGCCGCCACCGACCAGGTACGTGATCATGGTCGCCGAGCTGGACGCCCAGCCGGGCCAGAGGTTGGCGAAGTACGTCATGACCGCGAAGACCAGACCCCAGTGCCGCCAGAAGCGGGAGAAGCCGGTCAACGCGGTCTCGCCGGTCGCCAGCGTGTACCGCTCGATCTCCATGTTCAGGAACCACTGGGTGACCAGCCCGACGGCGGCTGCCCAGAGAAAGACCAGCCCGACCTGCGAGGCGATGTACGGGTACAGGATGAACTCGCCCGACGCGAGGCCGACCCCGGCGGCGATCACCCCCGGCCCGATGATCCGCCAGGTCGACGTGGGCGGCGGTGGCAGGTCCCGGACGGTGACCTTGGGTAGGTGTCGGGTGGGGAATCGATCGGCGGCAGTCTGCGTCATCGGAGCCTCCAGGGGTGGTGCGGCCCGGGTACCCAGGCCGTCGACGCGTCGAAACCCGCCGCGCCCGGAACGTCCCTCGACAGCCGGGCAGCCAGCCGACCGGGATGGACCCGCGGTGCTCCACCCGCCGCCGGGCTCCGGCGTCCGGCGTTGTGCCGGCCCGGTCCGGCTGAAACCATGGATCCGTTGCGATCGATGGGCCGGTGACCTCTCCCGGCCCACCCGCCGAGGGCACCCGGCCGACGTCCGGGCGGCGTCCGCAGCTCCCCGCCGGGCCGGTCCACTGCCGTCGATCAGCCACCCGTGGAGGAGAGCCGCCCGCATGCATCCCCGTCGTCAGCATCTCCGTCGCCCGCCGGCCCCGTTCCACCAGCCGGACCAACGCTGCGTCCCGCACCGCCGACCACCCCGCCGGCCCGGTCGCCGGCTGCTCGCGTCGGCCACCGCCGCCGTCCTCGCCGCCGGGATGATGACCTCCACCGCGTACGCCGACGACCGGCCGTCGGCGGCGACGTCGGTCCGGGTGACGAACCCCTACCGGGGCGCCCAGCAGTACGTGAACGACGACTGGTCGCGGCAGGTCCGCGCGCAGGCCGCCCAGACGCCGGGCGACCTGGGCCGGCGGATGGCCACGGTCGCCGGCTACCCCACCGCGGTCTGGCTGGACGGCGTCGACGCCGTCACCGGCGGTCGGGGGCTCGTCGGCCACCTGGACCGGGCGCTGGCCCAGCAGGCCACCGCCGCCCGTCCGGTGGTGGCGCAACTGGTGCTCTACAACCTGCCCGGCCGGGACTGCGCCGAGGACGGCGCGAGCGGTGAGCTGCCGGGCACCCCCGAGGGCCTGGCCCGGTACCGGACCGGGTTCGTCGACCCGATCGTCGAGATCCTCCGCCGCCGCGCGTACGCCGACCTGCGGATCGCGGTCGTGGTCGAGCCGGGCGCGCTGCCCACCCTGTTCACCGAGACCCGACCGGGGTACGACGACCCCGACTGCGTCGCGGCCCGCGACTCCGGCGTCTACGTCGACGGCGTCCGGTACGCGCTCAGCCGGTTGAAGACGGTGCGCAACGCCTACCCGTACCTCGACCTCGCCCACGCCGGTCAGCTCGGCTGGGCCGAGAACGCCGGCCCGGTGCTGGACCTCTACCGGCAGGTGGTCGCCGCGCCGGCCGGGCCGGGCGTGGAGAGCGTGACCGGTTTCGTCACCAACACCGCCAACCACGTGCCGCTCGTCGAGCCGTTCCTGCCCGACCCGAACCTGACGGTGGGCGGCATGCCGATCTTCATCAGCCGCTTCTACGACTGGAACCTCGTCCTCGATGAGTCGGACCACGTCGCGTCGTTGCGTCAGGGGCTCGTGCAGCGGGGCTTCCCGGCGTCGATCGGCATGCTCGTCGACACCGGCCGCAACGGGTGGGGCGGGCCGGGCCGGCCGACCCGGGCCAGCACCTCGACCATCGTCGACAGGTTCGTGGACGAGAGCCGGATCGACCGCCGGCTGGCCCGCTACAACTGGTGCAACCAGACCGGTACGGGCCTCGGTGAGCGCCCGGTGGCCGACCCCGCCCCGGGCGTGCACGCGTACGTGTGGGTGAAGCCGCCGGGTGAGTCCGACGGCGTCACCTACCGGACCGCGCCACCGGACCCGGACCGCCCCTACCTGCGGCACCGGGGCCAGTGCGACCCGGCCGGGGACTGGGTCGGTGGGTCGAACCGGCCGACGAACGCGCTGACCGGCGCCCCGCACCACGGCCACTGGTTCCCGCAGCTCTTCGCCCAGCTCGTCGACAACGCCCACCCCCCGGTCCCGCTCCCCCCGCCCACGCTCCCCCCGGTCCCTTTTCCTTGATGTGGCGGCTACCGCCCGCCGCGACACCGCCATATCAAGGAAACGCCCCGCCCTGCCCCGCCCCCGGCGCGCGCCGGGGGCGGGGATCAGAGGTCACGGCGTTGGAAGGCCAGGGCGGTGAGGCCGAGCACGACGGTCACCCAGAGCGCGGCCCAGCCGAGATAGACCGGGGTGAGCGGGGCGGCGCTGGCGAACGGGGACTGGGCGACCTGGGGGTCGAGCGCCAACAGGCCCGGATCCTGGAACGCGTTCATGGCCCCCCGCCACAGGCCGTCGGTGGGTAGCAGCATCCGGGACACCGTGCCGACCCGGGCCACGCTGTCGTTGCCCAGCGTCTCGCCGACCAGACCGACCACGCCGGCGATCCAGGTCGACCCGAACAGGCCGACGGCCACGATCCCCGACGCCATCGGGGACAGCACCGTGGCCAGCAGCAGACCGAGGGTGAGCAGCACGGTGGCCTGCGCGGCGAGCAGCGCCAGCCCGGCCAGCGGCTGCGGTGACCAGTAGCCCACGGTGACCCGGACGACGAGGAGCTGGGCGAGCCCGGCCACGGCCACGAAGCCGCTGCCGAAGACCACCAGCCCCAGCCACTTGCCGAGCAGCACCGACGCGCGGCGGACCGGGCGGGCCAGGACGGCCAGCGCCACCCCCGACTCGGTCTCGCCGGAGAGGGTGGGCCCGGCCAGGAACGCCGTGCCGAGCGCGGCGATCAGACTCAGGCCGAACATCACCAGGTTGAGCACCATGGACGCGGCTATCCGGGCTTCGCCGCTGGTGAGCCCGCCGAACTCGGCGTCGATCCGGGAGAAGCCCCAGGCGCTCAGCGCGAGCAGCAGCAGGGTGAGCGCGGCGAGCGAGCGCAGCACCCGACGGCGGGCCGCCTCCCGCAGGGTGAGGGCGGCGATGGTGAGGACGATCATCGGTGCGGCTCCTCGTCGGCTCCGGTACGCAGGATGTCGAGCAACCGTTCCTCCAGGCTGACCCGTCCGGGTTCCACCGTCTGCACCCGTACCCCGAGACCGACCAGGTCGGCCACCAGGTCCGGCACGACGGCGTCCGGCTCGGTCCCGCCGGACAGGGCGACGGTGAAGACGTTCCCGACGCGGGTCGACCGGCCCACGGCGGCCAGCCGGGCCTCGGCGGCGGCGGTCACGCCGTCCAGCCGCAGCCGCAGCTCACGCTGACCGAGCAGTTCCGGGAGGGTGCCGGCGGCGGCGACCCGCCCCCGGTCGAGGATGACGACCCGGTCGCAGACCCGCTCGACCTCGCCGATGAGGTGCGAGTTCAGCAGGACGGCCACCCGGCGGTCCTTCAGGGAGAGCAGCAGGTCCCGGACGTCGGCCCGGCCGAGCGGGTCCAGCGCGCTCGTCGGCTCGTCCAGCACGACCAGGTCGGGGCCGGCCACCAGGGCGACGGCGAGCCCGAGGCGTTGCTGCATGCCCTTGGAGAAGCCGCCCACCCGGTCGGCGGCCCGGTCGGCGAGCCCCACCAGGCCCAGGCACTCACGTCGTCGCGCCGGTGGCACCGGCACGCCGGCCAGCCGTACGTGCAGGTCCAGCACCTCGGCGGCGGTGAGCCACGGTTGGTACCGGAACAGCTCCGGCAGGTAGCCGACCCGGGCGCGGGCCCGCGGGTCGGCGGCCGGTCGCCCGAGCAGCAGCACCTCACCCGCGTCGGGGCGGACCAGCCCGAGCAGCATCTTGATGACCGTGGTCTTGCCGGCCCCGTTGGGGCCGAGCAGACCGACCACCTCGCCCCGGTCGACGGCGAAGGACACCCCGTCGACGGCGGTCCGCCGCCGGTACCGTTTGCGCAGGCCGGAGCACCACACCGCCGGGGCGGGCGGCAGTTCGGCGAGCAGCCGCGCCGCCGTGTCGACAGCGCCGCCACCGCCGACCCGTCCGCCGTCGCCCACCCCGGGGCCGGCGTCGGTTCCGCCGTCCCCGCCCGCCCGGAGGCCGGGTTCGGCGGACCGGCCCGGCCCGAGGCCGGGGTCGGCCGCTTCGACGCCGGTCATGACGTGCCCAGGGCGCGGGCCACCGACAGCACCTCGTCGGCGCTCAGCGAGCCGGCGACGGCGGTGACGACGCCGTCGTCCACCCAGACCACCGCGGCGAGCAGGCCGTTGCGGGCGGTGAGCACCGTGGCGGGGCGCCCGTCCACCTCGGCGGCGACGCTGGTCAGGCGCTCGGTGGCGACCGGCAGCGGCAGGGTCGTCCCGTCCCCGGAGAAACCGCGTAGTTGGGTCGCCACGGTCTCCGGCAGGCCGGGCAGGGACAGCAGGTAGTCGCGGGCGGTCGCGAACGGCACGCCCGAGGAGTGCGCGGTGGGCGCGACCGCGCGGGCCACGATCATTGCCGGTACGCCCCGGGCCTCCGACCAGACCAGGGCGAGTCCCGGGCCGGCGTTCAGCCGGAACCGGCTGCCGTCCAGGCCGGCGGGGGGTGGCGGCAGCGGCTCGCCGGCCGCCGCGGCGGTCCGCTCCGCCTGCGCGACGGAGAAGGTGAACGTCGCGCTCACCTGGTCGGTGACCTGGAACGTCGGCGTCCCGGTGACGCCCCGGGGCAGGTCCCGCACCCGGGGGACGGGCAGCCCGGTGGCCTGCGCGGCGTCGGCGGCGTCGGCCACCTCGCGTACGTCGACCTCGTCGGTGACGGTGAGCTCCCCGTAACCGGAGAGGTCGGGCAGCGCGACCAGGTCGGCCCGGGTGAGGGTGAGCGGGGCGATCCGCTCGGTCCGGAAGATCGGCAACCAGTCGGCGGCGGCCACCGCGCTGGCCCCGGTCAGCAGGGCGACGGCGGCGGCCACCGCGACGACCGGGCTGCGCAGCGCCGTCCGCCACCGGGGCACGGCGAGCCCGACCCGACGGCGCGGCTGCCGGCCGCTCCCGGCGGGCAGCGCGTCGGACAGCCGACGCCAGCCCGCCGCCACGTCCACGGCCAGGTCGACGTCCAGGGCCGCGCCGGTCAGCGCCGCGTCCGCCTGCACGGTGGCCAGCCTCGACCGGCACGTCGGGCAGTCGACGACGTGGGCGCGGTCGGTGTCGGCGACGCCGGCCGGTTCGTCGAGCAGCCGACGCAGCGTGCCGTCAGTGGGATGACGCATGACGGTTCAACTCCTCTCGCAGGGCGGATTCGGCGCGTCGTACGGTGGTGCCGACGCTGCCGGGGGAGAGGCCGAGGGCGGCGGCGACCTCGGCGTAGCTGAGGCCGCTGTGCCGCAGCACCAGGGCGACGGCCTGTCGGCGGGGGAGCCGGGCCAGCGCCGTGCGCACCCGGCGGCGTTCCTCCCGGGTCACCACGGCGTCGGCGACGTCGGGCGCCTCGATCCGGTCGTTGCCGGCGGCGCCCTCCCGCGAGGCGCGGCGTCTACCGGCCCGGAGGTGGTTCAGCGCGGTGTGCGCGGCGGCCACGGAGAGCCACCCGGATGCCGCCCCGGCCGGCACCGACGAGCGCCCGAACGTCAGGAACACCTCCTGGGCCACGTCCTCGGCCCCCTCGCGGGAACCGAGCACCCGGGCGGCGACCGCGACCACCCGGGGGTACGAGGTACGGAAGATCTGCTCCAGGTCGGCGCGGACGCCGTCGGGTCCTGACCGGGCCGGCGCCTCCGTCGCCGCGGTCGCGGCCGGTCCGGGCGGGTCTACGAGGTCCACGTCTTTCCCCACACCCTCTACAGCACCGCCGGAGCCCCGGATGTGACAACGGGCCGTCCCGCCGTCCGGTGGGGCGGGACGCGGTGGCCGCGGGGACCAGCCTCAGCCGTCGGGGCGGGTCTGCCGGTCCCTTCCGGCGGATCCGGTCCGACCGGTCACCCGTTCGGGTGGCTGCGGCGGTGAGATCCAGGTGACCAGGACCACCGAGATGATCATGAGGAGGAACCAGGAGGTGAGTTTCGCCAGCGAGACCGGATGCCAGCCGTCCACCTGGCTGGGGTAGAGCCAGGCCTGCGACCAGGTGGCGATGTTCTCCGCGAGCCAGATGAAGAACGCGACGAGCAGGAACGCCAGCAGCAGCGGCATCCGCCACCGGAACCGGAACACCCGGAAGTGCATCACACAGCGGCCGAACACCAGCGCGACGGCCCCGAGCAGCAGCCAACGGACGTCGTACACGTAGTGGTTGGTGAAGAAGTTGACGTAGACCGCCACGGCCACCAGCGCGGTCACCCACCGCCTCGGGTAGCGGGTGAACCGCAGGTCGAACAGCCGGTGCACCCGGACCAGGTACGAGCCGACCGCGGCGTACATGAAGCCGCTGAACAGCGGCACCCCGCCGAGCCGCAGCACCCCCTCGGACGCGTAGGTCCACGAGCCCACCTCGGTCTTGAACACCTCCATGGCGGTGCCCACCACATGGAACAGGAGCACCACCCGCAGCTCGCGCAGGGTTTCCAGCCGGGTGGTCACCATGGCGACCTGGATGGCCACCGCGGCGAGGGTCAGGGCGTCGTTGCGGGCCAGCGCCGCGTCGTCCGGGTACCACAGCCGGGCGGCGAGGATGACCGCCAGCATCGCCGCGCCGAACACGCACGCCCACGCCTGTTTGAGCCCGAACACCAGGAACTCGGTCAGCCAGCCGGCCGGCCCGCGTCGGGGCAGCCGGGCCAGGAGCGTCCGGAAACGGACGTCGATCGCGTGCTCGGCCGTGGTCAGGTCCGCCGGCCCCGCGGAAGGGGTACGCATCCGCCCGACGCTAGCCGGCCGGCGGGATCGCCGTGGTGAACGTTCTCATCTACCCTCGTGGGGCACAGTGGACACCAGTCGGTACGGAGGATCGAGGCGTTGACGAACGAGCGGCGGGTACCACCGGGGGTGGACACCACCCATCCCAGCATCGCCCGGGTGTACGACTACTACCTCGGCGGCAAGGACAACTTCGCGGTCGACCGGCAGGCGGCGCAGTTGGCGTTGCAGGTGACCCCGGACGGTCAGGAGGCCGGTCTGGCCTGCCGGGCCTTCCTCCGCCGGTCGGTCCGTTACCTGGCCGAGGAGGCCGGCATCCGGCAGTTCCTCGACCTCGGCTCGGGGTTGCCCACGCAGGGCAACGTGCACGAGATCGCCCACCTGACCGACCCGGACGCCCGGGTGGTCTACGTGGACAACGACCCGATGGCGGTGGCGCACGGCCGGGCCCTGCTGGCGGACGCCCGGACGACCACCGTGATCGCCGCCGACGTCCGTGAGCCGGAGCAGATCCTGGCCCACCCCGACGTACGGAAGATGATCGACTTCGACCAGCCGGTCGGGTTGCTGCTCCTGGCGATCCTGCACCACCTGCACGACGAGGACGACCCGGCGGGCGTCACCCGACGGCTCCTCGCCGCCCTCCCGTCCGGCAGCTACCTGGCGATCTCGCACTTCCACGACCCGGAGCAGGCGCAGCCCGAGGCGTCCCGGCGGGCGCGCGCGGTGGAGAAGGTCTTCAACGAGACCCTCGGCACCGGCCGGTGGCGCACCCGGCAGGAGATCATGACCTTCTTCGACGGGCTGGAGCTCGTGCCGCCGGGCCTGGTGCCGCTGGCCGAGTGGCACCCGGCCGGCGAGACGGACCCCCACCAGACCGACACGTACCACATCATCGCCGGCGGGGTGGCCCGCAAGCCCTGACCCGCCGCCCCCGCCCTCTGTGAGTACGTCTCACGACAGTTTTCTTGACGGGTCGGGGGGCGTCGGGTGGGCTGCCGACCATGACGGCGATCGTGGGGCTCGCGCAGGACGGCACGGTGCACATCGGCGGTGACAGCGCCGGGGTCAGCGGGCTGAGCCTGTCGGTGCGGGCCGACAGCAAGGTGTTCCACACCGGTCGGTACCTCTTCGGCTTCACCACCTCCTTCCGGATGGGTCAGCTCATCCGGTACTCCTTCGACCCGCCCAAACCGAAGAAGGGCGACCTGGCGGCGTTCATGTCCACCACGTTCGTCGACGCGCTGCGGGACTGCCTCAAGGCGGGCGGTTGGGCGCGCAAGGAGAACGACCGTGAGGAGGGCGGCACCTTCCTGGTCGGCGTACGCGGCCGGCTCTTCACCGTCTACGACGACTACCAGGTGGCCCAGGCCGCGGACGGGTTCGCCGCCGTGGGCTGCGGCGAGGACATCGCCCTCGGCGCGCTGTACGCCACCGCCGGCACCGGGCTGAAGCCGGGCCGGCGGGTCAAGGTGGCCCTGCGCGCCGCCGAACGGTTCAGCGCCGGGGTGCGGGGCCCCTTCGTCTGCCTCTCGCTGCGCCGCTGACGCCGACCGGGACGCGTCACCGGGTCGGGCTGGGCAGCGGCGGCGGCGGGTCGACGGCGATGCCGATGACCGTCGGCGCGGAGAGGTTCCCCGAGCTGTCGAACGCCCGCACCTCGAACAGGTACGTCCCGTACCCCCGGTACGCCCCGTACGCGAAGGTGCCGCCGACCTGGGTGACCGCCGAGACGGCGCCGGTCTGGACGACCCGGTACCCGGCGACGACGTAGTTGTCCCGCGAGGCGTCCCAGGTGAGGCGGTAGTGGCCGTCCTGGGGGCCGCTGAGCCGCAGGTTGGTCGGCGCGGTCGGCGGCTCGGTCTCCTGCGGCGCGCCGAGCTTGACGATCGCGAACGGGGACGAGTTGCCGGCGGCGTCGACCGCCCGGATGCCGAAGGTGAAGATCATCGGCGGGGGGACCGGCATCGTGTAGCTGGTGTCGGTGGTGGCGAACCGGCTGCCGTTGGAGAAGATCTCGTAGCCGGTCACGCCCCGGTCGTCGGTCGAGGCGTCCCAGTGCAGGGTGAGCGTCTGGCTGGTGTAGCTGGTGCGCGGGTTCCCCGGGACGGCGGGCGGGCTGACGTCCGGGCCGGGGTCGGTGCCGCCGGCGCACGGCCCGCCGTCGACCAGGCAGTTCTGCGGGACGGCGGCGCCGGCGGCGGTCCAGCCGAAGCTGGTCGACGCTCCGGCGGCGAGGCTGCCGTTCCACGCCAGGTTGGTGAAGACGTGCCGGGTGCCCACCCGGGTCAGGTTCGCGTTCCAGTGGCTGCCGACGCTGGTGCCGGCGGGCAGGTCGAACTCCACCCGCCAGGCGTTCGTCGCGGTCGACGTGTCGTTACGTACGGTGATCTTCCCGACGTAGCCGGAGGACCACTCGCTCTCCTTCTCGAAGGCCGCCACAGCGGCCCGGGCGGGCGCGGCCGGAAGCCCGACCGTCGCGCTGCCGAAGGCCGCCACCGCCACCAGACCGACCACGGCCGTCCGCCGTAGCAGCAACGTTCTCATGGGTGAATACATTAATGTATTTCAATGTCAAGGGCAATCGTGGTTTTCGGTGGCCCGGTCACGCCCCGGTGTAGGCGAACGCTGCCCAGTAGCGCGGGTCCCGGTAGGGGCACGGTCCACCGTCACCGCCCGGGACGGTGCCCGGCAGCAGCCCGGTCAGGTCGGCCGGGGTCGCGGTCCGCAACCAGCGTTGCGCCAAATTCAACGCGAGGGCCGGCTCGTGGCCGCCTCCGCGCCACTGCTGGTGGAACGCGGTCATCAGGTACGCGGTAGCCAGGTCGTCGACCCGCCAGGAGCTGGCGACCACCCCGGCGAAGCCGACCTGCAACAGCGCGGACGGCAGCCCGAGCACCTCGTTCGGCAACGCCGTCGCGGTCAGGTTGGTCTCGCAGGCGGAGAGCACCGCCAGACGTCGACGGCCCGGTCGCAGCGCCTGCCGCAACTCGCCCAGGGTGACCTCCCGGTCGGCGAAGTACAGCCGACTGTCCAGGATGGCCCGGGGCCTCGCCGAACCGTGACAGGCCAGGTGCCAGACGGTGTGCTCCTCGGCGGCGTCCCGGAACTCGGCCCAGGTGCAGTCGTGCCGGAGGGTCCCGTCCGGACTCCACCTACGGGTCACCTCGGTCGTCTCCCGGGCGACGTGCCACAGGTACGCCTCCGCCCCCGCGCCCCCGGGCACGTCGACGGCGAGCAGCCGGTCGGGCCCGGCCGACAGGTCCCGCGCCGTCTCCCGGCAGCGGCGCAGGCCCCGGGCGTTCGGCGCGTACCGGATCGCCGAGTGGTCCCCCGCGTGCCACCAGTCGGGATGGCCGTCGCCGAGCCCGGTCGCCCGGCCGGCGGCGTGCAACGGCAACATGCTCAGCAACCCGACCGGCACCAGGGTCACCGTCCGACCCCGGGCGAAGCCCAGCAGCAGGTCCCGCAGGCAGTGCTCCCACAGCTCGCCGAGCACGGCGGTCAGCGGATCGACCCAGGGACGCATCGGCGCGAGGTCGCGTGCCACGCCCCGGCCACGTCCCCCCTCCCGCCCGCCACCACCCTGGTTGTCGCCGCCGCGCGGAGCGCCGTCGCCGTCACCAGGTGCGTCGCCGTTGCTGTCGCCGTCACCAGGGCCGGGAAGCAGCGTGTCGACGAGCCCGGCGACCCGGGCCCGGTCGAACGTGGGCAGCATGACCAGCTGCGGGTCGTGCCGGGCGGCGACGACGAGGGCGTACCCGCCGCCCCGGGCCGCGGCGAGGTAGACGATCGCGCCGTCGCCGGTCACCGCGGTCACGTCGTCGTACGTGACGTCGAGCGCGAGCGGGTCGACGCCGGTCACCGCGGCCACCTCCCGGGCGACCGTCCGCGCCTGCGTCCAGGCCCGTCGCAGGCGGGGCCCCGGGGTCCGTTCCTGCTCGTCGAGTTCGGCAAGCGCGTTCCGGTACGCCTCGGCCAGCTCGGCCCGCCCGGCGGCCCGCAGCCGCTCCACCACGGCGGTGCCGTCCCGCCCGGTCACCTCGCTGAGCCCCACCGCCCGGCCGGTCTCCAGGGCGACGGCCGCCTCCCGGTACCGCCCGGCCCGGGCCAGCCAGTACCCGGCCTCCTCGGTGTGCTCCTGGGCGGCGGCGAGCACCCGCTGCTTCGCGCCGGGCCCGTACCGCGCGGCGGCGTCCAGCGGCACCAGACCCACCAGGTGCTGGTACGCGTCGGCCGCCAGTTCCTGGTCACCGGTGCCGACCGCCCACTCCGCCCAGGCGGCGGCCAACCGGGCCCGCTCGGTGGTGCTCCGTGGCGCATCGACCGCCCGCATCCAGGCCCGGTGCCGGTCGGCGATCGGGCGCTGCCCGCTCAGCGCGTCCCGGGTTGCCAGCGCGTCGTGCCGGACCACCTGGTCCTCCGCGCCCGGGTGGTGCCAGGGGCGGCACCGCCGGCGGGCCAACCGCACCGCCTCCCGCACGTCGGCCTCCCGCCGGCCGGCGGGACGGTCGGCACGCAGCGCCCGCCACAGCAGCAACCGGGCCAGGCTGGCGTCGGCGGCGGTGGCCCGTCGCCACCAGCGCAGCCCGAGTCGCCGCCCGGCGCGGCAGTCCGCGATCCCCGCGTTCAGCGCCGCCGGGTCGGCGAGCACCCGGAGCATGCCGAGGGTGGCGTACAGTTGCGGCCCCAGCCCTGGCCGGAGCGGATCGTCCCTCGTCTCGGTGGCCGTCTCCAACGCGGCCAGGGCGGCCGGCAGCTCCCCGGCCGCCGCGTGGCGGTGGGCGAGCAGCAGACGCCGCAGGTCCGACGTCTCCCCGGCCGCGGGCAACCGGCCGACCAGCGCGTCGAGCGGACCCGGATCGTCGTGCACCGTCAGGGCGGTGAGCGCCTCGACGGCGACGCCCGGCAGGCCGGCGGTCGGCAGACCGCCCCGGATCACGGCGTCCGACCGGCGGTTGTCGGCGATCACCGTCCGCGAGTGGCGCAGCGCGCGCTGCTCACGGATCCGCCGGAACCCCTCGTGGTGGGCGGGGTTGAGGACGTCCCGGATCCGGTCCGCGACGTCCCGCATGGCGGCGTTTACCGCCGCCTCCCGGGCGTGACCGACCGATGCCTCGTTCACCAACCACTCGATGCACACCGCCACGAAGACGCGGGCCTCGGTACGCTGCTCGTTGTCGTTCTCGACGTCCCGGGTCTCGACGAGCGGGTGCCATGCCAGCAGCTTCCGCGCCGCGCGGTCGAGGTCGCCGAAGGTCGCCGCGTTCGTCAGGATCATGCCCGTCGCGGTCACGGCGTACCAGTCCTCGCCGCGGTCCCGTTGCCGTCGTCGGGTCTGCCAGAAGGACCGCCAGGCGGCCTCCGCCGCCGGCCGGTCGCCCCGGAACCAGGCGTCCCGGTACGCCCACACGGGCAGACGCAACTCGGCGACGGTACGGCGACGCCAGTCGGGGGAGGCCAGGTCGTGCCGGTGCTTGTGCCCCTCGGCCTGGTGCGCCCAGGGCTGGTCGAACACCGGATCGGCCGGACGGTGGCACACCGCGCACGGGTGCGGCCACCACCGGGGCGCGGGAACATCCCCGGTGCCGCAGCCGTCGCGTCGGCACTCCCAGCCCACCACCACGGCCCCCGGCGGCGCGAGATAGCCGTAGGAGGTGCGGGGCGGGCGACGGCCGGGCACGCGACACCTCCGATGCGCTTCCATCCTGGTCGGTGTCCTCCTGACGGACGGGCTGTCCGTCAGGGCGGGGCATGGGATTCTTCAGGAGGGCCCGGCGGCCCCGATTCCCCCACGACATGCTGCGTCGGCTGGAGCTGCTGGGGCGGTTCACCCTCGACCCGCAGGGCAGTGGCATCGACGTCGACGACGCGATCTCCTGCATCATGCCGTTCTGGGAGGACGTCCGGGCGGACCGGGACGGCTTCCTCACCGACCTGCGCACCCTGACAGCTCCGGAACCGGAGGGGTTCGCGACGCTCGGCGCCGCCCACCTGGTCTGGGAGTTGGTCGGCGAGGAGGCGCTGCGCGTCCCCGCCGCCTGGCCGTTGATCGACGGGGGCATCGACTTCAAGCTCTCCCGTGGTCTGTCGACGGCCAGCCTCACCGGCTACGAGATGCAGCGGCTCGTCCAGCGGCGCATGGCGAACGACTGACCCACCGATCAGCCGTCCCTGTCGTCACCGGGCGGCCGGCGACCGGCTGCCCCACCCGCGCCGAGACAGCCGTAACGCACGCCCGGGTCAGTGCTCGTGGTCGAGGTCGTGCGCCGCGCGGATCGCGGCCGCCTCCTCCGGGCGGCCCGTCCCGTCCAGCGCCTGGGCCAGCAGCCAGGCGGCCTGCTTCGCCGGACGGGAGCCGGCGGGCAGCCCGCCGAGCGCCGGCCGCAGCACGCGTTCCGCCTCGGCGGGCCGGTCGAGCTGGAGCAACAGGTCGCCGGTGAGCACCTCCACCTGGGTCGCCTCGCCGAACGCCTCGATCGACCGGAGCCGGTCGGGCACCCCGGCCAGCCGGCCGAGCGCCACCTCCGGCCGACCCGCGTCGGAGAACACCCGGGCGCCCGCCTCGGCCGCCAAACCCACCTCGTACGTCACCGGCGGCGCCGGGTCCGGCTCGCCGGCGAGGGTCGCGGCGAGACCGTCCAGCACCTCGACCGTCCGCTCCGCCGCCGCGCCGTCACCGGACCAGAGCCAGGCGTACGTCTCCCGGCGGCGGGCCCGCAACTCGTCGACCGCCAGCCCGGCCAACCGGTACGCGTCGGCCGCCCCGGCGAACCGTCGCGCGGCCAGGGCGTCCCGGTCGGCGTCGTAGAGGACGTCGCCGGCCTCCTCCAGCACCCGGGCCCGGCGCGGCAGATTGTCCGGTCCGTCCAGATTCTCCGCGAGCTGCGCCAGCAGCGCCAACGCCGGCTCGATCTCACCCAGCCCCCGGTAGACGCCGGCCAGCAGATGCCGGCACCGGTCCGCCTCGGCCTGCGCGCCGAGCCGGTCCAGGCCCAGCACGGCCTCCTCCGCGACCTCGGCGGCCTCGCCCAGCCGGCCGGCGACCCGGTACGCGTTGGCCAGCTCCCAACGCAGGAAGGCGTCCCCCGGGGCGTCGCGCTCCACGCAGAGCGTCACCGCCTCGGCGAAGTCGTCGACCGCCTCGTCGGCGCGTCCGGCCGCCATCAGCGCCCGGGCCCGGGTCACCCGGGCCGGCACCAGCAGATCCTCCGGCGCCGCCCCGAGCGCCTCGTCGCCGGCCGCCACCGCCTCCGCCGGATCGTCCGTCGTCTGCGCGACCACCAGGCAGGCCGCCGTCAACAACTCCGCGACCCCCAGCTCGCGACCGAGGTGACGGGCCTGCTCCGCCGCTTCCCGGCACTCCGGCGCACGGTCCAGCTCGCCGAGGATCTGGGCCCGGTGCAGCGCCACCCGGGCCACCAGGTACGGGTCACCGCCCCCGTCGGTCGGCACCCGGTCCAGCGCGGCGAGCGCCTCCGTCCAGCGGCCCCCGTGCACCAGCGCCAGGGCGACCCGGTCGTGCGCGGCGGACCGCCGCTGGTCGTCCCCGATCCGGTCGAGCGCCTCGGCGGCGGCCGTCGCCAGCGTCAGCCCCTCCTCGACGTGCTCCTCCCCGCTCGCGGCGAGCAGCACGCCCAGCCGGCCGGCCAGCACCTGGGCCCGGACCTCGTCGCCCAGCTCCCGGTACGCGGCCAGCGCGGCCCGGCTGGCGGTGATCGCGGCCGGGACGTCGTCGGCGTCGCTCAGCTCGGCCGCGCGCAGCTCCAGTCGGCGCGCCGCCGTCGCCGGGGTCGCCTCGACCGCGCCGAACCGCCTGTCGTACGCGGCCAGCGCGGCGTGGAAGGTGACCTGGTCGTGCCGCCGCCAGCGCTGTTCGGCGAAGGCCAGCAGCTCGTCCGGCCCGGCGTCGGCGGGCACCTCGACCGACGCCCCGCCCGTGCCGGTGGCCGCCGCGCCGCTCGCCGCCGCGCCGCCCGACGTCGCCGGCCCGCCCGCGCCGGTGGCCGGCGCGCCGTCGGGCCCGTTTGCGGGCGTGGCGACGGCCGGGGCGACGGCCGTGACCGGGGCGACCGGGCGGCGGCGCAGACTCGCCGACAGCGGCAGGTGCGGGCCGGTCGGTCGGGCCGCGAGCCGGGCGGCGACCAGCTCGGACTGCCGGGTGCTGCCGTTGCGGGCGTCGAACCGGTCGGCCAGCCCGGTGGCGGTCGCCGCGAGCTCGTCGGCGAGCCGGGCCGCCGGGACGTCGACCGCCGGCCGGTCCCCGGCGGCCCGCCGGTACACGGCCGTCGCGCCGTCCACCTGGCGCAGGGCGGCCGACGCGGCGGCCGCGAAGTGCATGGCGGCGGCCGGTGACGGGGCCTGGTCCAGCCAGTCCAGGTGCCGCTCGACCAGCTCCAGGGCCTGGGGCGCGTTGCCGGTGACCGTCCGGAACTCGACGTGGTCGGCGATGTCCCACAGGTCGGCGAGGTTGCCGCGCTGCCGGCGGTACGCCTCCCGGTGCGCGGTCCGCGCCTCCTCGTGCCGCCCGGTGCGCAGGTACGGCGTCAGCAACGCGGTCAGGATCGTCTGCGGCTGCTCGGTGCAGCTCAACCGGCCGGCGAGCACCGGCTCGGCCAGGGCCACCGCCTCCTCGTGCCGTCCGGTGTCGGCCAGGTGGTTGACCTGGGTGGTGGGGTCGCAGCCGGCGCAGTCGGAGAGGTCGTCGCGCGGGGTGGTCTGCCACTGCGCGTACCAGTGCGCCGCCGCCTCGTCGTCACCGACGTGCGCGGCCACCAGGTACCGGTGCTTGTGGACGGTCTGCAGGCTGTGCCCGCCCGCGCGGTAGCGGCGTTCCATGTCGTCGAGCACCGCCAGCGTGCGGTCCAACGGCACCTCGGGCACCTTCAGCAGGCCGTTGACCATGTACTTGAAGTGCCAGAGCAGCATGCGGGCGTGCTGGGCGTGGTACGGCTGCGGATCCCGGTCGAACTCGGCCAGGCACCAGGAGAACGTCACGAACGACTTGGCCGGCTCGCCGCCGTACACGTAGCCGGTGGTCGCCTGCATCCGGGTGGCGAAGGCGAGCTCCCGGTCCTCGGCGGCGTCGACCCGCCGCAGGAGCTGCTCCAGCGCGGCGATCTGACCCGAGCCGTACGGCATGCCGCTGATCTCGCGCAGCACCCGCCACAGCTCCTCGTCGGTGCTGGACACCACTCACTCCCGTCCCGGTACGGCCCGGCCGAGCAGGCCGAGGAAGGAACTGTTCAGCAGCGCGGCGTCGGCCGCGCGGATCGGATGGTGCCCGAGCAGCAGCGCCTGCCCGTACAGGGCCTCGACGGCGAGCCCGACCAGCTCCGGGTCGGTGAGCGCGGTGACCCGGCGGACCAGCGGGTTGCGGTGGTTGAGCACCAGTTGCGGGCGGTCCGGCGGGGCGGACGCGGCCAGCGCGTCGAGCACCCCGCCCCACAGCTCGTCGGCCCGGTCCCGGCTGGCGGTGAGCTGGTCGTGGAACGCCGCCGACCGGCTGACCAGGTAGAGCGCCGGCAGCGACACCGGGTCGTACGCCCGGATCACCACCTCGCAGCCGGTCCGCTCCAGAGCGCGTTGGGCGGCGGCGCGGAACGGCCGCAGGGCCAGCTCGGTCGCCGGGTCGAGGGCGTCGAAACGGGTGGTCAGGTCGCTCGGCTCCAGCCGCTCGACGAGCACCGACCGGTCCACCGTGGGCAGTCGCTCGATCAGCTCGGTGTCGTACGTGTAGCCGGCGTTGACCACCGCCAGGTCCTGCGCGGCGGCGACCGCGGCCAACTGGCGGAACTCGTCCAGACTGGCGGCGTACCGGACCAGCCCGTGCCGCTGCCGGAACTCGGCCAGGGTCAGCGTGCCGACGTTGGTGTCCATCGGCCACCACTGGTCGACCAGCCGGAGCATCTCGTCGTCGTGCAACGCCAGCGCCTTCACGCCGAGGTGGTGCGCCTGGAGGAACCGGGCCAACCGGCGCGGATCGTGTTTCGCCAACCGCACCAGCCAGCCACGCACCTGGTCGCCGAGCGCCTCCCGGGTGGCGGCGAGCAGGCTGTCCTCGTAGAGCGACTCCCGGCTGGCGGTCGGCCGCAGCTCGCTGGTGTCCACCGCGCACTGCACGAAGAACGCCCACTCCGGCAGCAGCCCCTCGGCGTGCTCGGTGAGCAGCATCCGTTTGAGGTGCACCCGGTGACCGGCCCGGGCCGCCGGGTTCACCGCGTCGGGCCGGACGAACGCCACCCCGGTCAACCCGGCCGCCGGCACCGACAGCGGCAGCACGTCGAACGGGTCGAAGCCGAACGTCTCCCGCGCGTACCGGACCAGGGCGGGACGGTCCAGCGGCTCGCCGGGGCGGGTCGGCCAGGGCGGCGGACCGGCGCTGGTGACCACGTCGCCGACCCGGACGGTGACCGGCAGCAGCGCGCCGAAGAGCCGGGCCAGCCCGGTGACGGTCGGCGTGCTGAGCCACTGCCCGGAGTCGCGCCGAGGCACCAGCGTGACGGTGGTGCCCGGCTCGCCGCGGCCGGCGCCCGGCGGGGCCGGCTCGACGGTGTAGCGGCCGTCGGAGTGCCCCGTCCAGCGCACGGTGGGCTGGTCGCCGTGCCGGGTCAGCACCCGGATCTCGTCGGCCACCAGGAAGCAGGAGAGCAGGCCGATGCCGAACTGGCCGAGGAACTCGTGGCGGGAGAAGCCCAGCTCGTCCCGTTTGGAGCTGCGACCGATGGTGGCCAGCAGCTCGTGCACCTGCGCCTCGGTGAGGCCGATGCCGGTGTCGTGCACCCGCAGCGTCCCGTCACCGGTCAGCTCGGGTGGCTCGATGCGGACCAGCGCGGGGGCGTCGGGCTCGACCGCGCGCCGGGCGGTGATCGCGTCCACCGCGTTCTGCATCAGCTCCCGCACGTACACCCGTGGGCTGCCGTAAAGGTGATGACTGAGCAGGTCGACCACGCCACGGAGGTCGACCTGGAAGGTGTGATCCAAGCTTGCGTGCTCCCGGTCCGGATGGGTGCCCCACCGTACCCGGGCCCACCGACAACCCGCCTCCCCCTTTCCGGCGCGTCCGGGGCGTCCCCACGCCGGCCGGCCCGGTCGGACCCCCGGGCGGCTGTCGTGTCGTTCAGCCCGCGCCGAAACAGACGAACGCCGCGGCGGTCGCGTGCTCGGCCCCCGCGTCCGGCCCGGCCGCGAACGCCCGCTGGGCCCCGGCGAGCGCCACCGCCGGCCCCGCCCCGGCCCGCATCCGCCGTTGCAGGTCCAGCATCAGCGTGGTGGTCAGGTCGGCCGGCACCGGCAGCACCGTCGCGATCAGACTGCGGGCGCCCAACGCCAGCAGCACGGCGCTGAACCCCATCACCTCGTCGCCGGGCCGCACCCCGGAACGGCCCGAGTCGCACGCCGACAGCACCACGCAGCCCGGCGGGCTGGTCAGCCGCTCCAACTCGTACGCGGTCAACGGCCCGTCGGCCAGCTCCAGCGTGGAGAAGAGCGGATTGTCCGCCCGGAACCGGCCGTGCGCGGCGATGTGCGCCATCCCGGCCCCGTTCAACGCCCCGGTCACCGCGTCGGCGGTGGCGTCGGCCCCCAGGAACGAGCGGGAACCGGGCAGGACCGCGCCGAGCTGACGTACCTCGGTCTCGGCCGCGGGCAGCCGGGGCCCGGCCACCAGCACCGGCGGCCCGGCCGGCGACTCCCGGCGCGCGGCGCGCAGCCAGGCCGTCGCCGAGGGCGCCACGGTCACCGCCCGGCCCGCGCAGGTCGGCAGACCCGACCACGGTACGGCGTGCAGCGCGCCGATCGGCGCGAGCACCAGGGGACGGTCGCCGAGCAGCGGGCGTACCGGGTCGAAGAGCTGCGCGTCCAGGGCGGCGGCGGTGTGCGCGACCCCGGCCCGGGCGTCCACGCCGTCACCGGTGGTGACCAGCCGGCGCAACCCGAACCGGTGCAGCCGGGCGACCCGTACCGCCCCGTCCAGCGACCCCAGGTCGTGCAGCGTGGCCCGGCCGTCCCGGACCAGCACCGCTCGCAACCGGCTGCCGTGGGCGACCAGCTCCAGCAGCACGGCGTCGCCGAGCGCGGCGGACAGCGCCGACACCCGGGGCGGGGCGGGCGGCCCGTCCGTCCGGCCGGTGACCGCCGTGCCCGGCCCGCCGGCCACCCCCCGGGTCAGCTCCCGGATCCGCTGCTCCAGTCGGGCCTGGCTGCGCCGCAACGCCTGGGCCGGGTGCCCGGTCAGCAGCGCGTCCTCCAGCGCCGCGCTGACCATCCGCAACTCGGCCAGGGCGGTGGCCAGTCCCGGATCCGACGGCGGGGACACCGGCCGCATCCGCAGCGCGTTGGCCCGCCAGCGTTCCGCCCAGGCCAGCACCTGGTGCGCCGCGCCCCGCCGGACGGCGATGTCCAGCCCCTCGGCGGCCAGCTCGTGGCCGTACGCCCCGCTGTGCGCGCGTAGCTCGGTCGCGCCGAGCGAGGCCCGGTGCCCGTCCAGCACGGCCAGGCCGCGCCGCAGCGCCCGGGTCGCGCCGGGCAGGTCGCCGTCCAGCCGCAGCCGCAACGCCAGGGCGTGCCACCCCTGCGCGCGGCGGGGCGCGGTGCCCCGCCGCCGGGCCGCCGCCGCCACGGTGAGCAGCTCGGTGGCCCGCCCGGCCCGGCCCAGCGCGACGGCCAGCCGGGCCGCCTCGATCCGGGTGGTCAACGCCGGTCCGGGCCAGCCGGTCGCGTCGAGCTGGTCGGCGGTACGCGCCATCGCGGCGAGCAGGGCCGGCGACCGGTCCCCCCGGGCGTACCCGGCGCGCAGCTCGACGTGCCGGGCGAAGGTGGCCCAGGTGCGGCGGCCCTGCCGGCGGAACCGGGTCCGGGCCGCGGCGGCGGCCTCGGTGGCGGTGGCCAGGTCACCGGCGAGCAACGCCGCCCGGGCCTGCGCCAGCAGCGCCTCGGCCAGGTCCGAGGCCATGCCCCGGCGGCGCAGCTCGGCGACGGCGTCGGCGGCCACCCCGACCGCCTCGTCGATCAGCGGCACCGACAGCAGCAGCTCGAAGCGGTCCAGCAGCAGCGCCGGCCGGGGCACCGCGAGCCGACGGTACTCGGCGTCGACGGTCGCGAAGCAGCGCAACGCCCCGGCCACGTCCCCACGCTGGCCGGTGGCGATGCCGCTGTTCCAGCGGGCGTCGGCGGCGGCCAGGTCCAGCCCGAGCCGACCGAACGCGGCGGCTGCCCGGTGCAGGTCGTCGTCGGGGCCCCGCCCGGACCCCCGGTGCGCGTTGAGCAGCCCCCGGTTGTTGCGGGCCCGCGCCTCCAGCAGCAGGTCACCCTCGCGTTGGGCGATCTCCACCGCGACGTCGTAGTCCCGGACCGCCTCGTCGAAGCGGCCCCGGTAGTGCAGCACCACGCCCCGCTGCATCCGGGCCCGCCCCGCGTCCGCCCCGGTCAGCAGGGGCAGGGCCAGGGTCACCGCGCGCAGCGCGGCGGTGGTGCGGCCGGCGTTGGCGAGCACGTACCCGAGACTCATCCGGGCCAGCGCCCGCAGCCGGGGATCGTCGGCGGCCCGCACCGCCCGGCGCAGGTGCCGCAACGCGCCCGGCAGGTCGTTGAGCTCCCGCAGGGCCAGGCCGATCGCGCGTTCCGCGGTGGACCGCTCGGCGGCCTCCGCCGGGCCGGCGAGCACCTGACGGGCCAGGGTGATCGCCTCACGCGGATAACGCTGGACGGCGTCCAGAGCCCGCTGGGCGGGGCCGGCACCGGCAACGGCGCGCTCGGCCATGGGAGACAGAATCCCCCGCCGGGCGCTCCCCGGTCAACGGCCCGGTGCCGGTCTCGTCAGGTGAGGCCGATCGTGTCGTTGATCAACAATTGACACGGAACTATCTTCTGAAATAATCGTCCTGCTTGGATAGCGCTTCCGTGGCTGCTCCGGCCGTCGTCGGCCACGCATCTTCCACCTTCTGGAGGGCTGGTGTCGCCTGACCGCACCGCGCCACGTCCGCCTGGCCGGGTCTCTCGTCGCCGCCTCGTCGGCTGGTCCGCGATGGCCGCCGCCGCCCTGCCGCTCGGCGGGGCCGGGCGCGCGGTCGCCGCCACCACCCGCGAACCGGTCGCCGCCAGCACGGCGGACCCGGTCGCCGTCACGACGGCGGACCGTCCCGGGGCGACCGGCGCGGACCCGATCGAGGCGAGCTACCAGCAGGCGTTCCAGCAGGCGGTCGCCGCCGACCAGACCGTCCGCCAGCACACCGTACGCGGCCGGGAGTTCCTCTACCGCGCCCGGCAGCTCCTGGTGGCCCCGGCGGACTTCCCGCGGGTGCTGACCGTGCTGCGCTCCTGGGGCCACCCCGTCACCGAGGGCGTCGGCTTCGCCGGGGTGCGCCGGCTGCTCTTCACCCAGGAGACCGACGTCCCCGCCGTGGTGACCAAGCTCCGCAGCCCGCAGCAGTGGCCCGGCCAGCCGGTCCCCCTGGTGCAGCCGCACCACGTGCTCGTCGGCTTCGGCAACATCATGGGCAACCCGGGCGCGCCGCCCCTGGCCGCCCCGGCCCTGCCGGCCCCCGACCCGACCCGGCTCGGCGAGGGCGCCGGAGTGACCGTGGGCGTCTGCGACACCGGCATCTGGCGACGGGCCGGCGCCGTCCACCCGCAGTGGCTGGGCGGCAGCTACCTGCCCGAGACCGACGACGAGGACCCGCTCTACGTCAGCGGCAACCTGCTCGCCCTCCAGGGCGGCCACGGCACCTTCGTCGCCGGAGTCGTCCGGCAGGCCGCGCCCGGCGTCCGGTTCGACCCCGAGGCCGCGCTGAGCCCGACCGGCGTCGGCGACGAGCAGACCCTGACCGCCGCGCTGGCCCGCCTCGGCACGGGTACGGCGATCGTCAACCTCTCGCTGGGCTACTTCACGCAGGACGACCTCCCCCCGCTGCCGGTGGCCAACGCCCTTGCCGGGCTGCGCCCCCCGGTCGCCGTGGTCGCCGCCGCCGGCAACGCCGGCAGCGCCCGCAAGTCCTGGCCGGCCGCGCTGGACGGCGTCCTGGCCGTCGCGGCGGTGACCCGGGACGGCGCCGCCCTCACGCCCGCCGCCTACAGCAGCTTCGGCTCCTGGGTGGACGTCTGCGCCATCGGTGACCATGTCAGCACCTACGTCGACGGAGAGCTGCGGCTGCCCGGCCAGCCGGCCCTGCTGTTCAACGGGTTCGCGGCCTGGAGCGGCACCTCCTTCGCCACCGCCCACGTCTCCGGCCGGCTCGCCGCGCTGATGACCAGCACCGGCCTGGGCCCGGTCGCGGCCCGGGACGCGTTGGCCGCCGGGCCACGCTGGCACCCCGACTACGGTGTGCTGGTCGGATGAGGGCCCCCGGCGCGGCGGGGCGCGGACCGGTGCCGGAGCCCGGCCCCGGCGCCCTGGTCGGCGCCGCCGCCTCCGGCGACGAGGCGGCCTGGGCGGAGCTGGTCCGGCGGTACACTCCGCTCGTGTTGTCGGTGATCCGGGCGCACCACCTCGACCGGGCCGACGCCGCCGACGTCAACCAGACCGTCTGGCTGCGGCTGGTCGAGCAGTTGGGGCGGCTGCGCGAGTCCGACGCGCTACCGGCCTGGCTGGCGACCACCACCCGGCGCGAGTGCTGGCGGCTGCTGCGGCTCGGCCGGCGCACCCAGCCGTTCGACCCGCACGACGACTCGGTCGACGGGCACGTCGGCGTCTTCCTCCTGGTCGATCCGGCCGGGCCGGACGAGGACCTGCTGCGGGCGGAGCGACGGCAGGCGCTGCGGGACGCGTTCGCCCAGCTCCCGTCCCGCTGTCAGGAGCTGCTCGCGCTGCTCACCGCGGATCCGCCGGCCAGCTACCGGGAGATCGGCGAACGACTCGGCATGCCGACCGGAAGCGTCGGCCCCACCCAGGCCCGTTGTCTGGCGAAGCTACGCGACTGCCCGGCACTGGCCCAGTACGTCCGATCGTCCCCGGACAGGACGGAGGGGACCGGAGGTGAGCGTGATGGCGCAGTGGCCGCCCGCCGGTGACGACGCGCTGCTCGTCGAGCTGGGCGCCGCCCTGCACGACTCGGGGCCGGTGCCGGAGGAGTTCCTGAACGCGGCCCTCGCGGCGTTCAGTTGGCGCACCGTCGACGCCGAGCTCGCCGTGGCCGAGCTGACCTTCGACTCGGCCTGTGACCTGGAGCCCGCCGGGCTGATCCGGTCCGCCGGCACGGACCGGACGCTGACCTTCCGCACCGGCCGCGTGGTCGTCGAGATCGAGGTGACCGCGACCGGCGTCGTCGGGCAGATCTCCCCGGCCCGTGGTGGTCAGATCAGCGCCCGCACCGCCGCCGGCCGGTACGAGGAGGTCCCGGTGGACGCGGTGGGCTACTTCTCGATGGGCGTGCCGCCGACCGGCCCGGTGCAGTTCCGGGCCAGCACCGCCGAGTACGCGGTGGTCACCGACTGGGTCACCCTGCGCTGAGCCACCGACGAGCCCCGCCCCCGCGCGCCGGGGGCGGGGCTCCTCATTTCCCGGATGTAGCGGTGTCGCGGATGCGGGATGGCCCGATATCACCGAAAGCGGGGACGCTACTCGTGGACGGACGACGCGGAACGGAGGCCGCGGGTCCCGACGCGGCCTCCGTTCCTCCCCTCCACCCCGGGTCAGCGACGCGGCGCGACGACCGTCACGTTGTAGTGGACACCGCCGCGGTCAGCGAACTGGGCGCCGGTGCTGTCCGGGCCGAACTGCGCCACCCGGATGCCGATGGTCTCCTTGATCGGCGTGGTGGCGTTGAAGGTCAACGAGAACGGCAGCTTCTCCTTGGGCTGCAACGTCAGGTTGTCCAGTCGCGCGGTCGCCGGGTCGACGATCTCGATCTGGTACCGGCCCAGGTCACGGATGCTCTTACCGACCTTGCCGCCGGCCACCCAACGCTCGTAGAGCGCCGGCCCCAGGTTGGCGACGAGCCGACCACCGGCGGCGCGCAGCGGCGTGCCCACCTCGGTGAAGACGAGGGTGTTGCGGTTCGCCCGGTCCAGCGGGTTGCCGATCGTGTACGGCAGCGTCCGGCCGGACCCGCCGGCCTCCACCACCACCGTGTCGACGTTCCGCCACGCGATGTTGTTGTTGTACTGGGTGTTGACGCTGGTCTCCGGACCCTCGAAGTTGAACGGGTCGTTCGGGGAGACCCAGCGGGCCAGCAGGCAGAAGTGGCCGGGGCCGGGGACGTTGTCCCACGGGATGATCACCTTGGTGACGCCCGGGGAGACCGGGACGGTCTTCCAGCCGATCTCGTTCCAGTCGCTGTCCCACGCCGTGCCGGCGCCCGGGTTGGACCAGTAGACGTAGATCTGACCGGTCTCCGTGACGTTGGACCCGTACGGGCCGGGGTTGCGGAGGGTGACGAAGACGTAGTTCCGGGCCCCGACGATCGGCGAGTGGCCGGGCCAGGCGCACTCGACGGCCGTGTTGCAGACCTTGATGTCGGGGCTCATCCAGATGGTGGGGTTGCCGTGCGGCTCCAGACCGGTGTCGGTGTCGAAGTCCTTCATCCAGACGTCGGCCCGGACGGTGGCGCCGACGTCGGAGGTGTCGGCGGCGCTGGTCAGGGGGGCCGCGGCGGCCGCGGTGACCGACATCAGCGTCGCCAGGGCGGCGCCGGTGAGCAGGGCGAGGGTGGACCTACGTGCGCGGTGCGTCAGACGCGTGGACACTTTTCCTCCCGGAGATGGGGTCGCCGCGGGCCGCCGGGACGGTGGCGGTCGCGGATGGACACCCTTCCCGAGCGACATCGACAACGAAAAATACCTCTGCCGACCGGAGGTGTTGTCAGATAGTGGAAGTTGGCCGGAAAGCCCGCGAATCACGTCCGCGCGGCGAGCTTCCGGCAGGCGCCAGAGCAGCCGGCCCGGACGGTGTGCCGGCGGGGCGCTCTGTGCCGCCGCCGACCTGCGGCGACCCCGGCCAGGTCCGGGTCAGTCGTCGTCCGGCTCGGCCACCGGCTCGCCGCCCACGCAGCGCAGCTTCAGCTCGTGCTCGCCGCCCGGGCCGACGAAGCTCACCTCGACGTCGTCGTCCGGGCCCCGGTCGGCCTCACCGACCCGGTAACCCTGGGCGGGCGCCCAGGAGACCAGCCGTACGCCGGTCGGCCCGCACTCGGCCACCGCGGTCCCGCCGGCGCTCGCGAAGACCCGGCGCGCTCCCGCCCCGGCGCTCGGCGACCCGACGCCGGCGGAGGGCGTCGGAGCACCGGACGCCACCGGCCCGGACGGCGCTGCGGACGGCCCGGGGCTGGTCGGTGCCGGGCTGGCCAGGGCGCGTTCCACCTCGTCCTGACTGCGCACACCCCCGGGAGTGCCGGTGATGCTCTCCCCGACCAACCGGATCGCGGCCACCCCGACCAGGGTGACCAGCACGGCGGTGACCAGCCAGCCGGCCACGGCGAGAAGCGGACGACGCATGCCCCCGACTATCCCCGATCGATGGTTGGTCGCGGCACCGGACGACGCTAAGGGACGGTTAACGCGGCGGCCGACCCGGGCCGGTGCGGTTAGCCTGCACCGTGTGGCCCGGCTGCTGCTCGTCGAGGACGACCTGACCATCCGTACCCCGCTGGTCCGGGCGCTGCGGGACCGGGGGCACGCGGTGGCGTCCGCCTCGACCGCCCTGGACGGGCTGCGCGACGCCCTCGACAACCGCCCGGACCTGGTCGTGCTCGATCTCGGCCTGCCCGACCTCGACGGCCGGGAGCTGCTGCGGATGCTCCGCGCGGTCAGCCAGGTGCCGGTGATCGTGGCCACCGCCCGGGACGACGAGACGGAGATCGTCCGGGTCCTCGACGCGGGCGCCGACGACTACGTGGTGAAGCCGTTCACCGCCGCCCAGCTCGACGCCCGGATCCGGGCGGTGCTGCGCCGCGGGCCGGCCGGCGGCGGCGCGGACGATCCGACGCTGGTGGTGGGTGGGCTGCGGGTCGACCCCCGCGCCCGGCAGGTCACCCTGGACGGCGAGCCCGTCGAGCTGACCCCACGCGAGTTCGACCTGCTGCGTCACCTCGCCACCCGGCCCGGCGAGGTGGTCACCAAACGGGAGCTGCTGACCGAGGTCTGGCAGATCCCGTACGGCGGCGCGGACAAGACCGTCGACGTGCACCTGTCGTGGCTACGCCGCAAGCTCGGCGAGAACGCCCAGCAACCCCGCTACCTGCACACCGTACGGGGAGTGGGCGTCCGGCTCGACGCGCCGGGGAACCCGGGGTGAGAGCCCGACTGGCGCTGCTCGCCGCCGCGGTCAGCGTGCTCACCCTGGTCGCTTTCCTGGTGCCGCTGGCCTTGCTGGTCCGCGCGGTCGCCGCGGACCGGGCCACCGTCCGGGCCACCGCCGACGCGCAGAGCCTGGTCCCGGTGGTCGGCACGGCCGACCCGGCGACCATCCGGCTCACCGTGGAGCAGCTCGCCGTCGACTCGGGTCGCCCGGTCAGCGTCTTCCTGCCCGACGGCACGGTGCTCGGCACGCTCGCCCCCCGTACCCCGGCGGTGGCCCTGGCGGCGCGCGGGCAGAGCCTCACCGCGGAGTCCGCCGAGGGACGCGAGGTGGTGATCGCCGTCCAGGGCCGCGCCGACGGCACCGGAGTGATCCGGACGGTGGTGCCGCGCGCCGAGCTGTCCGCCGGGGTGGGCCGGGCCTGGCTGGTGCTGGCCCTGCTCGGGGTGGTGCTGGTGGTGATCGGGCTGGCGGTGGCCGACCGGCTGGCCCGGACCCTGGTCCGGCCGATCAGCGAGCTGTCCGTGGTGTCGCACCGGCTCGCCAACGCCGAGCTGGACGCCCGGGTGACGCCGGCCGGGCCGACCGAGCTACGCGAGGTGGCCGGCGCGCTCAACCACCTGGCGGGCCGGATCCAGGTGCTGCTCGCCCAGGAACGCGAGCAGGTGGCCGACCTGTCGCACCGGCTGCGGACCCCGCTCACCGCCCTGCGGCTGGAGGCCGAGTCGCTGCGCGACCCGCAGGACGCGGCCCGGATCGCCGCCGCGGTGGACGGCCTGGAGCGGGTGGTGACCGGGCTGATCCGGCAGGCCCGCCGGGACCGTACCGCGGCGGTCGGCCCGGTCGGCTGCGACGCGGCGGCGGTGCTCGCGGACCGGGTGGCGTTCTGGTCGGTGCTGGCCGAGGACACCGGCCGGGCGGTGCGCTGCGACCTGGCGGCCGGGCCGTTGCCGGTCGGCGTGCCCGCCGACGACCTGGCGGCGGCGGTCGACGCGCTGCTCGGCAACGTGTTCGCGCACACCCCGGACGGCACCCCGTTCACCGTCCGGCTGACCCGCGACGGGGAGCAGGCGGTGCTCGCCGTGACCGACCAGGGGCCGGGGATGCCGGCCGTCACGACGCCGGCCGGCACGGTGCGCCGGGGCGCCAGCGGGGCCGGCTCGACCGGGCTCGGTCTGGACATCGCCCGCCGGGTGGCGGAGGCCGGCGGGGGCCGGCTGGACCTGCGGGCCGGGCCCGGCGGTGGGGCCGAGGTGCTGCTCCGGCTCAGGTCGCCGTCCTGACCGCAGTGGTACCGACCGGCCGGAATGTCTTAACCGGGGCTTAGGGTCCGGGCAGCGCGCCACTATCCCGTTTCGTCTGATCCTGGCAGCCACAACCGAGGAAAGGTGAGCAAGATGAACCGCAAGACCCTGATCGTGGCGTCGGCGGGCGGCGTGGCGGCGCTCGCGCTGGTCGGTTCGGCCATCGGTGTCGCCGCCGCCGAGGAGCGGACCGGCCGGACCACGTTGGCCGCCGCCACCACGGCCCCGGCGGCCCCGACCACCACCCCGGACGACAGCGCCGCCGTGCCGACCAGCCCGGGAGCCACCGACGCCCCGACCACCGCCGCCCCGACCAGCGCCGCGCCGAGCGCGACCGGCTCGCCGTCCGGCGGCGTGGGCCCGGCCGCCGGTGACGCCGCTGTGGACCTGCAGCGGGCCGGTGAGATCGCCCTGGCCCGCGTCGGCGGCGGCGAGATCGTCGGGATCGAGGCCGAACGCGAGGATGGCCGGGACGTGTGGAGCGTGGAGATCGTCGACGGGCAGACCGAGCACGAGATCGACGTGGACCGCAAGGACGGCGCGGTGGTCAAGGCCGAGCAGGAGCCGGTCGACGATGACGATGACGATGACGACGACGGCGATGACGACGGCGATGACGACTGACCCGGGCCGGCACGCACCGGCCCGGCGTCGCGCTGGGGAACCGCCGGACCCGGTGGCTACGCCGGGTCGGTGACCCGCCGGGCCCGCTCGGCCCGCCGACGGATCCGCTGGTACGCGCCCGTCAGGCCCATCGCCCGGCGTACCTCGGTCACGGTCTGCCGCACCTCGTCGCGGGTCCGTTCGGTGCCCTCGACGATCAGGCGGTCGACCAGCCCACGCTCGGCAGCGAACCGGGCCCGGCGTTCCCGGATCGGGTCCAGGAAGTGGTTGACCGCGACGGCCAGCCGCTCCTTGACCTCGACGTCGCCGATCCGTCCGGCCCGGTAGCGGTCGGCCAGCTCGGCCACCTCGGCCCGGTCCGGGTTGAACACGTCGTGGTAGACGAAGACCGGGTTGCCGTCGACCCGACCCGGCACGTCGGCCCGGATCCGGTTCGGGTCGGTGTACATCCCCAGCACCTTGCGCCGGACCACGGCCGGCTCGTCGGCCAGGTCGATCGCGTTGCCCAGGCTCTTGCTCATCTTGGCCCGCCCGTCCGTGCCGACCAGCGCGGGCGTCTCGGCCTGGATCAGCTCCGGTACGGGGAAGACGTCCCCGTAGAGGTGGTTGAACCGGCGGGCGATCTCCCGGGTGACCTCGACGTGGGCCGCGTTGTCCTTGCCGACCGGCACCACCCCGGCGCGTACGCAGAGGATGTCCGCCGCCTGGAGGACCGGATAGCCGAGCAGCCCGTACGGCATCTCCTCCTTGCCGGCGGCCCGGGCCATCTCCTTGAGCGACGGCACCCGTTCCAGCCTCGGCACGGTGACCAGGTTCTGGAGGAGGGTGAACAGGTCACCGACCTCCGGCACGGCGGACTGGAGGTAGAACGTCGCCTGGTCCGGCTCGACCCCGGCGGCGAGGACGTCGAGGACCATCTCCCGGGCGTTGTCGGTGATCCGGGAGATGTCCTCCCGGGTGTTCCTGGTGGTGAGCATGTGCAGGTCGGCGATGATGAAGAAGCTCTCGTAACGCTTGTGCAGTCGGACCCGGTTGGCGATGCTGCCGACGTAGTGGCCGAGGTGCAGCCGCCCGGTCGGGCGGTCGCCGGTGAGCATCCGTGCAGCGGACATGGTGGGACGCCTTTCGTGTCGTACCGGTGGAAGGGCGCGCGGACGTGCGCGTCCCCGGGCGGTCCCGCCCGGGGGATCAGCAGGGTCGGCTCAGCGAGCCGGTTGCCATCGCGCGCCGTCGCGGAACCGCAGCCCGCGGGCACGAAGGAGGTCCAGGAGGCCGTCCCGGTCGTCGCCGGATCCGACCACCGGCACGTGCGGCACGACGTCGGCCGGAAGCTCGTCGCCCGTGTCGACGGCTTCCGGCGCGAGACTGCTCGCCCGGATCATGTGTCCACGGTAACCCCGGGGACCGCCGCCCGGGTGCCGGCGCGTGCCGGGAGGGCACCCGCCGGCCCGGCCGTTCCGGGGGTGCGGCCGCTCCGTCGGCGCGGCCGTTGCGGGACGCCGACGGTGGTGGCGTGCCGCCGAGGCTGGACGCGGGGTGAGGTGGCGGCGTCCGCTGGCATACTCGGCGGGCATGGTGCTGTCACGGGGCTGGGCCCTGTTCCTGGTCGGCGTCGGGGTGTGGACCTGGGCGATCTGGCCGAGGTTCGCCGTCGCGATCTGGAACGACCCGCGCTCCTGGGCCGGCGGGTCGGTCGGCGGGGGCGGAGGCACCGGCTTCCTGTGGATCCACGCGCTGCTGATCGCCGCTTCGTTGACCGTCGGTACGACCGTCGGGGTGCTCGGCGTCCGGGGCCTGCTCGCCGCCCGACGCTCCGGCCAGCGCCCGTGACCAGGCGGGATAGCAGGCCATCAACGATGTGACGCAGGCCGCTACCCACCCGATTTGACGTCCAAACCCTCGGACGCGTAACTTTCTCTCTGCCAGCGCGGAACGGACGAAACAGGGCAAAGGTCCTGGGAGGCCGGAGCGGGTGGTGTCGGGTGGTGTTCGGTTGGGTCGGCCTGGGGGTCGATTTGGCGGGGCGGAACTGGCCGGGTATGGTTGACGATCGGTAGGGAACCGGGCGTGCTTGCGGGTGACTGCGGCGGCCGGCCTGCCAAATCCGATGATCTCAGTGTGGTGGTTTGCTGCTGTCTGGGGTTGTGGGTGCTGAACCGGGTGAAGTCGGGTCAGATCGGGTCAGACCGGTTTGACGGGGTGGAAACGGTGAGGTAACGTAGTAGAAGTGCCCGGCGCGGGAGCGGCGGGGATGGGAACGGTTTGCCCCGGATGGGTCTCCACGGTGGTGGGGGTTGCTGATGGTGTGTGGTTGTTCTTTGAGAACTCAACAGGGTGCTTGATAAGCCAGTGCCAATTAGTTATACCGCCGTGCTGGCGCAGACCTTTGTGGTTTGTGTTGGTGGGGATTCCTTTGGCAACACTTTTTGTTGCCGGGATGGATTTTTCGACAGGTTTTTGTTGGAGAGTTTGATCCTGGCTCAGGACGAACGCTGGCGGCGTGCTTAACACATGCAAGTCGAGCGGAAAGGCCCTTCGGGGTACTCGAGCGGCGAACGGGTGAGTAACACGTGAGCAACCTGCCCCAGGCTTTGGGATAACCCTCGGAAACGGGGGCTAATACCGAATATGACCTTCGGTCGCATGATTGTTGGTGGAAAGTTTTTCGGCTTGGGATGGGCTCGCGGCCTATCAGCTTGTTGGTGGGGTGATGGCCTACCAAGGCGACGACGGGTAGCCGGCCTGAGAGGGCGACCGGCCACACTGGGACTGAGACACGGCCCAGACTCCTACGGGAGGCAGCAGTGGGGAATATTGCACAATGGGCGGAAGCCTGATGCAGCGACGCCGCGTGAGGGATGACGGCCTTCGGGTTGTAAACCTCTTTCAGCAGGGACGAAGCGCAAGTGACGGTACCTGCAGAAGAAGCACCGGCCAACTACGTGCCAGCAGCCGCGGTAAGACGTAGGGTGCGAGCGTTGTCCGGATTTATTGGGCGTAAAGAGCTCGTAGGCGGCTTGTCGCGTCGACTGTGAAAACCCGCGGCTCAACTGCGGGCCTGCAGTCGATACGGGCAGGCTAGAGTTCGGTAGGGGAGACTGGAATTCCTGGTGTAGCGGTGAAATGCGCAGATATCAGGAGGAACACCGGTGGCGAAGGCGGGTCTCTGGGCCGATACTGACGCTGAGGAGCGAAAGCGTGGGGAGCGAACAGGATTAGATACCCTGGTAGTCCACGCTGTAAACGTTGGGCGCTAGGTGTGGGGGGCCTCTCCGGTTTCCTGTGCCGCAGCTAACGCATTAAGCGCCCCGCCTGGGGAGTACGGCCGCAAGGCTAAAACTCAAAGGAATTGACGGGGGCCCGCACAAGCGGCGGAGCATGCGGATTAATTCGATGCAACGCGAAGAACCTTACCTGGGTTTGACATGGCCGCAAAACCTCCAGAGATGGGGGGTCCTTCGGGGGCGGTCACAGGTGGTGCATGGCTGTCGTCAGCTCGTGTCGTGAGATGTTGGGTTAAGTCCCGCAACGAGCGCAACCCTCGTTCGATGTTGCCAGCGCGTTATGGCGGGGACTCATCGAAGACTGCCGGGGTCAACTCGGAGGAAGGTGGGGATGACGTCAAGTCATCATGCCCCTTATGTCCAGGGCTTCACGCATGCTACAATGGCCGGTACAATGGGCTGCGATACCGTGAGGTGGAGCGAATCCCAAAAAGCCGGTCTCAGTTCGGATCGGGGTCTGCAACTCGACCCCGTGAAGTCGGAGTCGCTAGTAATCGCAGATCAGCAACGCTGCGGTGAATACGTTCCCGGGCCTTGTACACACCGCCCGTCACGTCACGAAAGTCGGCAACACCCGAAGCCGGTGGCCCAACCCTTGTGGAGGGAGCCGTCGAAGGTGGGGCTGGCGATTGGGACGAAGTCGTAACAAGGTAGCCGTACCGGAAGGTGCGGCTGGATCACCTCCTTTCTAAGGAGCACCATCCGGCGAAAGCTGGTATGGGGCCCGCGGCCTGCGAATGTTGGGTCGGGGTGCTCGAATGGCGGAGACACTGGTGAGTTTTTGCTGGGCAACGGCCTGAGATTCTAGTACAGCTGCCTTGTGGGGTGGTGGGAACGGGTTGATGGTGCGGCTTGGTGGGAATGTAGGGCACCCTGTTGGGTCCTGAAGGAACAACCCTGTGTGGTGGGTTTCTTCTGGATGTGACTGCCAGGCATGGCCTGGTTTCTCATACCGTCGGCGGTTGTCGGGTCTGGTGGGAGACTGTGGGTTGTGGGTTGGTCGTTTGTTGAGAATTGCACAGTGGACGCGAGCATCTTTGTGGTCAAGTTGTCAAGGGCGAACGGTGGATGCCTTGGCACCAGGAGCCGATGAAGGACGTGGGAGGCCGCGATAGGCCTGGGGGAGCTGTCAACCAAGCTGTGATCCCAGGGTGTCCGAATGGGGAAACCTGGCATCAGTCATGTGATGTCACCTGCACCTGAACACATAGGGTGTATGGGGGGAACGCGGGGAAGTGAAACATCTCAGTACCCGTAGGAAGAGAAAACAATTTAGTGATTCCGTGAGTAGTGGCGAGCGAAAGCGGATTTAGGCTAAACCGGTTGCGTGTGATACCTGTCAGGGGTTGCGTGGTCGGGGTTGTGGGACCCTGCTCAACATGCTGACACGTGTTGGAGAAGTTACAAAGTCAGTGGCTAGTCGAACAGTCTGGGAAGGCTGACCGTAGACGGTGATAGTCCGGTAGGTGAAAGTTGCTGACCTTCTGTGGGTGTTCCCGAGTAGCGGCGGACTCCTGAAATCTGCCGTGAATCTGCCAGGACCACCTGGTAAGCCTGAATACTTCCTGGTGACCGATAGCGGACGAGTACCGTGAGGGAATGGTGAAAAGTACCCCGGGAGGGGAGTGAAATAGTACCTGAAACCGTTCGCCTACAATCCGTCGGAGCCTTGCGGGGTGACGGCGTGCCTTTTGAAGAATGAGCCTGCGAGTTAGTGGCATGTGGCGAGGTTAACCCGTGTGGGGGAGCCGTAGCGAAAGCGAGTCTGAATAGGGCGTTTTAGTCGCATGCTCTAGACCCGAAGCGGAGTGATCTAGCCATGGGCAGGCTGAAGCGCGGGTAAGACCGTGTGGAGGGCCGAACCCACCAACGTTGAAAAGTTGGGGGATGACCTGTGGTTAGGGGTGAAAGGCCAATCAAACTCCGTGATAGCTGGTTCTCCCCGAAATGCATTTAGGTGCAGCGTCGTGTGTTTCTTGCCGGAGGTAGAGCACTGGATGGTCTAGGGGGCCCACAAGCTTACCGAAATCAGCCAAACTCCGAATGCCGGTAAGTGAGAGCGCGGCAGTGAGACTGCGGGGGATAAGCTTCGTAGTCGAGAGGGAAACAGCCCAGATCACCAGCTAAGGCCCCTAAGCGTGTGCTAAGTGGAAAAGGATGTGGGGTCGCATAGACAACCAGGAGGTTGGCTTAGAAGCAGCCACCCTTTAAAGAGTGCGTAATAGCTCACTGGTCAAGTGGTTCCGCGCCGACAATGTAGCGGGGCTCAAGCACACCGCCGAAGCTGTGGCATTCACATGGTACTTCGCGGCGCCTTGATGTGCCGTGCAGGTGTGTGGATGGGTAGGGGAGCGTCGTGCCGGGGGTGAAGCGACGGGGTGACCTAGTCGTGGACGCGGCACGAGTGAGAATGCAGGCATGAGTAGCGAATGAAGGGTGAGAAACCCTTCCGCCGGATGACCAAGGGTTCCAGGGCCAGGCTAATCCGCCCTGGGTGAGTCGGGACCTAAGGCGAGGCCGAGAGGCGTAGTCGATGGACAACGGGTTGATATTCCCGTACCCGCGAAGGAGCGCCCGTGATGAACCTCGTTGTGCTAACCATCCGAGCTGCAGGTGGTCTTCGGATCATGTGTGGTGAGCGTGGGAACCTGGCGGGTAGTAGTCAAGCGATGGGGTGACGCAGGAAGGTAGCTGAGCCCGGCCGGTGGTTGTGCCGGGGTAAGCGTGTAGGCCGTGCCATAGGCAAATCCGTGGCGCACAGGGCTGAGACGTGATGCCGAGCCGATTCAGGTGAAGTCAGTGATCCTATGCTGCCGAGAAAAGCCTCTAGCGAGTTCCGAGCGGCCCGTACCCCAAACCGACACAGGTGGTCAGGTAGAGAATACCGAGGCGATCGGGTGAACTGTGGTTAAGGAACTCGGCAAATTGCCCCCGTAACTTAGGGAGAAGGGGGGCCGGAGACGTGAAGCCCCGCGCGGGTGGAGCGTTGTATGGCCGCAGAGAGCAGGGGGAAGCGACTGTTTACTAAAAACACAGGTCCATGCGAAGAAGTAATTCGATGTATATGGACTGACGCCTGCCCGGTGCTGGAACGTTAAGGGGACCTGTTAGCTCTTCGGGGCGAAGCGGAGAACTTAAGCGCCAGTAAACGGCGGTGGTAACTATAACCATCCTAAGGTAGCGAAATTCCTTGTCGGGTAAGTTCCGACCTGCACGAATGGCGTAACGACTTCCCCACTGTCTCAACCACAGGCCCGGCGAAATTGCAGTACGAGTAAAGATGCTCGTTACGCGCGGCAGGACGGAAAGACCCCGGGACCTTTACTATAGCTTGACATTGGTATCCGAATTAGCTTGTGTAGGATAGGTGGGAGCCGGTGAAGTCCATACGCCAGTATGGGTGGAGGCAATCTTGAAATACCACTCTGGTTGATTTGGGTATCTAACTTCGGACCGTTATCCGGTTCAGGGACAGTGTCTGGTGGGTAGTTTAACTGGGGCGGTTGCCTCCTAAAGGGTAACGGAGGCGCCCAAAGGTTCCCTCAGCCTGGTTGGCAATCAGGTGTTGAGTGCAAGTGCACAAGGGAGCTTGACTGTGAGACTGACAGGTCGAGCAGGGACGAAAGTCGGGACTAGTGATCCGGCACTTGCGTGTGGAAGCGGTGTCGCTCAACGGATAAAAGGTACCCCGGGGATAACAGGCTGATCTTCCCCAAGAGTCCATATCGACGGGATGGTTTGGCACCTCGATGTCGGCTCGTCGCATCCTGGGGCTGTAGCAGGTCCCAAGGGTTGGGCTGTTCGCCCATTAAAGCGGTACGCGAGCTGGGTTTAGAACGTCGTGAGACAGTTCGGTCCCTATCCGCCGTGCGCGTAGGATACTTGAGAAGGGCTGTCCCTAGTACGAGAGGACCGGGACGGACGAACCTCTGGTGTGCCAGTTGTCCCGCCAGGGGCACGGCTGGTTGGCTACGTTCGGAAGGGATAACCGCTGAAAGCATCTAAGCGGGAAGCTCGCTTCAAGATGAGGTATCCCACCCTGGTGACAGGGGTAAGGCCCCCAGCTAGACGACTGGGTTGATAGGCCGGAGATGTAAGCTCGGTAACGGGTTCAGTCGACCGGTACTAATAGGCCGAGGACTTGACTACAAAGATTCTGCTCGCGTCCACTGTGCAACTCACGACAAACGAACACCACGCTCGTGTGTGTTTGATAAGTCGATAGTGTTACGGCGGTCATGGCGGAGGGGAAACGCCCGGTTACATTCCGAACCCGGAAGCTAAGCCCTCCAGCGCCGATGGTACTGCACTCGGGAGGGTGTGGGAGAGTAGGACACCGCCGGACAATCTTTCAACGAGGGTCACCCCAGCTGGGGTGACCCTCGTTGCGTTTCCCGGGGGAATTCTTCCGATCTTGCGGGGTATCTGCCTGGTGGTCCGACCGGACCGCCGACAGGCGGAGGCAGGAGAGAACCCTCATGAGAATCGGGATCATCGGCTCAGGGCACATCGGTGGCACCCTCACCCGACGGCTGACCGCCCTCGGGCACGAGGTGACCGTCGCCAACTCCCGGGGCCCCGAGTCGCTGCGTGACCTGGCCACGGAGACCGGCGCGGCAGCCGGGACCGTCGAACAGGCTGCCGCCGCCGACGATCTCGTGGTGCTGGCCGTACCGCTGGCCGCCGTACCGGCGCTGCCCGGCGACGCGTTCAGCGGTCGGGTCGTCGTCGACGCGAACAACTACTACCCCCAGCGGGACGGTGAGATCCCGGAGCTCGCCGACCGGAGCCTCACGTCGAGCCGGTGGACCGCCGACCGGCTGCCCGGCGCCCGGGTGGTGAAGACGTTCAACACCATCCAGGCGCAGCATCTGCTGGAGAACGGCCGCCCGGCCGGCGAGGCCGAGCGGATCGCGCTGCCCGTCGCCGCCGACGACGCGGACGCCAAACAGCTCGTGATGAATGTGGTCGAGTCGCTCGGCTTCGACCCGGTGGACGCCGGGACGTTGGACGAGAGCTGGCGGCAGCAGCCGGACACCGCCGTCTACGGCACCGACCGGGACGCCGACGGGGTGCGCCGCGGTCTGGCCGAGGCGCGCCCCTGAGGGGATGCGACAGGCAGGACGGGAACGCCCCCGCCGGCCGGGTGGCCGACGGGGGCGTCACGGCGCCGGCGGAGGTCAGGGTTGTGTCGGTCCGCAGACGAAGCGCGGCTCGGCCTGGTAGGTCCAACTGAACTTCTCCCGCTTGACCACCTGGCCGTTCTTGCGGATGACCCGGAAGGCGTCCTGGGTGAAGCCGTCGATGCCGTTGGTGGCGATGCAGGACGGGCCGGGCTCCAGGTGGATCACCTTCGGCCTGGTGATGTTGCGGCGTGGGCCGTACTCGGTTTTCACGCTGTCGTAGATCTTCGTGCTCCAGATGGAGACGGTCACCGAACTCGACGTGTACGAGGTGTCGATCATGACGCCGTACGGGGTGTCGTTGCGGAACTTGAAGTCGAGATTCGGGTAGAAGATCGTCGACTCGATCACCGCCGGGTACCGGCTGAACCAGTACGAGTGCGGCTTGTGCTCGACGTCCTCCAGACCGGCGTAGTAGGTGGCGTTGAACAGGGTGGTGGTGAACTGCGACGTGCCACCGCCGACGCCCGGCACCAGCTTGCCGTCGAGGATGACCGGGGCGTCGTGGTAGCCCTGCTGGTAGTTGCGTTCGCCGGTGTGGCCGTTCAGCGAGAACGTCTCCCCGGGTTGGACCACCGTGCCGTCCACGTCCTTGGCGATCTGCACGATGTTCTTGCTGCGCGGGGCGGACAGACCGCCGGTGAACCGGGTGGTGAAGCTGGAGACCTTCTCCTTGATGCCGAGCGTGCCGACCTTCTCGGTGGTCAGCTTCGCGTCGACCGGCTTGAGCTCGCCGGTGACGGTACGGTCGGTGGTCCTCGGCAGGACGGCGAGGAGGTCCCGGGCGAGCGCGGTGTCGTCGAGGCGCTGCCCGGGGCGGCTCGCGACGACCTTCGGCGTGCGGCCGACGACGGTCATCGTGGCGTCCTTCGGCTCGACCTCGATCGCGGCCAGCTTGCCGCCGAGGGCGGCGCGCAGCTTCTTAACGTCGAGTTTCGGGGTCAGCTTGCCGGCCTTGTCCACCGGGAAGCTGAGGCTGCGGGCGATCGCGCTCGGCGGGATGCTCACCGAGCCCCTGGCGGTGGTCAGTTTGACCGGCGCGGCGACCGCCGGCCCGGCCAGCTCGGCCACCAGGCGGTCGACCTCCTCGGCGCTGGTCGCCGGGTGCTTCTCGACCAGCGGCACGACGACCGGTTGGCCGCCGAGCCAGCCCGCCCGCAGCGCGTCGGCCGCGGTCTGGGCGTCCACCGTCAGGCTGGGGCGGGGGTGGACCTTCTTCGGCGTGGTGCCGCTGTAGGTGATCTTCGGCATGGTCATCTTCCGCCCCTGCGGGCCGACCGCCGGCTCCAGGGCGGCCGCCAACCGGACCGGATCCACCACCACGACCGGCTCGACCGACCGGGAGCCGAACAGCCGGCTGACCGGGGCGGCCTGCGCCTCGGCGGCTGCCGCGACGGTCGCGTCCACGTCCACCGTCAGCCCGACGTCGGCGGGCGTGAGCTGGACGGTCCGGTCGCCGACGCGTACCTCGACGGGGGTGGTGAGGGTCGCGGCCCGGCGCTCCAGCTCGGCGCGGAGCTCCCGGGCGGCGTCCTCCCGGCTCTTTCCGCCCACCTCGGTCCCGAGGACCGACGTGCCGCGGGGAATCTCACCGGCGTAGGTGTAGCCGCCGACGCCCGCGCCGACCGCGAGCACCGCGACGGCCACCCCGGCGGCGAGCGCCAGCCGGCCGCGCCGCCGGGCTCGGGGCGCCGGGGCCGGCGGCTGCGGCTGCGGCTGCGGCTGCGGCGCGGGACCGGGGGGTGGCGGCGCGTCGTCCACCGCGGGCCAGGTGACCGCGGTGACCTGGACGGTGGGCCGGTCGTCGCCGGGCGGGAGCTTGTCGCCGTACAGAGTCACTGGCAGAACCTCGATCGAACGTACCCGGGGAGAGGGGGACTCCCCGACGAACGACTACGTTAGCCAACGCGACCGGCTCCCCGGGAGTGCGCGTCGCGTCACCTCCGGGGAGCCGGGGGCGGCTCAGAGCCGGCCGAGCGCCTGACGCAGCGGATCGAGACCGAGCGCGCCCAGGTTGAGCGCCTCGCGGTGGAACTCCTTCAGGTCGAAGTCGGGCCCCTTGCGGATCTTCGCGTCGTCCCGGGCCTGGAGCCAGATCCGCTCCCCGACCTTGTACGAGGGGGCCTGCCCCGGCCAACCCAGGTAGCGGTTGAGCTCGAACCGCAGCATCTCGTCCGGCACCCGGCAGTGCGCGCGCATGAACTCCCAGCCCAGCTCCGGCGTCCAACGCTCGCCCGGGTGGAAGTCGAACGCGTTGCCCTTCGGGATCTCCAGCTCCAGGTGCATGCCGATGTCCACGATCACCCGGGCCGCCCGGAACGCCTGGCCGTCGAGCATGCCGAGCCGGTCACCCGGATCCTCCAGGTAGCCGAGCTCGTCCATCAGCCGCTCGGCGTACAGGGCCCAGCCCTCACCGTGCCCGGAGACCCAGCAGAGCAGCCGCTGCCAGCGGTTGAGCAGCTCCGCCCGGACGGCCGTCTGCGCCACCTGGAGGTGATGGCCGGGCACGCCCTCGTGGTAGACCGTGGTCACCTCGCGCCAGGTGGAGAAGTCGGTCATGCCCTGCGGCACCGCCCACCACATCCGCCCCGGGCGGGCGAAATCCTCGCTCGGGCCGGTGTAGTAGATGCCGCCGTCGCTGGTCGGGGCGAGGCAGCACTCCAGCCGGCGGACCTGCTCCGGGATGTCGAAGTGGGTCCCGTGCAGCTCGTCGACCGCCCGGTCGGAGAGCGCCTGCATCCAGTCCCGGAACGCCTCCTTGCCCCGGATGGTGCGCGCCGGGTCGGCGTCCAGCGCGGCCACCGCGTCGTCGATCGTCGCGCCGGGCCCGACGATCTGCGCGGACACCGTCCGCATGTCGGCCTCCAGCCGGGCCAGCTCCTCGAAACCCCACGCGTACGTCTCGTCCAGGTCGATCCGCGCGCCGAGGAAGTAACGGGACGCCAGCTCGTAGCGGTCCCGCCCGACGGCCTGCTTGTCGCGGCCCCGGGCGGCCAGCTCGTCGCGCAGGAACCGGCCGAACTCGGCGGTCGCCGCGGTGGCCGCCGACGCGCCCCGGCGCAGCTCCGCGCCGAGCGTGCCGTCGACCCCGAGCCGCTCGACCAGGCCGTGGAAGAAGTCGTCGCCGTCCGGGTCCGTCCAGATGTCGCACTGCTTGGCGACCTCGACGATCTGGACGCGGGACGAGACGTGGCCGGCGTCGGCGGCCCCGCGCAGCGTGGTCTTGTAGCTCTCCAGGGCGCCGGCGAACGCGTTGAGCCGGGTCGCGACGTTCGCCACCGCGTCGTCGCCGTCGGTCGGCATCAGGTCGAAGACCGAACGCAGCTCGTGCAGCCCGCTGGCGATCACGTTCAGCTCGCTGGTCTCCTCGCCGGCTTCGTAGCGGGCCAGGGAGAGCCCGAGGCGCTCCTGCATGGCCTCCTGGGCGGTCCGTTCCGCCGCCGACGCCGGCTCGGCGGCGTCCAGCTCGGCGAGGGTACGGCGGGTCAGCTCGGCGCGGGCGGCGTACCCGTCGGGCGACAGGTCGTCGAGCTGGTCGTCATGGCCGGCGATGCCGGCGTAGGTGGCGCCGGCCGGGTTGAGCGCTGCCCACTCCACCACGTACCGGTTCGCGAGGTCGTCGATTCGTCCCACGGGGGAACCCTACGTGAGCGTCGGCCTTTTCCGCGTGGCTCAGGGCAGCAGGTCGGCCGGGTCGAGATCGATCGGGAACGGCGCGTCCACCCGGAGCCGTTCCCCGTTGACCACCTTGGCGACCGGGACGTGCCCGCCGCCGTCGAGGGCGAAGAGCTCGACGGCGGCGCTGCGCAGCCGCCGGACGATGGTCACCCGCATGAAGTACGGCACGCCGCCCTCGGCGCAGCGGCGCGGCTTGTCGACGAAGTCCTGTCGGCGGCTGCCGGGGGAGACGAACTCCACCGCGAGGGCGCACAGCCGGGCCGGCACCCAACGGTCCTCCTCGTCGGTGGCCGGCAGGGTGTGCAGGATGGTCACGTCCGGCTGGATCCAGCGCTGCGGCCCGAAGGTGAGATTGACCTGCCCGTACACGTAGAAGCCGGCGGCTTCGGCAGCCGGCCCGAGTAGCCGGGCGAGTCTCATCTCGCCGAAGCTGTTGCTGCCAACTTCCGCAGGGGTCATGACCAGCCTTCCGTCGACGCACTCGTAGCGCACGGGGGGTAGCTCCGGGAGGGGGAGGTACCGGTCGGCGAGCTGGGTGGTCCAGCTCCCGGCGAAGTCGACGAGCGGGTCGAATTCCATCGGCATGGCCATTGGCGCCACCTCCTGTGCTGGTCAACGCCACCAATGGTAGGTGGGTCACGGTGACGCCGGACACGGTGACCGGGTGGTGCGCGGCCCCGCCGGTACGGCAGAGTGTCAGGAGTGATACCGCGCCTCACCCCTGACAAGCCGGCGCTGCGGAGCTGGCTGCCCGGCTTCGTGCTGCTCGCCGCGATCTGGGGCTCCAGTTTCCTGTTCATCAAGATCGGCGTACGGGAGCTGCACCCGCTGTACGTCACCCTCGGCCGGGCGGCCACCGGCGCGGCGACCCTGCTGGTGGTGCTCGCCGTGCTGCGTGACCGACTGCCCCGCGACCCGCGGCTCTGGCTGCACCTGAGCGTGGTGGCCGCGTTCGGCGTGGCCGTCCCGTTCACCCTCTTCGGGTACGGCGAGGAACGCATCCCGTCGCTGCTGGCGGGCATCTGGAACGCCACCACCCCGCTGGTCGCCCTGCCGATGGCGGTGCTGGTGTTCCGAACCGAGCGGCTGACCGTACGGCGGGCGGTCGGGTTGGGGCTGGGCTTCGTCGGGGTGCTGGTGGTGCTGGGCGTCTGGCAGGGCCTCGGTGGGGCCACCTTCACCGGGCAACTCCTCTGCTTCGGCGCCGCCGCCTGCTACGGCTTCTCCATCCCGTACCAGAAGCGGTTCGTCGCGGGCCGGGCCGAGTCGGGCCTGTCGCTGTCGGCGGCGCAGTTGCTGATCGCGACCGCCCAGCTCGCCGTGGTGGCGCCGTTGATCGCGGGAGCGCCGCCCGCGCCCACCGGGCTGTCGGTCGACGTGCTGGCCAGCGTGCTGGCCCTGGGCGCGTTCGGCACCGGACTGGCCTTCGTGATCAACCTGCGCAACATCCGGAAGATCGGGGCGAGCGCGGCGTCCACCGTGACGTACCTGATCCCGGTCTTCGCGGTGCTGGTCGGCGCGGTGGTCCTCGGCGAGACGCTGACCTGGCACCAGCCGGTCGGGGCGTCGATCGTGCTGCTCGGCGTGGCGGTGTCGCAGGGCTTCCCGCGCCGCCGCCGGCCCGGCGTCCGCGACGCCGGGCCGTCCGCCGCGCCCCCGACCCCCGATCCGACCCGCCGCCCGCCGGCCACCGGGGCCCGCGTCGAGCAACCCGCCCGACCCGGCCGGTGACGGCCCGACCGGTCCCGGGCGACGCAGCGCGCCCACGGACGTCCGTGCCGGCCGGAGGGTCACGGTCGGTGGTCGGCGTCGGCTCACGGTCGGTGGTCGGCGTCGGCGTGGGACGCCGTCCAGGCCAGCAGGTCGTCGGCCGGCCAGGTGTTCACCACCCGGTCGGCGGGCACCCCGCAGCGGGCCGCGCGCTCACACCCGAACCGCTGCCAGTCGAGCTGCCCGGGCGCGTGCGCGTCGGTGTTCACGGCGAACAGGCAACCGGCCTCCAACGCCCGCCGGATCAGCCGTTTCGGCGGATCCTGCCGCTCCGGACGGGAGTTGATCTCGACGGCCTTGCCGTGCTCGGCGCAGGCGGCGAAGACGGCGTCCGCGTCGAAGTCGCTCTCGGCCCGGGTACGCGGGCGACGCGCCCCGCCCCCGGACCCCCGCCCGCCGCGCCCCCGGTCGTCGCCGTCCTTCCCGGCGTGCGCCCGGTCGCCGGGCCCGGTCACCCCGGGCGGGCGGGCGGAGACCATCCGGCCGGTGCAGTGGCCGAGCACGTCCAGGTGCGGGTTGGCGATCGCGGTGAGCATCCGCCGGGTCATCCGGGCGCGCTCGTCGTTCAGGCCGCTGTGCACCGAGCCGACCACCACGTCCAGCCGGGCGAGCAGGTCGTCGTCCTGGTCGAGTGAGCCGTCGGCGAGGATGTCCACCTCGATCCCGGTGAGGATCCGGAAACCCTCCGGCAGCGCGTCGTTGAGCCGCGCCACGTGGTCGAGCTGGCGGCGCAGCCGGTCCGCGGTCAGCCCGCGCGCCACCCTCAGCCGCGGCGAGTGGTCGGTCAGCGCCAGGTACTCGTGCCCCAGCTCGACCGCCGCGAGCGCCATCTCCTCGATCGGCGAGCCGCCGTCGGACCAGTCCGAGTGGGTGTGACAGTCGCCGCGCAACGCCGCACGCAGGGCGGCGGCCCCGGCGTCCAGGTCGACGCCCTCGGTCGCCGTCAACCGGCGCAGGTAGACCGGCTCCTCGCCGGCCAGCGACTCGACGACGCAGCGGGCGGTGACGTCACCGACCCCGGACAGCTCGGTGAGCCGGCCGGACCGTGCCCGTTCGGCGACCTCGGTGGCGGGCAGCGCGCCGAGCGTGGCGGCGGCCGACCGGAAGGCGCGCACCCGGTAGGTGGCCTCGTTGGCCCGTTCCAGCAGGAACGCGATCCGACGCAGGTCGGCGATGGGATCCCGGCGGCTCACGGGTCGAACCTACGGCCCGGGACGGTCGGGCGCAGCCCGTCAGGCGTGCCGACTCCCCGGGTCCGCTCCGCCGCCCGCCGGTCCCCGCCGCCCGGGTCCGTTCCGCCGCCCGCCGCCCGGGTCCGTTCCGCCGCCCGGCGCGGGCACGCCGGTCCGGCCCGGCCGCCCGGCCCGCGAGCGGGTGGGGTGACCGGGCCGGGCACGGGTGGGTCTCCGTCGCGCCGGACGTCAGGAGCGTCAGGCGTGCGGGAGACGGAGCAGGGACTTGTCGCCGACGCCGAGGGTGCTCGGGCTGCCGCCGATGGCCGACCAGACCTCCAGCTTCACGGTGCCGTTGCGCAGGTTGCCGTGGCTGCCGGTGGCCGAGAACAGGCCCTGGTTCTGGGTGTAGTGCTCGTAGCCGGGAACCGGGTCGGTGGCGAAGTAGCGGTACGTCTCCACCCGTTCGAACGTGCCGTTGCCGGTCAGGTCGTACGAGACGCGGAGCTGCACCCCGTTGCCCACCGCCTGAGCGGCGTCGACGAACAGGTCGAAGGCGGTGGCGCCACCGGAGTAGTTCAGGTTCAGGCCGGTGGCGGTGAAGACGACCGGGTTGGTCGGGGTGCCGTCGTGGTTGCCGTTGGCGGCGGCGACCGTGACGGTGGCCGCGCCGCCGGCCGAGGCGAGACCGCCGCCGGGGAGCAGGTAGCGGGTCGGGGAACTCGGCGTGCCGGTCGGAGTCGGGGTCGGGGTGGGCGTCGGCGAGGCGGTCGGCGTGGGTGACGGCGTACCCGTCGGGGTGGGTGACGGGCTCGGGTTCACCCCGCCGGCGGCGTTGCCGCCGCTCCACGTGTACGCGCCGCTGGTGGCGGTCTTCCCGGCCGCGACGGTGAGCGTGGTCCCGTTGGAGAACCGGACGGTGATCGGCGCGGCGGTGATGTTGCTCGCCACGTAGGTGCGGGCGCCGTTACGGGTGAACACCGCCGCCAGCGGGTGGCTGGCGGTGACCGTGGTGTCCACGTTGCCGAGGGCCGCCAGGTTCCGGATCCAGTGGAAGGTGTGCGCCCGGCTCTCGCCCTCCTCGGGCGTGTAGCCGGGGTTGGCGCGCAGCTTGGTCAGCGCGGCGGCCGGGTCGCCGAGCGCCAGGAACTGCCAGTGGATGTCCTGCCACACGGTGGGCTCGCCGCCGTTGTTGCGGACCAGCTCGGCGTAGTTGGTGGAGTTGTACGCCGGGCGGTAGCCCATGTACAGGTGCCCGCCGGTGACGGGCAGCATGTTGATGCCCTGGATCATCTCCGGCTCGGCGCTGAACCAGGTGGCGTACGCGCCGCCGTCGCCCCAGACCATGCCGACCGTGGAGTGCCCGAACGCGGCCGGGAAGTTGTCGTTGTCGACGTCGAACCAGTACTGGTTGATCGCCGCCGCCTGGGTGGTGTACATCCAGACGCCCGCGTCCCGGACGGCGGTGTTGCCGGTGGCCTGGCCCCACTGGATCAGCGCGTTGGCGAAGTTCATCCCCTCGGACGAGGACTCCTGGTTGTTGCCGGACGCGAACGACCCGTGCCCGGAGGCCCAGTCGTGGCCGGCGTAGATGTCGAAGTCGCGCAGGTAGGGGAAGCGGGTGTCGGTGCGGACGTAGTTGTTCGCGTCCCGGATCAGCAGGTCGACCATACCGCCGTACTGGCTGTTGGTGGCCCACTGCGGGTCGAACTTGGCCAGGGTCGCGGCGGCGGCGATGTAGTAGCCGTAGTGGAAGTGGTGGTCGTTGAGCTCCTGGTCGGAGCCGTACGAGGCGGGGTAGCCGATGAGCGTGCCCCAGTTGCGGTCGTAGTAGAACAGCTTCGACGCCTCACCGGCCGAGGCGGTGAACCAGTCGTTGAGCGTGCCGCGGATGGCGTTGAGCGCGGCGGTACGGGTCTCGGTGTCCCCGACCAGGTCGGCGATCTCGGCGATCCGGGCCGCCCGGCCCAGGCCCTTGCCGGTCCAGTAGGTGTCGCCGCCGCGGATGTCCATCGGGTTGCCCCGGACGGCGGCCAGGTGGTTGCGCAGGGTGGTCAGGTCCTCGCCGCTGCCGGTGGCGACGGCGGGCAGCTCGGGCAGCACCCCGTGGAACTTCATCGAGGTCTGGAACTGGTTGACCCCGGTGAGGACCTTCATCCGGCCCCGGGCCGACGGGTAGGTCGGGGTGACCGGGGTGGCGCCGGTCAGCGACTTCCACTGGTGCGGGTAGAGGCTGACCACGGTGCGGTTGGCGCTGCCCTCCCGGTTGGTGGTGGTGAACGCGTACGTGGTGCGGACCGTCGCGGCGGCCTGGTCGTACACGTAGGACACCTGGGTGCCGGTGACGTGGGCGTGCGCGTACTGGCCGTAGGTGCTGGCCAGGGCGGACCGGGCCGCCGCGTCGCTGGTCTGCGGCAGCAGGGCCACCGAGAAGTAGCCCTTGCCGGCCAGGGTGGAGGTGATCCGACCGCCGCTGACCGTCCAGGCCGCCCCGGTCGGGGCGTACGCGACGTAGTCGTGGCCACGGACGGTGAAGCCGAGCGTGGCGCCGCTGTTCGACCAGACGGTGGGGCTGCCGGCGGTCATGTTGAGCAGCGCGTCGCCGCCGCCGGTCTGGAAGTACGCGAAGGGCAGGCCGTGGCCGATGGTGGCCCGCATGGTCCGGGCCCCGTCGGTCCAGTGCGGGCTGACCGTCCAGTCCGTCCAGCCGTCGACCTTGACGTTCGGCGCGCCGAGTCCGGCCACGCCGACCCGGAAGTCCTCCTGGTAGGGGTACTTGAACTCGCCGACGCCGGTGGCCGTGCCGGTGATGGTCGGGGTGGAGGTGGCCGAGAAGCCGAGGCCGTCGGTGTAGGTGTTGAACGAGATCGGGTGCGCGTGCAGGGGCTCGCTGAACGCGCAGTTGGTCTTCTTCCACAGCAGCGACGACCACCAGTCGTTGGTGGGCACCGGGCCGGTGGGGGCGTTGGCGGTGACGAACTGGCGCGGGTTGGTGGACATCTGTCCGCAGCCTGCGGGCAGCGGGCCGACCGGGTCGGTGGTGTAGCTGCCCGCGCCGACGGTGGCGGCCTGCGCGGTGCCGGTGACGGCCACGGTCAGCCCGCCGACGGCGACGGCCAGGGCGGTGGCGGCGGCCAGGGCCAGTGAACGGTGGGGGACGGGAGGTTTCATCGGGCCTCCATCGCGCGTCCGACGCCGGATTGATCCGGGTCGACGCCGCTTGTCGGAAAAGGGGGGTAAGGGAGTCGTGAGAGCGCTCTCTCGCTCGGACGTTAGCCGACAACGGAATCCTCGTCAATGTGTCGACGTGGTTAACCGACCCCGTCGGTCGAGGTGGGATCCGGTTTGCGGCACCCGGTCGGCCAGGGGCGGGAGCCGCCTCGCGGCGCCCAGCCGGTCAGCCGGCCGGGGACGGCGCCGCCGGACAGCCGTTCTTCCGATGCCATGCCCGCACCTCGGCGGCCGGCTCCCGGTTGACCCCCCGCCGCCACGCGTCGAGATACTTCGCCGGCCACACCACGCCCCGCCGGATCCACCAGCCGTCCCGCCCCGGACACGGAGGCGAGATGCCGAAGTGCAGATGACACACGTCGTTCGCGTTGCCCGTCCGCCCCACCAGGCCGAGCTGCTGCCCGGCCCGCACCCGCACCCCCGGGTCCACCCCGGTCGCCACCACGCTCAGGTGCGAACCGTAGTAGCGCACCCCGTCGTCACCGAGCACCGAAACCGACAACCCGCCGTTGTACGGCCCCTTCGGCCCGTCCCTCGTGAACCGGTCCACCCGGCTGACCTCGTGGACCACGCCGTCCGTCACCGACACCACCGGCTCACCGCAGTCGGCGAAGATGTCCGTCCCCGGGTACGCCGAATGGGTCGGGTGGTAGTCGGCCTTCGAGGCGCGTACCGGAAAGACGTGCGGCAGGCCGGCGCGCGGCGACGCCACGGCGGCCGACGGAGACGCCGCCGACGCGGACGGCGCGCCGGCCGGCGCCGGCTGGGCGGCCGACTCCGGCCCGCCCGGCGACGACCACGACGCCGCCGCCGACGGCCCGACGGCCGTCGGCCTGGACGTCGCGCACCCGCCGGCCACCAGAGCCGGGACGAGCAGCAGCAGAACCGGCCGCCGGCGGCCATACCCGATCAGTCGCGGCAACACCCGCCCATCCTGACAGACCACTACGGTGGAGAGGGGGCCGCCGGGCCCCACGAGGGAGGAGACCACGGCGATGACCTGGAATCCCGGCCCGCCGCCCCCGCCCGGCCCGGGCCACCTCGGCGGACGCGCCCCCTCCGGGCTGTTCCCCTCCGGCCGGCCGGCCCGCCCCACGTACCGGGAACCGCACCCGATCACCGGCGGCGCGGTCGCCGTCGGCGGCGCGACCGCCGCCGCCTGGCTGGCCTTCTTCGGGCTGCTCGGCGCGGACCTGCGCGGCTACCTCTGGTGGACGGCCGCCGCCGGGACGGCAGCCTGGCTCGGCGCGCTGGCGCTGGTCAGGTACGGCGACCGGGGAGTCGGCACCGGCGTCGCGATCGTCACCGCCGGAGGCTGGAGCATCGCCGCCGCCGTGCTGGCGTCACGCTGGGCGGCCACCGGCGACTGGCCGCTCTGGTGAGGACCGCCGCGACCCGACCTGCGGGCGCGGGAGCCTAGGCCTGGTTGCTGCGCCGGATCGACGACGAGCCGGTGGCAGGCGGCCCGACCCGGTGGACGGCGGTGGGTGTCTCCGGTGAGCGCTCGGTGCTCACCCCGCTGCGCAGTGAAGCGCGGCTTGACGAGCGTGGCAGGACGGTTCACTCTCGGTTTCATGGCCTGGACCACGCCGCGACCCGACCCCGAACGCAGTCGCCGTCGCCTCCAGCTTCTCGCGGAACTCGCCGGGGCCAGAGCGGTCCGGCAGCGGGAACGACCACAGCGGCAACGCAGTGAGCGGCTGCGCGAGCTCATCGCCACCCGCCGTCGGGTCACCGGCTGACCTCGACCGCCCGGCTCCCGGTCCGCCCGGCTCCCGGTCCGCGCGGCTCCCGGTCCGCGCGGCTCCCGGTCCGCGCGGCTCCCGGTCCGCCCGGTGGGGGCGCCGCCCGACGTGGCGGCCGTGCCGCAGGGCCGCTCGATTTTCCCCCGGATTGCGTCGTCCGCATCGGGGCGTTGACAGGTCTCCTGCCGATGAGACCGGATACCGTGCACGCGTAACGAGTCGGCACGCTGTGCTGAGCAGGTCAGGGGGGACAGTGTCGTACTTCGCTGCGGCCGTGGTGCGCGACGACGGTGGCTGGACCGCCGCGGAGGTGAGTCTGCGGGGCGTCACCGATCTCGACGAGGTGGCCGAACGCCTCCGCGACGTCGAGCCGGACGCCGAGCTGTCGCTGCTGTTCGTCGAGGCCGACGACACGTACCTGGTGGTCATGCGGCTCGACGACGGCGAGGACCTGCGGGTGTTCGGCTCCGATTCGGCGTACGCGGAGGAGTCCCGGCTCGGCTCCGTGCTGGTCGGCGACCTGAAGGCGCCCGACCTGGACGATCCCGGCGAGCCCCGCCGCGCCACCGGCGGCGACGAGGAGAGCGACCAGCCGGCGGTGGACCCGGAAGCCGACCCGGTCGGCGACGCCGACCTCCTCGCCGACCTGGGCATCCCCGCGCAACGCCTGGCCGCCCTCTGCGCCCGGGAGGGCATGCTCCCCGCCGACGTCACCGCCGAGGTGTGCCAGGTGCTCGGCTGCGTCGACGAGGTCGAGGAGCTCCGCGAGGTGTGAACGAGCCGTTTCCGGGCAGCGGGGGGCCGGCGGACGTCACCGATCCCGCCCTGGAGACCGTCCGGCCCGGCCAACCGACCCCCGGACGGACGGGCCGCGCCGGGCCGGGCGCGGACGAGCGGCTGATCGACCCGGACGGGGCCGGTCGCCGCCAGCGGCACGAGCGGTGGATGCGCCGCGCGCTGGAGGTCGCCGTCACGGGTCCCGACCTGCCCGTGGCGCCCGGCGGCGCGGCCGAGCCGGCCGCTGGTGGCGTCGACGTGCCGGTCGGCGCGGTGCTCTACGGCCCGGATGGCACCGAGCTGGCCGTGGGCCGCAACGAGCGGGAACTCACCGGCGACCCCACCGCGCACGCCGAGGTGCTCGCCCTGCGGCAGGCGGCGCGACGCCTCGGCCGCTGGCGGCTGGACGGTTGCACGCTCGTGGTGACCCTGGAACCGTGCACCATGTGCGCGGGCGCGCTGGTGCTGGCCCGGGTCGCCACCGTGGTCTTCGGCGCGTGGGAGCCCAAGACCGGCGCGGCCGGATCCCTCTGGGACGTGCTGCGCGACCGTCGGCTCAACCACCGTCCCGAGGTGTACGGCGGCGTCCTCGAAACCGAGTCCGCCGCTCTCCTCCGCGCGTTCTTCCGCTGACCGGTCCGGACGGCGGGCCGCCCGTCGTGGCGACCGTCGATATTTTTGGTCCTCTTCCTATGGTGGATCCAGGGGTTCGGCCGGTCGGGACGGACCCGACGGCGGCGAGAGGGGCCCGATGCGTCCTGAGGAAGAGCTCGAAGTGGCCCGCGACCTGGCCCGCCCACTCGTCGCCCGGTTCTCACCGGCCGAGGAGGGTGAGATCTTCGTCGTGCTGGGTGAGGCGTACCTCGCGGATCCTGTCGGCGTGACCCGGCCGGGCCGGAGCCCCGGGCCACTGGCCTTCGGACTCCCCGATGTGGTGGTGCTGCTGACCCCGATCGCCCTGACCGCGATGACCGAGGTGGTGCGCTACGTCGTGGAGGCGGGGCTGCGGCGCGGTCACCGGGCCACGGGTACGCTGGTCCGCCGGTTGTTCCGGCCGTCCGGCCAGGACCCGGCCGACTCCACCACCGACGCCGGCCCGGAGGAGCGTTCGTCCGCCGACGGGCCCCTGGAACTCACCGCCGCCGAGTGGAACGAGATCCACCGGATCGTCGAGCGGACGGCGGTCCAGGGCGGTGTGGCGCCTCCCCGGGCCGCGCTGATCGCCGACGCCGTGGTCGGGGCCGGTCGGCGGAAGGAATGAGCACGGCCGCGGTACCGGTCGGACCGGTCGGACCCACCGCCTTCGGCATCCGGTTCGTCCTGCTCATCGGGGCAGTGCTCGCCACCAGCCTGGTGCTCCTGTTCACCATCGAGGCGCACCTTCCCGGGCGCGCGCAGTCCGCCCTGGAGCAGGTGGCCGGCTGCGCCTCGGCCTTCGAGGCCGGTCAGTCGGCGGCCGGGGACGACCCGGTCCGTCGGCGCGATCTCGCGGCGGAGCAGCGGGCCTGTCTCCGGCCCGTCCTCACCGCCCAACTGGCCTTCGCCGGGGCCGGTCTGGGGCTGCTCGCCGGAGTCGTCGCCCTGGGCTACCTCACCCACCCCCGGTGGCTGGTCCGTCGGGGACGGCTGCGCCGGTTGTCCGCGACGACCTCTCCCCGAACCGTCACGGACCTCGACGAGCTGGCCGGGGTCGCGGGTCTCGTCCGCCCGCCCGAGTGGTGGCTGGCGCCGCGCCGGCGCACGACCAGCGGTCAGGTCTTCGGCCTCCCCGGCCGGCGGTACGTACGGCTCGACGCCGGCCTGCTGTTGTCCCGGGTCACCGATCCACCCGCGTTCCGGGCGGTGGTGCTGCACGAGCTGGCCCACCTGCGCAACGGTGACGTCGACCTGACCTACCTGACCATCTGGGTCTGGCGGGCGTTCGTCGCGGTCGTGGCCGCGCCGACCCTGGTGCTCCTGGTCCACCCGCTGCTGCTCGTCGACGCCACCCGGTGGAGCTGGCGGTCGACCATCCTGGGGGGCGGATCCAGGACCGCGTTGCTCGTGGTGCTGCTCACCCTCACCTGCCTGGTCTACGCGCTGCGCAACGCGGTGCTCCGGGGGCGGGAGCTGCACGCCGACGCGGTCGCCGCCCGACTCGACGGACCGACGGGCGGCCTGGTCCGGGTCCTGGCGAGTCTGCCGCCGGCCCGCCGTCTCGTCGACCGTTGGGGCACCCATCCGAGCGGGCCGGACCGGTGGCACGCGGTCCGGAACCCGGCGGTGCTGCTCCGGACCCGGCATGCCGAGCTGGTCGCTGTCGGGCTGCCGGTCGGTGTCCTCACCACCAACCTGAACCTGCTGTTCGGGCTCCGGCTCGGCGTGGACCCGATCCTGGGTCTGGGGCTACTGGGTCTGCCGGTCGGCGCCGTGCTCGCGGTGGGACTGACGCTGACGGTCTGGCGCTCCGCCGCCCACGCGTCAGTCGCCGGCCCGGACGTGGCGTCGGGCGTCCGGCGGTGGCCCGGGACGGGACAGGCGTCGCTGTGGTGGTCCGGGCCGCTGGTTCTGGTCGGCTCGTTCCTGGCCGGCGCCCTGCTGTCGGTGCAGCTGCGAGACGGCGGTATCGGACCGCCCGGTTCCGCCGGACCGGCGCACCGGCTGGCCAGCATGCTGGTGCTGGTCGCCGGCGGGATGCTGCTCGCGGCCTGGGCGACAGCGGTGTCCCGGGCCGCGTACGCCGCCGGGCCGCCACCGCGCTGGGCGCTGCCCGCCATCCTGGCCGTCGCCGCGCTGGTCGGGGGAAGCGCCGGCACAGTATGGCTGACCTACGGTCTCGGCGGCATCGACCTGCGTCCGATCCCGGGCGTCGCGCCGGCCACCGGCGCGGGTCCGACCTGGTACGCATACCTCGCCGCGATCGGTGGCGGTAGCCTCGACCAGCTCCACCGGCTGGTCTACCACCCGTTCGTGCTCCCGGCGGCGATCCTGGTGTGGCTCGTGCCGCTGCCGCTGCTGACCCGGCGGGCCGGCGGCCGTCCGGCCATCCGGCGGGCGGTCACCGTCGGTCTCGGCGGGGGCGCGCTGGCCACCGTGGTCGGCGTCCTGCTGCCGCTGGCCGCCCGGCTCGCCCTCCCCACCGAGGTACGACGGACACCTCCGACGGACCAGGCGGGCGCGCCCTTCGCCCAGGTCCTCGACGGCGTCACCCTGATGGCCGCCGTGCTGGTCGTCGCCGTGGTGACGACCGTGGTCGTGGCCGGTCGGGGGCCGGGCCGGCCGATCGTCGCCCCGCTCGCGGCGATGATCGTGGCGGTGGTGGCCGCCGGCGGCTTCTACACCGTGGTGACCCCCGTGCAGTGCGGGATCGACGTGTGGGCGGCCGGGACGCTGCCGGCGTACTGCTCGTCGTTGCCGACCGCGGCCCCCCTGGCCCGCACCACCGGTTGGGTGCTGGTGCAGGGCTTCGTGCTCGCCGTGCCGTTCCTGCTGACGGTCGCGCTGCTGCCCGGTCTCCGGGCGCGTTCCGCGCGGCCCGAGGCCAACGCCGCCGAACGGGACGAGCCGCGCTGGGCCCGTGCCGTACGGGCTCTGCCCGTCGCCGTCACCGCGCTCGTGGCCGCCTGGCTCTCGTGGCAGCTCCTGCCGGCCGCGTACGAGACGTGGCTGTGGAACACGTTCGGGTGACCGGCCCAGGGAAGGGGCGGTCAGGCGACGATGGTGTCCAGGGCGATCTCGACCATCTGGGAGAAGGTCTGTTGGCGTTCTTCGGCGGTGGTCCGCTCGCCGGTCTTGAGGTGGTCGCTGACGGTCAGGACGGTGAGGGCGCGGGCCTTGAACCGGGCGGCGATCGTGTAGAGGGCCGCCGACTCCATCTCCACCGCGAGCACGCCGTAGTCGGCGAGCCGGTCGTAGAGGTCCGGACGGTCGGTGTAGAAGGCGTCCGCCGCCAGGATCGGGCCGACCCGCATGTCGACGCCGCGCCGCTGGGCCACCTCCACCGAGGTACGCAGCAGCCCGAAGTCGGCCACCGGCGCGTAGTCGATCAGGCCGTCGAACCGGACGCGGTTCATGTTCGAGTCGGTGGCCGACCCGATCGCCGCGATCACGTCCCGCAGTCGCAGGTCCTCGGTGAGCGCCCCGCAGGAGCCGACCCGGATCAGGGATTTCACGCCGTACTCGTTGACCAGCTCGTGCGCGTAGATGGAGGCCGACGGCATGCCCATGCCGGAGCCCTGGACGGAGACGTCGACGCCGTTCCAGCGGCCGGTGAAGCCCAGCATGCCCCGGACCGTCGAGTAGCACTCGGCGTCCTCCAGGTAGGTCTCCGCGATCCACTTGGCCCGCAGCGGGTCGCCCGGCATCAGGACCCGCTCGGCGATCTCGCCCGGCTTCGCGCCGATGTGCGTACTCATGGCAGAGATCCTGCCAGGCCGGCTGGCGGGATACCGGTTCGGCGTCCGGGGCGGGGGTCCTGTAGCCTACTCGGCGGTGGCGTGTCCGAGTGGCCTAAGGAGCACGCCTCGAAAGCGTGTGAGGGTTTACGCCCTCCGCGGGTTCAAATCCCGCCGCCACCGCTCGTGCACAGCGAGAACGCCCGGTCGATCCGCGAGGATCGCGCCGGGCGTTCCGCTTTCGGTCACCACCGGGCAGCGGGACGAGGACCCGCCACGCGCGCCCGAGCCGACTGACCGGGGACTGCGGGACCGCCGGGTCGGCGTCTAGGCTGGCCCGGCGCGGGCGGCGGGGGCCGGTCGCAGGGCGGGGGTCGGGGTGCGGGTCAAGCAGGTCTCACGTCTCCTGATCACGGTGCTGCTGGGGACCGTGGTCGCTGTCGTGCCGCCGGTCGGTCCCGGCATGGCGGACGGCGGCAGCCCGGTCGGGCTGGGCATCGATTCGTACGCGGACCTGGTGGTCGACTCCGCGCACGGCCGGATCTTCGTCAGCTCCGGCCGCAATGGGTCCGGGGTGCGGGTGACGGACCTGTCCGGCGGCTCGCAGACGACGATCCCGGATCTGCCGGGCGCGGCCGGCATGGCGTTGAGCCCGGACGGTTCGACGCTGCACGTGGCGCTCATCGGCGCGGGCGTCATCGCGGCGATCGACACGACGACGCTCACCGAGACCCGTCGTCACAGCATCGGCTCGGGCACCTGCCCGACCTGGTTGACCCCGGCCGGCGGGAAGCTCTACTTCGGGTACGGCTGCGTGTTCGGCAAGGGCATGCTGGGCTCGCTGGACGTCAGCGGGCAGACGCCGGTGGTGGCCCTGGGCCTGCCGCTCGACCGGGTGCCCGTGTCGCCCCCGTTGCTGCGCAGCAGCCCGGCGGCCCCGAACCTCCTCGTCGTGGCGGACCGGTCCACCTCCTCGTCTCCGCTGTCGGGCTCACCGGCGGTGTACGACGTCTCGTCCGGCACGCCGGCCAGGGTGGCGGCGCTGTCCAGTGAGACGTGCAGCGGCCTCAACGACGTGGCGTTGACGTCCGACGCCGGCAGGGTGATCCTGGCCTGCAACTTCCTGACCGACCGGACGGCGCCCGCGACCGAGCACGCCGCCTTCGCGACGACGGATCTCTCGGCGGCGGGCCGGTATCCGTCCGGTTCGTGGCCGACGGCCGTGACCGCCTCCCCGGACGGCGCGTTCGTCGTCGTCGGCGCCACCGACCGCACCGGCGACCCGAAGGCGTCGGCGGTGCACGTCCGGCGGCCGGACGGGAGTCTGGTGCACCGGTACGACCTGCCGGCAGGGCGCTACCTGGAGCGGCAGGGCCTCGCCGTCACCGCCGACGGCAGCAGGCTCGTCGCGGTCACCACCGACGAGGGCGGGCGGCAGCCGGCGCTGCACGTGTTCACCGACTTCGACCTGTTCGGCGCTTCGCTGGCGCTCTCCGCGCCGTCGTCCATCGCGGCCGGTCCGGTCACGGTCAGCGGACGGCTCTCGTTCCACGGCGGTACGGTGTCGCATCCGCAGGTGCTCCAGGTGTCGAGGCGGGACTCCGCCGGCACCCGTCGCCTGCCGGACGTGACCACCGCCGCCGACGGCGCCTTCTCGCTGTCGGACCTGCCGACGGCCCCGTGGGCGAACACGTACACGGTCTCCCGGCCCGGTGACACGACGCACGCCGCCGTCAGCCGGTCGGTAACGGTCTCGGTGCTCCCGGTCGCCTCGTCGATCACGCTGACCGTGCGCCCGGCGAGCGCGCCCGGCGGGCGGCACATGATCACCGGTGTCCTGTCGTTCACCGACGCGGCGGTGTCGACGCCGTGGACGCTGCAACTGGTCCGGCAGGACTCCGCCGGCGCCCACGCCCTGCCCGCCGTCGTCACCGGCCCGACCGGCGCGTTCTCGTTTCCCGTCACCGACCCGTCGAGCACCTATGTGGTCACCTTTCCCGGCGACGCGGTCCGGCTGGGGTCGAGCCGGTCGGTGACGGTGCGGTTCGTCCGTACCCTCAAGGCGACCAGGGTCGGCGTTGGCCCGGCGGCGTTCCGCGCCCGCTTCGTCTGGTAAAGATCCGTTGCCGCCGGCATCGATCGGTGTCATCTTTGAACCCACGCCCGTGCTACCGAACGTCATGATCGGGGCACGCTCCGAGAGGGGTTCGACGCTGATGACCATGGCCCGCGAGGAGACCGTCACCCGACTTCGTCACCCCTTCCACGCCGACGCCGACGGGGTCACCCGGCCCCCCGGCCCGGAGAAACACCCCTACTACGGGCGCTTCGCCGCCTCCGGTTCCGGGGTGGTGCCGATCGTCCGTCAGGTCAACGGCGAGCCCGTGCCGGCATTGCTGATCTGCCGGTACGCGGACGTCAAGGAGGTGCTGCGCCGGCAGGACGTCTTCTCCCGGGCCGCCGCCCGGCACGCGGACCCGATCGACCTGACCGGGATCATGCTCGGCATGGACGGAGCCGAGCACGCCCGGATCCGCGGCACGGTGAAGGAGCACTTCACCCGGCCGGCGGTGCACGCCCTGGCCGCGCGCGTCGGAGCCGAGGCCGCCGCCCAGCTCGCCGCGATGGTCGCCCAAGGCCGGCCGGTCGACCTGCTCGGCGAGTTCGCGGTTCCGTTCACCCTGCACGCCATCTGTGACCTGCTGGGCCTGCCGCCCGCCGACCGGGCGCGGTTCCGTCGGTGGGGCGAGGCGTACCTGGCCGACAGCGAGCTGACCCGGGACGAGGCGGCCCGCGCCGCGCAGGAGATGGGCGCGTACCTCTGGGAGCAGATCGAGCGGCGGCGTGGCTGCCCGGCCGGCGACCTGCTCACCCAGATCGCCGAGGCCGCCGCCGCCGAGACGGTCGACACCCAGGTCAAGCTGCCGATGTCGCTGGTGGTGGGCGGTTGGGAGACCACCGCCAACTCCATCGCCACCTTCGTGCACGTGCTGCTGAGTCGGCCCTACCGGGGGTACGCGACGGCGTGGGGCTACCTGCGCGACCATCCGGGGAAGCTGGACGGGGCGGTCGGCGAGCTGGAACGCCTGTACTCCACCGCGAACGCCGACAACATGCCCCGTCGGGCGGTGGCGGACGTGACGCTGCCCAGCGGGGCCCGGCTGCGCGCCGGGGACGTCGTGATCCCGTCGCACGACGCGGCGAACCGCGACCCGGAGGTCTTCCCGGATCCGGAGCGGATGGATTTCGACCGGGACCCCAATCCGCATCTCTCCTTCGGGTACGGCCCGCACTACTGTCTGGGCGCGCACCTGGGCGCCCTGGAGGTGCGGATCGCCCTCGGGCTGCTTCTGCGTGAGCTGCCCGGACTGCGGCTGGCGGTGCCCGCCGAGCAGGTGCGCTGGCGGTCCGGGCATTCGATCCTCGGCCCGGAGGAGCTGCCGGTGCGGTGGTGACGACCGGTCAGCAGGGGCCGTAGCCCTCGTCGAAGAGGCGTTCGGCGTAGTCGGCGTACCCGGCGATGGTCTTGCGCACCGTCCGCCCGTCGTGCAGGAAGAGGTAGGCGCGGTCGCCGCGCCGGGCGAGCAGACCGTCGAACCGGTACGTCCCCTGCGGCGCGGTGAGCCGGGTCAGCGCGGGGAAGCGGGACGACACTTCGCTGACCGGCGTGCCGACGGTGATGCCTTCCGGGGTGCGGACCGGCGGGCTCACCCAGAGCAGCACCAGCCGGTCGTCGTAGAAGATCGGGCTGGCCGTGTCGTGTCCGGTCAGCGTCGGACCGCAGGACTCGGCGGACGTCCGCAGCATCCCGCGTTCGGTGAGCTCCTGCTCGGTGTCGCCGAACTCGACGCCGGGCAGCCCGGCGAGGTCGATCACCGCGTCGGTGGCCGGTTCCGCCGGCTCGACAGGTGGTTGTGGACGGACGCCGCTGCCGGCGACCGAGGCGGCCGTCAACAGCGCCGCGATGAACAAGAATTGCCGCAATGTCATGAAATCCCCCAGTCCCCAACGGAGCGGGGCCTGCGAGGTTGCTGCTCTGCGGCGTTTTGCCGGTATTCCCACTCTTCGGCCAGCTCGTCCCAATAATCGGCGGAGAGTCGACGACGTCCCTGCGCCAGCCAGCCCTCGTTGCTGCCCGCCTGGTGCAGGCCCAGCTCGGCGAAGGGATCGATCCACCGGCCGGGCTCCGCGCCGATCCGGGCCAGCGCGGCGTTGATCGGCCACCCCGCCCGGGGCCCGTCGAGGGCCGTGTCGGAGCAGGGCCCCCAGCTCACCGCGCCGTCCAGCCACACCACCGCCGCCTGGCGTCGGCCGCCGCCGGCGAACTCCGCCTCCAGGTACGCCACCGGAGCGTGCCGCGACCAGCGCGCCAGCAGGTCGCTCAACGCCGGGGAGAACACCAGGTGGAACGGGTGCTCCGGGGTCGGCGGCCCGGGGACGAAATCGGGCCGGGCGCCGGTCAGCTCCTCGACGAGTTGCGGGGTGACGGGCAACAGGGCGAAGTCCTGGCGGAGCGCGGCGAGGACCGCGTGATCGAGGTCGGTGGTCTGCTCCCCGAGCAGCTCGACGTCGGCCACGATCGCGCTGAGCTGGTAGCTCATCCGGTGCGCGGGCGGCCCGGCCCGCAGGCGTCGACAGTCACGCCGGCCATTGAACCGCATTTCGACGTACCCCGTGACCCAGCGTGAGGCACGCACGGAGCGGAAGGGCCGGACCATGGCCGGGTGGCGGCCGGGTGGCGGCCCGGTCGGGATGGCGGCGCGGGGTGAGGGCACGGGGTGGCGGCACGGGGTGGCGTGGCACGGGGTAAGGGGTGCCGGAGCGGGCGCTTTGGAGCTGCCCCGGCTGCGCTACCGCCGCCGGCGCGGGTGGGCCGACGAACGAGGCCGGCCGCGGGTGGGCCGACGAACGAGGCCGGCCGTGGGCGACCACGACCAGCCTCGCTGACGTCACCCGCTCAGCAGGTGGTGTTGCGGCCCGGCACCCAGCCGTCCTGGGACGGGGCCTCGGCGCCGTGGCCGTACAGCCAGACGTCGTCGTCGAGCGCCCAGACCTGGCCGTGCCAGCGGAACCCGCGCCCGGCGGTCAGGGTCCGCAGGACGTGGCTGTGCGGCGCGGCCCGCAGCCAGGTGTTCTCCTTCAGGTTGCAGACGATGCCCCACGCGTCGCTCGCCGAGGCCGGCGTGGCGACCGCCATCGAGCCGGCCAGAACGACGGTCATGGCCGTCATTACGTGCAGAAGTCGGCGTTTCACCGGTGTCCTTTCGGTGTGACCTATGACGATCTCCGATTGTGGTGGAGACCTTCCCGGGGCGGTACGGAGGCCTCCCCAACGCGTCAGCTCGACGTGAAACGCCTGGTGACCGTCACGCCGGGGTCCGCACCGCGACGACGACGGTCTTCGAGGCCGTCCGGCCGTCGACGGTCGTCGCCGTGAGCTTCACCGGGTAGTCGCCGTCGGCGGCGTACTGGTGGGTGGGCTCGTAGCTGGTCGACGTCGTGCCGTCACCGAACTCCCACAGGTACGACATCGGGCCGGTGCGCCCGGGGTCGGCCGACAGGTTGCCGAAGCTGACGACGTCGTGGACGGTGGGGTTGGGGGTCCGGACGACGAAGTCCGCCACCGGGTCCGGCGCGACCGCCAGGTCGAAACCGACCTTCCCGTTGGACGGCTCCGCGGTGCAGCACCCGCTCTCGGTGACCTGGAAGTGGTACGTCGTGCCCGCCTCGGCCCGGAAGGTGAGCCGGGACGAGCAGCCGATCGGGGTCAGGTCGGTAAGCGACGTGCCGGTGTGGACGACCACGCCGCCCCAGTAGTTCATCGACGCGGTGAGCGACCGGGTGACCGTCGGGGTGTACGAGAACCAGACCGTCTTCCTCATCGGGCCGCAGGAGGCGGTGGGCTCGCCGGCCTCCATGCTCGCGGCGTCCAGAGCCGCCAGGTACGAGAAGGGCACCCGTCCGATGGTGGTCGCGTCGGCGAAGTTGTCGTTCGCGGGCGCGGTCGCCTCGTCGACGGACAGCTTCAGCCGGCCCACCTCGTCGTCGAAGTACGCGACGACCAGGAGGTAGTAGGTGGTGCCGGCGGTCGCCGGGAAGGTGATCCGGGAGTTGATCCGGTCCCTTCCGTCGTCGTAGTCGTAGTTGCAGGCCTGCTGGGTCAGCGCCCCCCGGGCGCCGGTCCAGGCGGAGAGCACCGTCGAGTACCCGCTCCCGGCGGTGGTCGCCCGGATCAGCATGTCCCGGTCCGGGGTGAAGGCGAACCAGACCGACCGGTTGGCGTGGCACCCCTGCGGGTCGCTCGGGTCGGCGGTCGCGGCCTTGGTGGCCTGGGCCGTGCTGAACGGCAGGCTGCTGATCGTCGTGGCGTTGGCGAAGTCGTCGTTGGAAGGCGCCGCGAAGGCTGCTGCCGGCCGGACGCCGACCAGAGCCACCAGAACGGCCAGGGCTACGGCACATCGGATCAGCACCCGTTCGACCATGAGCTCTCCTCGTCGTGATCCTATGTGGACGGACATGAGCGTAGCAATACGACCACTGAAAGTGATGGCCGTTGAGGGTCGTTCGTGTTCCGGCGAACGGCGGATACCGCCGACCCCCACCTACGGCTACGGCGTGCCCTGCCCTGCCCGGCACCCCTTGATCGACTCCAGATCCAGGATGTGGGGCTGTCAAAGCAGCCCCAGGGGCTCCACTTCCAGGAAGTGAAGTCAGGCAGGGACGCCGGACGCCGCCGTGCGGGTGTTCGGCCACGACAGGCCGGACCCTGGCCCACCCCGTACCGGGGTATCCCCTCCCACCTGGCTCCACAGCGTGACGCCCTGCTCCGGACCGTCTCCCTACCGTCTGCCCCGTCACCACGGACGAGACGGAGGGAGACGGACGGATGCCCCACAGGAGCACCACCAGGTCCAGGCCCGGGACTGCCACCATCGCCCCGGCCAGCGAGTTCACGCCCCTGCTGCACGCCGTACGGGAACGGGGACTGCTCGGCCGGCGCACCGGCTGGTACGCGCGAACCATCGTGACCAACGCGCTCGGCCTGGCCGCCGTCGTCGCCGCCATGGCGGTGATCGGCGACTCGTGGTGGGTGCTCGGGCTCGCTCCCGTCCTGGCCGTCCTCACCGCCCGGACGGCGTTCGTCGGACACGACGCGGGCCACGCCCAGATCAGCGGCGACCGGGCCACCAACCGCCGCATCGGGCTCGTCCACGGCAACCTGCTGCTCGGCATGAGCTACGCCTGGTGGAACGACAAACACAACCGCCACCACGCCAACCCCAACCACGTCGACAAGGACCCGGACGTCGTCGCGGACGTCCTCGTCTTCACCGGCCGGCAGGCCGCCGACCGCACCGGCTTCCGGGCCTGGCTGACCCGCCGCCAGGCGTGGCTGTTCTTCCCGCTCACCCTCCTCGAAGGGCTCGCCCTGAAAGTGAACGGGATCCGGTACCTGCGCCGGCAGACCGGCCGCGAACGCCTGGTGGAGGGCACGCTCATCGTGGCCCACCTGGTCGGCTACGTCACCCTGCTGCTGACCACCATGCCGCCCGCGCACGCCCTCGCCTTCGCCGCCATCCACCAGGCCCTGTTCGGGCTGCACCTGGGCCTGGCCTTCGCGCCCAACCACAAGGGGATGGAGATGCCCGACCCGGACGGCGAGAAGTGGGGACACCTGCGCCGCCAGGTGCTCACCTCCCGCAACGTGCGGGGTGGCGTCCTCACCGACTGGTTCCTCGGCGGCCTGAACTACCAGATCGAGCACCACCTGTTCCCCAGCATGCCCCGCCCGCACCTGAGGCTCGCGCAGCCTTTGGTGCGGGCCCACTGCCGCGACCTGGGCATCCCGTACGCGGAGACCGGCCCGGTCGACTCCTACCGGCAGGCGCTGCGGCACCTGCACGAGGTCGGAGAGCCGCTGCGCGACCCGTCGCCCGTAGGGTGAGGCCCATGACCTCGACGGTGGGGGAGCGCGGGCGCGCGCTGCTCGCGGGGGCGTCCCGCCGGTGGGTACGGCCGCTGCCGTGGGTGGTGGCGTTCGCGCTGTCCGTCTCCCTGCTGCCCGTCACCATCCACGTGCTCAGCGTCGACTACGGCCTGAACGGCGGCGTCGCGAGCGGGCTGGCCGTCGCGCAGACCGCGCCGCTGCTGCTGGCCGTCGTCCGCCCGCTGCCGGCCTGGTACGTGATCCTCGGCGCGGACGTGGTCGGGGCGCTCCTCGTGCTCGCCGTCGGCTTCGACGAGCAACACGTCTGGCCGTTCCCGCCCCCGCAGATCGTCGGGTACGTCGGCCTCTGCCTCGCGCTGGGCCTGCGCGAGCCGCGCCGGACCCTGCTGCGGGTGTGGCTGGCGACGGTGGCCGCCGGCGTCGGCCTGGGCCTCGTCGCGCCCGGCGGCACGGGCAGCAGCACCCTGATGGTCATCCTCGGCGGCGTCGCGCTGCTGCTCGCCGGAGCGCTCCGCGAGTGGTACGACGTGCAGCGCGAACTGACCGAACAGAAGACCATCAGCGAGACCGAGCGTGGTCGGCGCACCCTGCTGGAGGAACGCGCCCGGATCGCCCGTGAGCTGCACGACGTCGTCGCGCACCATATGTCCGTGATCACCGTGCAGGCCGACACCGCCGCGTACCGCCTGCCCGGGCTGCCGCCGGACGTGCGGGACGAGTTCACGTCGATCGCGACCACCGCCCGCCAGTCGCTCGGTGAGATGCGGCGGCTCCTCGGCGTACTGCGGAACGAGGAGACGCAGGGCGAGCTCGCCCCCCAGCCGGACCTGACGCGGCTCGGCAAACTGGTGGAGGCGACGGCGCGGGCCGGCGTACCGGTGGAGTTCACCCCCGGCGGCGCTGACGTGCCCGAGGCGCACGGGCTCGCCGCGTACCGCATCGTCCAGGAGGCCCTGGCCAACGTCGTACGGCACGCGCCCGGCGCGCCGACCCGGGTGTCGGTGACGGCGGACGGGGAGCTGCTCACCGTCCTCGTCGTCAACGGGCCGTCGCCCGTGCCGCCCGCCGCGCCGCTGGAGGTGGGCGACACCGGGCACGGCCTGGTCGGCATGCGTGAGCGGGTACGCATCCTCGGCGGCGCCCTCGACGCGGGGCCGCTGCCGGACGGCGGGTTCCGGGTCGCCGCCCGACTGCCCCTGACCGTTCCGCTTGACGTTCCCCTGGACGGGAGGGACCGCACGTGACGACGCGCGTGATCATCGTGGACGACCAGGCGATGGTGCGGGCCGGCTTCGCCGCGCTGCTCGCCGCCCAGACCGACATCGACGTGGTGGGCGAGGCCCCCGACGGCGCGCAGGGCGTCGACCTCAGCCGCCGCACCCGCCCCGACGTGGTGCTGATGGACGTCCGGATGCCCGAGATGGACGGCCTGGAGGCGACCCGCCGGCTGCTGTCGCCCCCGCCGGGCGTGGCGCACCGGCCGCGCGTGCTGATGCTCACCACGTTCGACATCGACGACTACGTCTACGAGGCGCTGCGGGCCGGCGCGAGCGGATTTCTGCTCAAGGACGCGCCGCCGGTCGACCTCATCGCCGCCGTACGCATCGTGGCCGCCGGCGACGCGCTGCTCGCCCCGTCGGTGACCCGCCGGCTCATCGCCGACTTCGTCCGGCAGCGACCGGTGACCCGGGGACGGCCCGCGCTGCGGCTCAAGGCCCTGACCGAACGCGAGACCGAGGTGCTCGTCCTGGTGGCGCGCGGCCGGTCCAACGCGGAGATCGCGGAGACGCTGATCCTGGCCGAGCAGACGGTGAAGACGCACGTGAGCAGGATCTTCACCAAGCTCGACCTGCGCGACCGCGCCCAGGCGGTGGTGTTCGCGTACGAGTCGGGCCTGGTCGCCCCGGGCGAGTAGACCCCCAACTTCTCCGGGCGGCTGGCGGCTACTCCTCGTCGGCCCTGGGACGGATCAAACGGTCCCGCCCGTACCGAGACCCTCTGGGACCCAGCCCACCACTTCGGTGCCACCGGGAGGAAGCCTTGACAACCGCCGACCGAAACCGAGACCAACAGCGCAAACGCCCGGTCGATCCGTACGGATCGACCGGGCGTTTGCGCTGTTCCCGAGCGGTGGCGGCCTGATTTGAACCCGCAGAAGGCGTACATCCCTCACATGCTTTCGTTGTCTGTCTACCAGCGTCCGACAACGAACAACCGCGTCTGGCCAGTAGGGATGCAGACCTGTTGCAGCCCCAAGCGAACGGTCAGGTACGTCTACGAACTAGACTGCAATCGAGACGAGTGGCCATGGCGAAGCGGCACGTAGGGCCCACTCCGCGTTCGGCAGCGATTCCACACGATGAGCCCAGAGGCAGGGCAGCTGGCAGCCCGGCCTGGTCCAACAGAACCCGACTAATGCGCGGCATACTCTAACGTCAGATAGCTATCAGCGGCATAGAATCCTACTTCGAACCACCGGAAAAAACCCTCATGGCCAAGCAGTGGGAATTCGCCTTGCCAGTCCGGCACAAAGCAGACAGGGGCGTACCACGAAAGCTCTCCAATTGACAAATTTACTTGAGTCATGAATCCGGTATAAAGATGCGAGCCAGCATAGAATGGCGTAACTGGATCACAGTCGCCAAGATCGATTCCCAGCAGCTCGGCCACGCTTGCATCAAATCGGTTATGTATCGCACCCGAATCAACGAGGCATAAGAAATTCGTGTTAGAAATTCCTTCAATCGTAACCGGCACAACGGGACGTGGATATTGGTCGGGCAATACGAAGTAGTCGAACTTCACAGACGGTCAGACCGTCCGTTTCCGATGGGGACCGGAAATGTTAGATCCACCGTCAAATTATTATCGCGTAGATACTTTATCACTTCGGCCGGAGTGTTCCCCGAATAAACAACTACCGATCCTCGAACCGCGACCCACTTACCGCGGTAGGCGCGAAGGCCCTGGCCAAGGGTCCGCAGATCAACGTTCCCGGCAGGTCGCGGCGAATCAGAATGGCTCTCACCAGACCTCCGCGCGGAATACTGTGCAACCACAGAGGTTTGCAGTGCCCAATCCCAGTCAACCCCGCCCTTCCCGGCACCAGAACGCCGGGCAGCACCTAAGGGAACGCCGCTCCAACCCTTGTTTCCAACAACAGGAGATCGCCGCACACTCCCACCGGGAGTCGACTCCCGCGCCACACTGGACCAGGACTTTTCGGGTCGAGAACTTCTATTCCAGTTCATTCACTCCCCCTCCTGAGCCCGCTTCCCGAAGTGGTCGTCACGCAAATGTTCCAGTTTTTCAATTAACGATTGTACATCAGACGGCCAGAGTTGTACACGGAGTCGAGTGACATCACTTGAGTCTGGCTTGCCGGAGATACTTATCCGACCGGCGGACATGTAGGCGATGACAGAGGTTGGATTGCCCTCTGCGTCATGTATCAACTTGTACCTAAACGACGTTAGGGGCGGAACTATCGCAAAGGACTTTTCGCGCCAAAGGGTAGCCAAGTTGGGCATTCCGCTCCGGAGATGGGTAACCCTGGACACAGCTTCGCCAGCCAAGTCCTCTTCATGTTCGGATGCCCACTCGCGGATAACTTCCTCGGGCGCATACTCAAATGCAAAGAAGAGGATCTGGTCGAGATTGTCAATCAGATCTTCAGCATCATCCAAGCCCGTTACCGCGAGGTCGCATCCATCCCCTACAACCTGGAGAGCCCTATACGGAAAATCTTCATGTAGCGCTAGCGCTATGGCATGCTTCCCAACAGCACTATCCACCTTTCGCACGAATTCCTCGAACGCGGCTCGGGGAACTGTCAACGGCGTAAAGAAGTTCGACACGCTTACTAGAGTAGACCGTAGACGCCTCGCAGGCACAGAGGTTGGGCGTGTAGAAGCTAGGTCACCTCATGTGCTCAGGCCGTGCGACAGGTACGCTGGGTACAAGCAGGTCGAGATATTCGGGCCAGCCGTAGGTCTCCATCTGATCGGCCAGCCTGGTCATGCCATCACGTCACACCGGTCGTTCCCCGCTCCGATGGCCGAGTTATCGCGTAGACACGCTGGCGGCTGATCCCGCTCCAGCCGCATCCGGATCTCGTGCGCACCCATCAGCCTTACCCCTCGGCCGTTCCTCTCTCCTTGACGTAGACGCCGGCACCGGGGAGCGAATCGGTGAGGCCGTTCATCTTCAAGATCAGGAAGACTCGGTCGGCGACGAAGCTGGAGACCTCGTACTCCTCGCAGAGTTGAGCGCGGCTGGGCAGTCGGGAGCCCGGTGGAAACTCCCCGGACGTGATTCGCCTGGTCAGGTCTTCGGCAACGCGTTGGTAGGCGTACTGCGGTGGCACTGGTCGGTTCCTCTCACGGTCGGCACCTGAGAGTGAACCACCCATGGACAGAGCTTGACTATCAATGGAAAGCCATGGCAGGTTTGTCGACAGGTCCTCACGGTCGGCAAGCCAGCGGGGACTGAGGGTGAGATCCCGGCTGCGGGAACTGCGCTGACAGCAGCCGGGGTCTGCCCGGGGGCCTTCCAGCGCCCACCACGGATCCGCTCTCCTCCTGACCTACAGTCGAAAGGCAGGTTCCCGTGAAAGACCTCATCGGACGACTCTTCGGCTGGCGTACCGTCCGGCATCGGCCTCCCGACGGCGTTCCCTACCGGTCCCGGCACTGTCTGCCGCTCTACCCGGCGCAGGTCCGCGACCGCCGGTTCCGGCGGACCCGGCTGGGCCGGCGGGGTCTGGACCCGGAGGACGTGCGGCGTTTCCTCGACCGGGTGGCCCTGGAGTTGGCCGCCGCGCAGGAGGCCGCCGATCGGGCCCGCCGGGAGACCGCGCACGTCAAGGACGCGCTGCGACGGTGGCAGTCCGAGCAGGCCCGCATCCGCAACAGCCGCGCCCTGTACCGGTGAACGTCGCCGAGCTGCCGATCGGGCGGCGGGTGGCGCACTGGCGGGCCCGGCGACGCATGACGCAGCAGATGTTGGCCGACCGGCTCGGCAAGTCCAAGAGCTGGGTCGACAAGGTCGAACGGGGCGTCCGCGCCCTCGACCGGCTGACGGTGGTCCGGGAGGTGGCCGAGGCGCTCCGCGTCGACCCGGCGGTGCTGCTCGGCCGGTCCCTGCCGCCGGCCGCCGAGGGGGACGCCACCACCGCCGGGCGTCACCAGGTCGACGCGGTCCGGGCCGCCCTCGCCCGCTACGACTTCACCCCACCCGGACGTATTCACCAGCCGACGGTGCCGGTCACCGAGCTGCGCCGACGGGTGGGGCACGCCTGGTTGACGTACCAGCACGCGCACTACCCGCAACTGCTGCGGATACTGCCGGGCCTGCTCCGGGACGTGCAGCGCGCCCACGCCGCGCAGCCGGAACGCCCGGCGGACCTGCTGGTGCAGGTGTACCGGGCCACCTCGTCGGTGCTGGTCAAGCTCGGGCAGGCCGAGCTGGCCTGGCTGGCCGCCGACCGGGCGCTGACGGTGGCCGCCGGTGATCCGCTGCTCGCCGCCGTCGCCGCGATCCCGCTCGCTCAGTCGTTACGGGCGCTGGGCGGGGACCGGCTGGCGTTGGCGGTGGCGCTCGCCGCCGGCCACTCGATCGCCGCCCCGAGGCCGGAGGACAGCACGCCGGGGGAGTTGTCGGTGCTCGGGACGTTGCTGCTCCAGGCGGCGTTGGCGGCGGCCAGCCGGGGCGACCCGTCCGGCGTGCAGGAACTCACCGACCAGGCGGCCGGGATCGCCGAGCTGGTCGGGGACGGTCACGACCACCACTGGACGTGCTTCGGCCGTACCGCCGTCGAGTTGGCCCGGATCGCGGCGGCGGTCGAACTCGGCGACGCCGCAGGCGCGATCAGCCGACACGAGAAGATCACCGGCGAGGACCAGTGGGTACGGCTGCCGGCCGAACGTCGCGCCGCGTACCTGGTGGACGCCGCGCGGGCGTACCTCCAGGTCGGTGAGCTGGCCGCTGCCGGCCGGCTGCTGCTGGACGCCGACCGGGTCGCGCCGGCCGAGATCCGGTCCCGGCCTGCCGCGCGTACGGTGATCGCCGCCGTGGCGCGCGGCGGACCGGCCACCGCCGGTGTCGCGCACCTGGCCAGCGTGCTCGGGATCGCCTGATGAAGCGGCGTTTCCTGATCGAGCTGCCGGTGCTCGCCGAGGACCTGGACACCGCCGCCCGGGTCGCCCGGGTCGTGGCCCGTTCGTTGAGCTTCCACCGCCTGGTCGAGTGCGACGAGGTCACCGTCACCGCCGCCGACCATCCGACGGTACGGCAGGAAGCCTTCTGCCCGCGTCGACTGCCCACCGGCCGCCGCTGCCTGCTGCGCCCTGGGCATGACGCCCCCTGCGCCCGACGCCTGCCCCGCTGACCCGGGTCGACCCTGCTCCGGCGGTCCAGATCCAGGATGTGGGGGTGTCCGCCCGACGCGAAGGCCCCTTATCCAGGAAGTGGAGTGGATCAAGAAACGGAAAGGCCGGCCCCGTCGGGGCCGGCCGTGACACGAGCGGAGGATACGAGATTCGAACTCGTGAGGGTGTTAACCCAACACGCTTTCCAAGCGTGCGCCCTAGGCCTCTAGGCGAATCCTCCGCCGAACAGAGTACAGGTCCCGTCCGGCTCGTCCACCCCACCACCCCCTGAAGATCGTCACAGGGTCGGGTAGGCTGAGGCTACCTCCCGTGCGGCGGTATCTCGTGAACCTCCCCAGGGCCGGAAGGCAGCAAGGATAAGCGAGCTCTGCCGGGTGCACGGGAGGCCTTTTCGTCTCCGGGCACCGGTAGCCTCCTGCGGGTCAGCCAGGTCACGGGCCTGCGGGTCAGGTCGGGGCCGGGTCACGGCGGGGTGGGTGGTCACCTGCGGCGGGCCGGCGCAGAATGGCTCGGTCGAGAGGAGGCGGGACGGGTGGCACTGGCGCTCTACCGCAAGTACCGGCCGCGCACGTTCGCGGAGGTCATCGGGCAGGAGCACGTGACCGAGCCGCTGTCGCAGGCGCTGCGCAGCGGGCGGCTCAACCACGCGTACCTCTTCTCCGGGCCGCGCGGCTGCGGCAAGACCTCAAGCGCCCGGATCCTGGCCCGCTCGCTCAACTGCGAGCAGGGCCCCACCCCGGAGCCGTGCGGGCAGTGCGGCTCCTGCCGGTCGCTGGGCGGCGACGGGGCCGGCTCGATCGACGTCATCGAGATCGACGCGGCCAGCCACGGCGGCGTCGACGACGCCCGTGAGCTGCGCGAGAAGGCGTTCTTCGCGCCGGCCAACAGCCGCTTCAAGATCTACGTCATCGACGAGGCGCACATGGTCTCGTCGGCCGGCTTCAACGCCCTGCTCAAGCTGGTCGAGGAGCCTCCGGAGTACGTCAAGTTCATCTTCGCCACCACCGAGCCGGAGAAGGTCCTCGGCACCATCAAGTCGCGGACCCACCACTACCCGTTCCGGCTGATCCCGCCGAAGACGCTCCGGCCGTACCTGGAGCAGTTGTGCCAGGCGGAGGGGGTCACCGTCGATCCGGCGGTGTTCCCGCTGGTGGTCCGGGCCGGCGGTGGCAGCGCCCGGGACAGCCTCTCCGTGCTCGACCAGTTGATCGCCGGGGCCGGGCCGGAGGGCGTCAGCTACGCCCGCGCCGCCGCGCTGCTCGGCGTCACCGACGCCGGCCTGATCGACGAGATGTGCGACGCGCTCGCCGCCGGGGACGGCGCGGCGGCGTACGCCACCGTCGACCGGGTGGCCGAGGCCGGACACGACCCCCGCCGGTTCGCCTCCGACCTGCTCGAACGCCTCCGTGACCTGATCGTGCTCCAGCAGGTCCCGGACGCCGCCGACAAGGGCCTGATCGACGGCCCCGCCGACCAGATCGAACGGATGACCGCGCAGGCGCAGCGGCTCGGCCCGGCGACGCTGTCCCGCTGCGCGGACATCGTGCACAACGGCCTGGTCGAGATGCGCGGCACCACCGCGCCCCGGCTGCTGCTGGAGCTGGTCTGCGCCCGGATGCTGCTGCCCGGTGCCGACGACAGCGCCGGTGGCCTGCTGCAACGCCTGGAGCGGATGGAACGCCGCCTCACCCTGGGCGTTCCGGCCGTCGCCGCCGACTCCGCGCCGGTCGCCACCCCGGTCGCCCCCACCGCGGTCGCCCCCACCGCGCGGGTCGCCACCGCGCCGGTCGCCGCCACCCCGCCAGCGGTACGCGCCGAGCCCGCGCCGGCCCCGGTGACTCCCGCCGTGCCGCCGGAATCGGCGGTGGAGCGGGCCGCCGGGCCGCAGGCGGGACCGGACCGGGGTGTCGCGTCCGGCGCTGGACCGGACCGGGGTGTCGGGCCGGGGGCGGGACCGGTCCGGAACGCCGCCGCGGCCCAGCAGTCGACGTCGACCGAGCCGCGCCGGGTGCCGCCGCCGGAGGCGGTCATGCCCGATCCGGCGACGCCCGCCCCGCCCCGCCCCGACGCGCCCGTGCCGTCCGGCGCCCTCGACGCGGTCTCCGTACGCCGGGTCTGGGGTGACGTGGTCGGCAAGGTCAACCGGACCCACAAGAAGATCGCCGCGCTGATGCGGGACGCGGTCGTCCGGGACCTGGACGGCGACACCCTGGTGCTGACCGTGAAGTCGTCGGTGCTGGCCCGGATGCTTACCGATCACGCGCAGGTGCTCGCCGACGCCCTCTACGAGGAGTTGGGCGGGCGCTGGCAGATCCGTTGCGAGGTCGCCGGGCAGCGGTCCGGCGTGTCGTCGCCCGGCGGGGCGCGTCCGGCCGCCGCCCCGGCCCGTCCGCCGTCGGCCGCCGCCCCGGCCCCGCCACCGGCGTCCGCCGCTCCGGCCCCGTCCCCGGTCACGGCTCCGCCACCGGCGTCCGCCGCCCCGGCTCCGGCCCGGCCGGCGGCCACCCCGTCGAGCGTTCCCGGGCGGTCGGCGCCGGGGGAAGGATCGGCGGGTACGACGGCGAACGGGTCGGCCGACGTGTCCGACGACTGGCCCGAGCCGGCCCGGCCGGGTGGGAGCGTCACCACCAGCCCACCTGCCCCCTCGACACCGGACGCGTCGACCCCGGACGTGTCGACCCCGACCCCCGGGACCGCCACCGCCGTCCGGTCGGCCCTGCCCCGGCCCGCCGACAGCCCGGCGGCCCGACCCGCCGCGCCCACCCGGTCAGCCGGCGGCGCGCAGGTGAGCAGCGCGATCGCCGCCGCCCGTGCCGCCGCGCGGGGGAACCGGAGCGACCCGGCCGGGCGGGGTGACCTCGCCGGGCGGGGTGACCAGGCCGGGCGGCGGACCGCCGACAGCGAGTTCGCCGGGGAGCCACCGTACGACCCGGACTACGACGGTCCGCTGCGCGGCGGCGGCCGGACGGTCGGCACGCCGCAGCCGGCCGCGCCGAGCTTCGAGGGCTTCCACCCGGGGGACGAGCCGCTCGACGAGGTTGTCGACGAGCGGGCCGCCCGGCGGTCCAGCGAGGAGCAGGCGGCGCAATTGCTCCGCGAGGTCTTCGGCGCGGAGAAGATCGACGAGGTCGACGCGCGGTAGGCATCGACGAGGTCGATGCCCGCTAGGCCAAGTGGTGGTCGTTCACGTTGGGTGACCCTACGCGGGGTGGTCCTCTTCTCGGCGCGCCCTTTGCTCTGCACCCGGCTCCGCACCACCATTGCTGAGCAGGAGCTGCGGCAGAGCGGCGGCAGAGCGGCGGCGGTCGGGGCGGGAAGCTGCTGTTCACCGAGAGTGTCTGGTGCGTGGAAGGGTGCAGAGCAAAGGGGCGGAGGGGGTGGTTATCGGCCTGGATCGCGCCCAGGGTGAGCGCCGCGCGGCTGCCGGCATTCGAAGCGCACGGCGCCCCCTGGCGTGGCGCCGGTCAGGGGAGCCAGGCGGGCAGGCCGTGCGGGTGCCCCTCGGCGAGTCGCCGGGTCGGGCCGTCGCCGAGCCGGGCCAGCAGGCGGCAGCGGGGGCTGCGGGTCGGGTCCCGATCCGGGTACGGCTCGTACGCCAGGTACGCGACGGGGGCCTCCGCCCCGGCCAGGCGCTCGAGTTCGGCGTCCACCCGGGCCCACTCCTGCGCCGGGACGTACTGCTGCACCACCGAGTGCCAGACGACGGTCAGCGTCCCCGGGGTCGGCCGGATGCCGGCGAGGAAGTCGGCGGCCCCCGCCGTGACCACCGTCGCCGGCACCTGCCCGGCCACTTCCAGCGCCCCGGCCAGTCGGGCGGCCCGTTCGGTGTGCTCGGGCCAGACGTACGCCCGCAGCGTGAGCGCGCCGTCCGGGTCGGTCGGGTCGAGCGGTCGGGGGTCGCAGCCGAGCCGTTCCACCACGGTCAGCTCCGGGTACGCCGCGCCGGCCGCCCGCAGCCAGTCGGGCGGCGCGCCCCGCCAGGCGTCGGGGAGGCGCACCGGGGAGTCGACGGGCCCCCAGGCGAACCCGGGCGACTCCACCCGGAACCGGTCGGCGCGGAGGTTCAGCCCGGCGCTGGCGCCCAGCTCGACCAGGCGCACCGGCAGGTCACCCAGCTCGGTGACGGCGTGCAGCAGGCCGGCGATGAGCAGGCTGGCCCGGCCGACCTCGTTGGTCTGCGGTGGGCGGCGCAACCAGCCGCGCAGGGTGGCCGACTCCGCGTCGACCACGGCCCGGAACGCGGCCCAGCGGGCGTCCTCGTCACCGGGTCGGCACGTGCCGCCCGCGCTGGGGTAGTAGCGGGCCAGCTCCGGGGCGCGGCCGGCGAGGACGAGCGCGTGCACCCCGCCGAGCAGGCGCAACGGCAGCACTCCGGTGGTCGGCGTGTCCGCGTACTCCTTCAGGAGGGTGCCGCACGGCCCACCGGCGCGGATGTCGGCGGCGGCCCGGCGCAGCAGGTCGGCGTACCCGTCGGCGGCCATCTGCGCGCAGGCGTCGGCCTCCTCGTCCAGGTCCTGTGCCACCTGGTCCATGGACATCCGCCGCCTCCCCCGATCGACTCCGCTGATCCTCCGCCGGGACCTGCCGGCAGGGAAGCACCGCGCGGGGCGAGCCTGCTCACAGCGGATAGGCTGACGGCGGCCGAGTTGGACGAGCGCGAGAGGGAGTCATCCGTGCGCCCAGGTGGACAGCCGAACATGCAGCAGATGCTGAAGCAGGCGCAGAAGATGCAGCAGCAGATCGCCCAGGCCCAGGCGGAGCTGGCCGAGGCGGAGCTGACCGGCACCGCCGGCGGCGGGCTGGTCACCGCGACCGTCTCCGGCTCCGGCGAGCTGAAGTCGATCAGGATCGACCCGAAGGCGGTCGACCCGGAGGACGTGGAGACCCTGGAGGACCTGGTCGTCGCGGCCGTGCACAACGCCGCCGAGGCGGCCCGCGAGCTGACCGAGCAGAAGATGGGCCCGGTCGCGGGCGGTATGGGCGGCCTCGGCCTGCCCGGTTTCTGAGCCTGACCGCATGTACGAGGGTGCCATCCAGGATCTGATCGACGAGCTGGGGCGGCTGCCGGGCGTGGGCCCGAAGAGCGCCCAGCGGATCGCGTTCCACGTGCTGTCCGCCGATCCGGCGGACGTCAACCGGCTGGCCGGCGCGCTGCGCAAGGTCAAGGATCTGGTGCGGTTCTGCACGAGCTGCTACAACGTCGCCGAGAGCGAGCAGTGCCGGATCTGCCGCGACCCGCGCCGCACCGACGAGGTGCTCTGCGTGGTCGAGGAGCCCAAGGACGTGGTGGCGATCGAGCGGACCGGCGAGTTCCGGGGCCGCTACCACGTGCTCGGTGGGGCGATCAACCCGTTGGAGGGGATCGGCCCGGACAGCCTGCGCGTCCGGGAGCTGATGGCCCGGCTCGGCGGCGGGTCGGTCCGGGAGCTGATCCTGGCCACCGACCCGAACACCGAGGGTGAGGCGACCGCGACGTACCTGGCCCTGCTGGTGAAGCCGATGGGGATCGCGGTGACCCGGCTGGCCAGCGGTCTGCCGGTCGGCGGTGACCTGGAGTACGCCGACGAGATCACCCTGGGCCGGGCGTTCGAGGGACGGCGCGCGGTCTGACATGCGCGGGGTCGAGTCGACGGTCGATGTAACAAATTCGCATAGCTGAACCGGGGCGAACCAGGACCATTTCGGGCGGAAAACAGGGTCCTTCCGCGCTGGCCGCAGTGACAAAGACACGATCCGGTACCAACAGCTTCGTCAATAGTTTCGGGGAACTCCGAACGGAGGCTAAGGTCACCGCCAGCGGTGACCCCGGTCACCAGGTTGTCCGTACCCCTTAGGACGAGGTGAAGCACCCATGCGTGCACCCAGGTCGAAGGCCGCGCTGGCGGCCGTTGCGGCCGCGGCCCTCGCGGTCGCAGGCTGCGCCGAGAGCGACCGTGGCGAGGATTCCGGCGGCAGCAAGAAGGACACCCTCATCTTCGGCGTAGCCGGGGACCCGAAGGTGCTCGACCCGAGCTTCGCCAGCGACGGCGAGTCGCTGCGGGTGTCGCGGCAGATCTTCGAGACCCTGGTGACCCCCGAGGAGGGCGGCACCAAGCCCACCCCGGGTCTGGCCGAGTCCTGGACGCCGGACGCCACCGGCACGGTGTGGACGTTCAAGCTCCGCTCCGGGGTGAAGTTCCACGACGGCACCGACTTCAACGCCGAGGCCGTCTGCGTCAACTTCGACCGCTGGTACAACGCCAAGGGCCTCATGCAGAGCCCGGACGTGACCGCGTACTGGCAGGACGTGATGGGCGGCTTCGCCAAGAACGAGAGCCCAGACCTGGGCGAGAGCCTCTTCAAGTCCTGCACCGCCAAGGACGCCGGCACCGTCGACCTGGCCTTCACCCGGGTGTCCAGCAAGGTCCCGGCCGCGCTGATGCTGCCGTCGTTCTCCATGCACAGCCCGAAGGCGCTGGAGCAGTACGACGCCAGCAACGTCACCGGCACCGCCGAGGACATCAAGTACCCGGCGTACGCGATGGAGCACCCGACCGGCACCGGGCCGTTCAAGTTCAAGGCGTGGGACGTCGCCAACAAGACGCTCACCATCGAGCGCAACGACGACTACTACGGCGGCAAGGCCAAGCTGAAGACGATCATCTACAAGACGATCTCCGACGAGAACGCCCGCAAGCAGGCGCTGCGCTCCGGCGACATCCAGGCGTACGACCTGGTCGGCCCGGCCGACGTCGAGCCGCTCAAGGGTGAGGGCTTCAACGTCCTGACCCGCCCGGCGTTCAACATCCTCTACCTGGCGATCAACCAGAAGGGGAACCCGAAGCTGGCCGACCTGAAGGTCCGGCAGGCCATCGCGCACGCCCTGAACCGGCAGGCGCTCGTCGACTCGAAGCTGCCCCCGGGCGCGAAGGTCGCCGAGAACTTCTTCCCGGAGACCGTCGAGGGCTGGAACGGCGACGTCACCAAGTACGACTACAACCCGGAGAAGGCCAAGACGCTGCTGGCCGAGGCCGGCGCGACCAACCTGACCCTGCGGTTCCACTACCCGACCGAGGTCACCCGGCCGTACATGCCGAACCCGAAGGACATCTTCGAGCTGCTCTCGGCGGACCTGAAGGCGGTCGGCATCACCGTCGAGCCGATCCCGCTGAAGTGGAGCCCGGACTACCTCAACGCCACCACCTCCGGCGCCGCCCACGACATCCACTTCCTGGGCTGGACCGGTGACTACGGCGACGGCTACAACTTCATCGGCACCTTCTTCGACCGGCCCAAGGACGAGTGGGGCTTCAACAACCCGGCGCTGTTCGAGAAGTTCAAGAAGGCCGACAGCACCGCCGACATCGCCGCCCGCACCGCGCTCTACAAGGAGCTCAACGCGGACATCATGAGCTTCCTCCCGGGTGTGCCGATCTCGCACTCGCCGCCGGCGATCGTGTTCGGCAAGGACGTGACGGGCATCCAGGCGAGCCCGCTCACCGACGAGCGGTTCGAGACCGCCGAGTTCAAGTCCTGATCTGAGACAACAAGTACGGGCGGGCGTCGACCTCGACGCCCGCCCGTACTTCCCGCACTCTCCTTCGAGGACGCCGTGTTCCGGTTCGTCGTCAGACGCCTGCTCCAGCTCGTACCCACGCTGTTCGGGCTCTCCATCCTGTTGTTCATCTGGCTGCGCCGGTTGCCCGGCGGCCCCGAGACCGCCATCCTCGGCGAGCGGGGCACCCCCGAGATGCGTGCCGCGATCCGCCGCAACCTCGGTCTCGACGAACCGATCATGGTGCAGTACGGCCGGTTCATCCGCCGGATGATCCGCCTCGACCTGGGCACCTCCACCGCCACCAAGCGGGAGGTCACCACCGAGTTCATCCAGCGCTTCCCGGGCACCGTCGAGCTGACCGTGATGGCCCTGGTCATCGCGATCGGCGTCGGCATCCCGCTGGGCTACCTGGCCGCCCGCCGCCGCGGCCGGCTGCTGGACCACCTCTCCGTCGGCGGCTCGCTGATCGGCATCTGCATCCCGGTCTTCTTCCTGGCGTACGTGCTCAAGGCGATCTTCGCGGAGAACCTCGGCTGGTTCCCGTCCAGCGGCCGGCAGGACCCGACGATCGAAGCCACCCGGATCACCAACTTCTTCGTTCTGGACGGGCTGATGACCCGCGAGTGGGACGCCGCCGCCGACGCGATCTGGCACCTGGTGCTGCCCGGTCTCGCGTTGGCGAGCATCCCGCTGGCGATCATCGTGCGGATCACCCGGGCCAGCGTCCTGGAGGTGCTCGGCGAGGACTTCGTCCGTACCGCCGAGGCCAAGGGGCTGACCGAGAACGTGGTCCGCCGGCGGCACGTGCTGCGCAACGCCATGCTGCCGGTGGCCACCTCGATCGGTCTGCTCGCCGGTGGTCTGCTCTCCGGGGCGGTGCTCACCGAGACCGTCTTCGCGTTCAGCGGCATCGGCGCGTTCGTCGCGGAGTCGATCAGCCAGCGTGACTACCCCGTCCTCATGGGCTTCATCCTGATCATCGCGGTGGTGTACGTGCTGGTGAACCTGATCGTCGACCTCTCCTACAGCCTGATCGACCCGAGGGTGAGGGTGCGATGACGATCACCCCGGGCAGGAAGCGCGAGAAGATCGACCGGCTCGCCGAGCTCGCCGCCGCCCGCGACGACGAGCGTGGGGTGAGCCTCTGGCAGGAGGCGTTCCGGCGGCTGCGCCGCAACCCCGCCGCCATCGTCGGCGCGGTCATCCTGACGCTGTTCGTCCTGGTCGCCGTGGTCGGGCCGTTCTTCGTGCCGTACGGGCCGACCGACTCGATCGGCATCCGCGAGGGCCTGGTGAAGTCCGGGCAGGGCATCATCCCCGGCCCGAGCGGCGACCACTGGTTCGGCTTCGACCACCAGGGCCGGGACGTGTTCAGCCGGATGGTCGTCGGGGCCCGGCAGACCCTGCTCGTCGGGGTGGTCTCCACCCTCATCGGGCTCGCGGTCGGCGCGCTGATCGGCGGCGTCGCCGGGGCCGCGGCCGGGCTGGGCGGACGCTGGGGCCGGTGGGTCGACAGCGCCCTGATGCGCTTCGTCGACATGCTGCTGGCCCTGCCGAGCCTGCTGCTCGCGGTGAGCGTCGCGGCCCTGCTCGGGGCCAGCCTGACCACCGTGATGATCGCGGTGGGCGTGGTGTCGGTGCCGGTCTTCGCCCGACTGCTGCGCGGCTCGATGATCTCCCAGTCGAACAGCGACTACGTGCTGGCGGCCACCTCGCTCGGGGTACGCAGGTCGAAGATCGCCCTGACCCACGTGGTGCCGAACTCGCTCGCCCCGGTGATCGTCCAGGCCACGCTGACGCTGGCGACCGCGATCATCGAGGCCGCCGCGTTGTCCTTCCTCGGCCTCGGCAACCCGGACTCGACGATCCCCGAGTGGGGGGTGATGCTCGCCGACGCGCAGCCGTACCTGGGCATCCGGCCGGCGTTGGCGATCTACCCGGCGGTCGGCATCATCGTCACCGCGCTCGGGTTCACCCTGCTCGGCGAGGCGCTGCGTGAGGCCCTCGACCCGAAGCTGCGGAAGTAGGGAGGGGGCTGACATGGCACTGCTCGACGTGGACGACCTGTCCGTGACGTTCGCCCGGCGCGGTCAGCGCACGGTGCACGCCGTGGACGGGGTCTCCTTCTCGGTCGACGCCGGCGAGGTGGTCGGCCTGGTCGGCGAGTCCGGCTGCGGCAAGAGCGTCACCTCGTTGGCGATCATGGGCCTGCTGCCGAAGCAGCCCGGCACCCGGGTCGGCGGCCGGGCGGTCTTCGACGGCACCGACCTGCTCCGGCTCGACGACCGCTCCCGGCGGGACATCCGGGGCCGGGACATCGCGATGATCTTCCAGGATCCGCTCTCCTCACTGAACCCGGTCATCCCGATCGGGGTCCAGGTGACCGAGGTGCTCACCCGGCACCGCGGCATGAAGGGGGACGCGGCGGCGAAGGAGGCCGCCGCGCTGCTCGACCGGGTCGGCATCCCCGACCCGAAGCGGCGGCTCAAGGAGTACCCGCACCAGCTCTCCGGCGGGATGCGCCAGCGCGCCCTGATCGCCATGGCGGTGGCCTGCGAGCCCCGGCTGCTGATCGCCGACGAGCCCACCACCGCCCTGGACGTCACCATCCAGGCGCAGATCCTGGAGCTGCTCAAGGATCTGGTCCGGGACTCCGGCACCGCCCTGGTGATGATCACGCACGACCTGGGGGTGGTGGCCGGCATGTGCGACACCATCAACGTGCTCTACGGCGGCCGGGTGGTGGAGACCGCCCGCCGACGTCCGCTGTTCGCCCAGCCCCGGCACCCGTACACGGTGGGGTTGCTCGGCTCGGTGCCCCGCCTGGACGCCGGCCGGGGCGAGCGGCTGACCCCGATCCCCGGCTCGGTCCGTGACCTGCTGCCCTGGCCGGAGGGGTGCGCGTTCGCGCCGCGCTGCGCACGGCGGACGGACGACTGCCTGGGTGCGCCGCCGGAACTGGTGCTCGCCCACGACGGGCGCAGCTACCGCTGCGTCAACCCGGCCCCGACGGCGGGGGCCGGCGACGCGGCCGTCCCGGCGTCGGGCGGCCCGCCCGCGCCCGTCCCCGCCCCCCGTGAGGAGGACAAGGCGTGACCGACCACGAGATCCTCGTCGAGGTACGCGACCTGAAGGTGCACTTCCCGATCACCCGGGGAGTGCTCTTCGACCGGGTCGTCGGGCACGTCAAGGCCGTCGACGGGGTGGACCTGGACATCCCCCGTGGCCGGACGTACGGGCTGGTGGGCGAGTCCGGCTGCGGCAAGTCCACGCTGGGCCGGGCCCTGCTCCAGCTCACCCCGCCCACCGGCGGGAAGGTCACCTTCGACGGCATCGACCTGACCCGGATGCCGCCGAACAAGCTGCGCGGCATGCGCCGCCGGATGCAGATGATCTTCCAGGACCCGATGTCGAGCCTGGACCCCCGGCAGAACGTCGAGTCGATCCTCACCGAGGGCCTCCAGGCGCACGGCATCGGCGACAGCCGCGACGACCGCCGCCGGACCATCGGCGAGACCCTGGACGCGGTGGGGCTGCCCCGCTGGGCGCTGTCCCGTTACCCGCACGAGTTCTCCGGCGGGCAGCGGCAGCGCATCGGCATCGCCCGCGCGCTGGTGCTCGGGCCGGAGCTGATCGTCGCCGACGAGCCGGTCTCCGCCCTGGACGTCTCGATCCAGGCGCAGGTGGTCAACCTGCTCGACGAGCTCCAGGAGAACCTCGGCCTGACCTACCTGGTGATCGCCCACGACCTCGCGGTGGTACGGCACATCTCCGACGTGGTCGGCGTCATGTACCTGGGCGCGCTGGTCGAGGAGGCCCCGAGCGACCGGCTGTACCAGGAGCCACTGCACCCGTACACGAAGGCGCTGATGTCGGCGGTGCCGGTGCCCGACCCGGAGGTGGAGGACCGTCGGGAACGCATCCTGCTCACCGGCGACCTGCCCTCGCCGGCCAACCCGCCGTCCGGTTGCCGCTTCCACACCCGGTGCCCCTGGGCCCAACCGACCCGGTGCGCGGACGAACGCCCGGTGTTGCGCCCGATCGGCCGCAGCCGGGTCGCCTGCCACTGGGCCGAGCGGATCGCCAGCGGCGAGCTACGCCCGCACTCGGTCGACGCGCAGGTGGTCCGTCCCGCCGACGCGGGCGACGACCCGCACGCCGTCGCCGCCCCCACCGAGCCCGGCTCGTACGTCTGAGGCGTCAGGAAGGGCCTCTCAGGTACCGGCAGGGGCCCTTCCTGACGGCCGGCTCAGCCCTCTCGGGGCGCCCGTCAGCCCTCGGGGCGGTGCAGCAGCCCGACGGCTATCGCGTGCACGGCGTCGAGCGCCGACGGGTCCGGCAGCGTCGCCCGGCCGCCGGTCACCGTGTACCACTCGTCGGCCTCCCGGTACTGCACCCGGAGGGTGACCTGGTCGGCGGTGAGCTCGGTGCGCAGGGTCAGCTCCCCGGTCACCACGCCCACCTCGTCGGTCATCACCCCGCCGGGCCCGGGCACGATGTCACTGCTCCGCGCCTCCGGACCCCCCGACCCGGGCTGCCCGCTCACCTGCACTCCTCCAGCATGTCCGCCAACGCGGCCTTCTCGGCGCTGGTCACCGTCAGCCGCCAGTGGTGCTTGACCGCCACCCAGTTCTCGGCGTACCCGCACCAGTGCGAGCGGTTGGCCGGCTTCCACTGCGACGGATCCTGGTCACCCTTTGCCCGGTTGGAGGACGCGGAGACCGCGATGAGCTGCGGCCGGCTCAGGTCGTTGGCGAACTCGCCGCGTTCCGCGTCGCCCCACTCGTCCGCGCCGGAGCGCCACGCGTTCGCCAGCGGCACCACGTGGTCGATGTCCACGTCGGACGGATCGGTGAAGGTGCGGTCGTCGTACACGCTCTTCCACCGGCCGGCGACCACGTTGCAGCCGGAGAGCTTGATGTCGCTGCCGTCGCGTTCCAGCACGGTGTCCCGTACGTCGCAGTTCTTGCCGGTGTCCCGCCAGTGCGGGAACTTGTCGCGGCTGTAGCCGCGCATCGACCCGGCGGTCGCCACGGTCAACGTCTCCAGTTGCGCCGCGGCGTCACCCCCGGTCGACGGGGAGGGCGCGACCTCCGTCTGGTCGACGGGGGCGCAGCCGACGGCGAGGGCGAGCAGCGCGGCGAGCGCCGCCGCCGCGCGGGCGCGGGGTCCTGATCGGGTAGGTGCAGACGACACCCCTCCAGCTTGCGGGGTTTTCCGGTTTCCGCACGGCAAGCCGGCCGGGTTTCGGCGTTTCGTGGCAACTCTCATATCGCGGGGGGCAGATTAAGGACCATGACGACACCCGCTCCCGCCCTGCGCACCGGCACCGCCGCCGGACGCGGCACGCTGCTGGCCGCGATCCTCGCCTCCGGGATGGTCTTCCTGGACTCGACGGTGGTGAACGTGGCCCTGCCCCGGCTCGGCGCGGAGCTCGGGGCCACCGTGGCCGACCTACAGTGGACGATCAACGGGTACCTGCTGATGCTGGCCGCGTTCGTGCTGCTCGGCGGGGCGCTGGGGGACCGCTTCGGCCGACGGCGGATCTTCCTCGTCGGGGTGGTCTGGTTCACCGTCGCCTCGGTGCTGTGCGGCATCGCCCTGGGCACCGGCTGGCTGATCGTCGCCCGGGTGCTCCAGGGCGCGGGCGGGGCGCTGCTCACCCCGGGCTCGCTCTCGCTGCTCCAGGCCAGCTTCCACCCGGACGACCGGGGAAAGGCCATCGGCGCATGGGCCGGGCTCTCCGGCGTCTCCACCGCGCTCGGGCCGCTCGTCGGCGGCTGGCTCATCGACGCCCTCTCCTGGCGGTGGATCTTCTTCATCAACGTGCTCTTCGCCGTCCCGGTGGTGCTGGCCACGCTGCGTTGGGTGCCGGAGAGCCGGGACGAGACCGTCACCCGCAGCGGCCGGCGGTTCGACATCCTCGGCGCGCTGCTCGGCGCGCTCGCCCTGGCCGGCGTCACGTACGCCCTGATCGACGCCCCGGCCCGTGGGGTCGGCTCGCTCCCGGTGCTGGCCTCGGCGCTGGTCGGGGCGCTCGCGGCGGTGGCCTTCGTGCTGGTCGAGCGGCGGCGCGGGGAGAGCGCGATGCTGCCCACCGGGCTGTTCCGCAGTCGACTCTTCTCGGCGCTGAACGTCTTCACCGTGGTGGTCTACGCGGCGCTCGGCGGCTTCACCTTCTTTCTCGCGGTCTACCTGCAGAACGCCGTCGGCTGGTCGGCGCTGATGACCGGGCTGGCCACCCTGCCGCTGACCGTGCTGCTGCTGGTCGGCTCGGCGCGGGCCGGCGCGCTCGCCGCGCGGATCGGCCCCCGCCTGCCGCTGACGGTGGGGCCGGTGGTGGCCGCCGCCGGGCTGCTCCTGCTGCGCCGGGTCGGCCCCGGCGCGTCGTACTGGGTGGACGTGCTGCCCGGGGTGACCCTGTTCGGTCTCGGGCTGACCCTGGTGGTGGCGCCGCTGACCGCGTCGGTGCTGGCCGCCGTGGACGACCGGTTCGCCGGGGTGGCCAGCGGTTTCAACAACGCCGCCTCCCGGGTGGGCGGGCTGCTGGCGGTGGCCGCGCTGCCGCTGCTGGTCGGGCTGAGCGGCACCGGGTACGAACAGGCCGGGGAGCTGACCCACGCGTACCGGGGGGCGCTGCTGTGGTGCGCGGGTCTGCTGCTGGCGGGGGCGCTGCTGGCCGCCACCTCGGCCCGCCGGGCGGAGGCGCCCCGGGAACGGTGAGTCGGGTCCGGCAGGGGCGGGAGATCGTCCCACCCCTGCCGAACCTGGCGGGTGTCAGGAGCGGGCGCGGTTGACGGCGCTGGTGACCGCCTTCACCGAGGCGGTGACGATGTTGGCGTCCATGCCGACCCCCCACACCGTCCGGCCGTCGATGTCGCACTCCACGTACGCGGCGGCCTGCGCGTCGCCGCCGGAGGAGAGCGCGTGCTCGTGGTAGTCGAGCACCCGTACCGTCACGTGCACCGACTGGAGCGCGTTGACGTACGCGTCGATCGGGCCGTTGCCGACCGCGGCGAGCGCGTGCGGCGTCCCGCCGACCTCGACGGCGGCCTCGATCTCGACCTTGCCGTCGGCGGTGCCGATGGTGTAGTCGGTCAGCGACACCGCCGGGGTGGCCTGGTGGTCGACCAGGTAGTGGCGGGCGAAGATCTCCCACATGGTGGCCGGGTCGACCTCGCCGCCGGCGTGGTCGGTGACCTGCTGGACCACCCCGGAGAACTCGATCTGGAGGCGGCGGGGCAGGTCGAGCTGGTGTTCGCTCTTCATGATGTACGCGACGCCGCCCTTGCCGGACTGCGAGTTGACCCGGATCACCGCCTCGTACGTACGGCCCAGGTCCTTCGGGTCGACCGGCAGGTACGGCACCGCCCAGGTGAACTCGTCGACGGGCGTCCCGGCCGCCGCCGCGTCGGCGTGCAGCGCGTCGAAGCCCTTCTTGATGGCGTCCTGGTGGGAGCCGGAGAACGCGGTGTAGACCAGGTCGCCCGCGTACGGGTGGCGTTCGTGCACCGGGAGCTGGTTGCAGTACTCGACGGCCCGCTTGATCTCGTCGATCCGGGAGAAGTCGATCTGCGGGTCGATGCCCTGGGAGAAGAGGTTCAGCCCCAGCGTGACCAGGTCGACGTTGCCGGTCCGTTCGCCGTTGCCGAACAGGCAGCCCTCGATCCGGTCGGCGCCGGCCAGCAGGCCCAGCTCGGCGGCGGCCACGCCGGTGCCCCGGTCGTTGTGCGGGTGCAGGCTGAGCACCAGGCTGTCCCGCCGGGGCAGGTTGCGGTGCATCCACTCGATCGAGTCGGCGTAGACGTTCGGGGTGGCCATCTCCACCGTCGCCGGCAGGTTGATGATCAGCGGCCGGGTCGGGGTCGGGTCGACCGCCTCGATCACCGCCGCGCAGACCTCCAGCGCGTAGTCCAGCTCGGTGCCGGTGTACGACTCGGGGGAGTACTCGTAGAAGATGTCGGTGTCCGGGGTGTGGATCTCGGCGTACTTCTGGCACAGCCGGGCGCCCTGGGTGGCGATGTCGGTGATGCCGGCCCTGTCCAGCCCGAAGACCACCCGGCGCTGGAGCGTCGAGGTGGAGTTGTAGAAGTGCACGATCGCCCGCTTCGCGCCGCGCAGCGACTCGAAGGTGCGCTCGATCAGGTGCTCCCGGCACTGGGTCAGCACCTGGATGGTGACGTCGTCGGGGATCAGATCCTGCTCGATGAGCTGCCGGACGAAGTCGTAGTCGGTCTGGCTGGCCGACGGGAAACCGACCTCGATCTCCTTGTAGCCCATCTGGACCAGGAGCTGGAACATCCGGCGCTTGCGCTCCGGGGACATCGGGTCGATCAGGGCCTGGTTGCCGTCGCGCAGGTCGACCGCGCACCAACGCGGCGCGGCCTCGACCTGCCGGCCCGGCCACCGGCGGTCCGGCAGGTCGATCCGGAACTGCTGCTGGTACGGCTGGTAGCGGCGGTACGGCATCCGGCTGGGCTGCTGCCGGGCGATCGGATCGTCCGCGACCGGGGTGGCGTCGGTCGCCCCGCTCCCGGTGGTGGCCCCGACCCCGGTGGGGTCGGTGGGCGGAACGGTGGTGCCGGCGGGCTGGGCCATGGCGAAGACTCCTGATGATCATGTGACGTCAGCGTCGGGGGTCGGCGGCGGTGCCGACGGAGCAGGGGCGACCTGGGTCGGCCCGGACGAGAACCGGTGTGCTGGACGGCGCGCGTGCGTCAGCCCCGCGACGAGGTGCCGGCCGGATGGGCCTCGTCGCGGCAGCGAAGGAGGAGAATCGCCCGCCACATGATATTGGTGACCCTACGTGATCACCACGCCGCGCGGAAACTACCGTCCGGAGTTTGGGACGGCGAGGGTGGCCACGCAGCTCAGCCGGCATTCAGGGAGTGGCCGACGGGTCCACCGGTGGCGCCGACGGGTCCCCGGCGTCGCCGTCGGCGGGCGGGGTGGCCGGCGGCGGCGCGGCCGGGTCGAGCGGCTCGCCCTCGACCACCGGCCCGGGAAGCCGCACGGTGGCCGGGGCGGGGCCGGGTGGCCCGGCCAGCCGCAGGGTGCCCAGGGCGGCCCGGACGGCGGTGGGCGTCCCGTCCGGGCCGTAGCAGTAGATCCCGACGTCGAGCGGCGGGTTCAGCGAGGCCGACGTGGACTCGACCGAGTAGCAGGCGCCGGTGGTCTCCGGCAGCGGCCGGCTGACCGACACCGCCAGCGGGGCCTGCCGGTCGGTGAGCACGTCCAGCCAGTCGGTGAAGGGGTGCTGCACCCGGGGGTCGAGGCCGCGCGGGAGCGTGTCGTCCGGGTCGCCGAGGCGTACGCAGGTGGCCGGTTCGGGGCGGGCGGCGGAGGGCAGGGCGCACTGGAACAGCCCGTCGGCGGTGGCGGCCAGCGCGACGTCCACCGTGCCACCGAGCGCCCAGCCCGGCACGTCCACCCGCCAGGTGCCGTCGTTGGCGCTGGTCACCGTGATCGTCCGGGTCGGGCCGCCCGCGTCGGCCAGGGTGTAGCGGGCGGTCAGGTGGCGGTCCTGGGCCGCCGCGGCGAGCGCGGCCAGCTCGTCCCGTGCGCCGTCCGCCCCGGTCGCGGTGGGGTTGCCGCCCGGCGGCTCCGGTGGGTCCGGTGGCGAGTCGTCGGCGGCGCAGCCGGCGAGCGGGCCGCCGACGGCGAGCAGGAGCGGGACGGTCAGCGCGAGCAGGCCGGTCGGCCGGCGGCGCGCGGCGCGGAGGTGGACACCGGTAGGCACCCGCCCATTCTCCGGTCCGCCGGGGTCGCCGGGGGTCCGGGTGGCCGCCGCCGGGCCGGCGTGTCGCCGGTGTGACGGGGGGTGTCGGCGGACGCCGGGATGCGGTAGCGTGCCCCGCCGGGACGCGGTGTCGGTCGCGTCACGGTGCGTGGTCAGGGCCGCTCCCGGGCCGGATCGTGGGATCACCTGACCCGCCGGACAGGGCCGCCCGATACCCTGGGGTGGTCTGACCCGCGCCGCCGGCCACTGGACCGGCGGCGTCGGCACGCTCAGGGCTGCTGCTGGGAGGGAGTGCGCCGTCGTGGCACTCGTGGTGCAGAAGTACGGCGGGTCCTCCGTCGCCAACGCGGAGCGGATCAAGCGGGTGGCGGAACGGATCGTCGCCGCCCGCAAGGCCGGTGACGACGTGGTCGTCGTGGTCTCCGCGATGGGGGACACCACCGACGAGCTGCTCGACCTGGCGAACCAGGTGAGCCCGCTGCCGCCGGGCCGCGAGCTGGACATGCTGCTCACCGCCGGGGAGCGGATCTCCATGGCGTTGCTCGCCATGGCCATCCACAACCTGGGGTACGAAGCCCGCTCGTTCACCGGCTCGCAGGCCGGGGTGCTCACCACCTCGGTGCACGGCCGGGCGCGGATCATCGACGTCACGCCGGGGCGGCTCAAGGGCGCGCTGGACGAGGGCGCGGTGGTGATCGTCGCCGGGTTCCAGGGCGTCTCCCAGGACACCAAGGACGTCACCACGCTGGGCCGGGGCGGCTCGGACACCACCGCGGTGGCGCTGGCCGCCGCGCTGCACGCCGACGTCTGCGAGATCTACACCGACGTCGACGGGGTGTTCACCGCGGACCCGCGGATCGTCCCGAACGCCCGGCACATCCGGCAGATCACCTACGAGGAGATGCTGGAGCTGGCCGCCTGCGGGGCGAAGGTCCTGCACCTGCGCAGCGTGGAGTACGCCCGCCGGGCGGGCCTGCCGATCCACGTCCGTTCGTCATACTCGACCAACACCGGCACCATGGTCACCGGATCGATGGAGGACCTTCCTGTGGAGCAAGCACTGATCACCGGGGTCGCCCACGACCGCAGCGAAGCCAAGATCACGATCGTCGGGGTGCCGGACGAGCCGGGCGCGGCCGGCCGGATCTTCGACACGGTGGCCGGCGCCGAGATCAACATCGACATGATCGTGCAGAACGTCTCCACCGAGGGCACCGGGCGGACGGACATCTCCTTCACCCTGCCCAAGACCGACGGCCCCACCGCGATGGCCGCCCTCAGCAAGATCCAGGAGCAGGTCAAGTTCAAGGGCCTGCTCTACGACGACCACGTGGGCAAGGTGTCGCTGATCGGCGCCGGCATGCGGTCGCACCCCGGCGTTGCCGCCGGCTTCTTCGCCGCCCTCGGCGCGGCCGGGGTCAACATCGAGATGATCTCCACCTCCGAGATCCGGGTCTCCGTGGTCTGCCGGGACACCGACCTCGACGTGGCCGTCCGCGCCATCCACGACACCTTCGAGCTGGGCGGCGACGAAGAAGCCGTGGTCTACGCGGGAACGGGGCGGTAGCGCCGATGCCGGCGCTGCCCACCCTGGCCGTGGTCGGGGCGACCGGTGCCGTCGGCACCGTGGTGTGCGAGCTGCTCTCCGCCCGGAAGAACGTCTGGGGGGAGATCCGCCTGATCGCCTCGGCCCGCTCGGTCGGCCGACGGCTGCGCTGCCGGGGCGAGGAGCTCGTCGTCCAGGCCCTGACCCCGGAGGCGTTCGACGGCGTCGACGTCGCCATGTTCGACGTGCCGGACGAGATCTCCGCCGAGTGGGCGCCGGTCGCGGTGGGCCGGGGCGCGGTCGCGGTCGACAACTCCGGCGCGTTCCGGATGGACCGCGACGTCCCGCTGGTGGTGCCCGAGATCAACCCCGACCAGGTGCGCAACCGGCCCAAGGGCATCATCGCCAACGCCAACTGCACCACCCTCGCGATGATCGTCGCGGTCGCGCCGCTGCACCGCGAGTACGGCCTGCGTGAGCTGGTGCTCGCCTCGTACCAGGCGGTCTCCGGGGCGGGCCAGGCCGGCGTGGACATCCTGCACGACCAGCTCGGCAAGATCGCCGGGGACCGGACGCTCGGCTCCCGGCCGGGCAACGTACGGCAGGCCGTCGGGGACGACCTCGGCCCGTTCCCCGCGCCGCTGGCGTTGAACGTGGTCCCCTGGGCCGGCTCGTCCGCCGACGCCGGCTGGTCGTCCGAGGAGATCAAGCTGCGCAACGAGTCGCGCAAGATCCTCGGGCTGCCCGACCTGAAGGTCTCCGCCACCTGCGTCCGGGTGCCGGTGGTGACCGGCCACTCGGTGGCCGTACACGCGGTCTTCGCCGCCGAGGTGGACGCCGAGGGCGCCCGCGAGGCGCTGCGCAACGCGCCCGGCGTGATCGTCGTCGACGATCCGGACGCCGGTGAGTTCCCGATGCCGATCGACGCGGTCGGCACCGACCCGTCCTGGGTGGGCCGGATCCGCCGCGCGCTGGACGACCCGCGCGCCCTGGACCTCTTCGTCACCGGCGACAACCTGCGCAAGGGCGCCGCCCTGAACACCGCGCAGATCGCCGAGCTGCTCGCCGCCGAGCTCCGCGCCCGCTGAGGCTCTCAGGCGGGGGCGAGGCGGACGCCGTCGCAGGCTCTCAGGCGGGGGCGAGGCGGACGCCGTCGCGGCCGGCCCGCTTGACCGCGTAGAGAGCCTGGTCGGCGCGGCGCAGCGTCGACTCGGACGACTCGCCGGGCTGGGGCAGGGCCACGCCGACGCTGATCGTCCGGCCGGTCTCCCGGGCCGCCTGGGCGAGCCGCCCGGCGATGCGGACCGCCTCGTCCGGGCGGCTCACCTCGATGACCGCCACGAACTCGTCCCCGCCCACCCGGTACAGCTCGTCGCCCTGCCGCAGCGCCGCCTGCAACGCCCGGGCCAGGGTGACCAGCACCCGGTCGCCGGCCTGGTGGCCGTACGTGTCGTTGACGCTCTTGAAACCGTCCACGTCGATGGCGAGCAGGGCGGTCCGGCCCGGTACGGCGGCGGCGATCCGCCGGCCGAACGGGCCGGTGTGCCCCAGCCCGGTGAGCGGGTCGGAGCTGGCCTGCTCGCGTAGCCGGGCCAGGGTGCGCAGCCGGTCCAGGCAGGTCCACGCCTGGTTGGCGAGCAACTCGATCAGGTTGACCGTGGTCGGGTCCGGCCGCAGCAGCCGCTCGTCGGCGACCAGCAGCATGCCACCGGTGTCCGGCGGCCCGACCGGCACGGTGATCAGGGTGCGCACCCCGGCGCGCGCCAGCGGTAGATGGTCCGAGATCGGCGGGTGGCCCGGCTCACCGAGGGTGTAGCCGGGGCCGTACCGGTGGGCGCGGCTCATCAACCGGCCGAGCGGCCCCGGCCCGGCCTCGACCAGCTCGGCGCGGAGCCGGGACTCCAGCTCGCCCGGCACGCGCGGCGGGGCCCCGAGCCGGGGACCGTCGACGTCGGGCAGCACCAGCACGGCGGCGGAGAGCCCGGAGACGTCCCGGGCGGCGCAGATCGCCGCGGTCAGCAGGTCCCACTCGGTGGGGGCCGAGCTGAACGCGGCGGCGTGCCGCAGCATCTTCTCGCTGCGGCTCTCCGCCGGGGGGCCGCCGAGCGCCATGATCCGCGCGCCGAGCCGGGTGGCGATCCGGTCGGCGGCCGCCCGCCAGGGGCCCAGCTCCACCGGCTCGGACCACTGGAGGTCGAGGACGCCGAGCGGCCGGCCGGCCGGGTCGGTCACCGGCACGCAGATCTCGGCGGTCACGTCCGGCCGGACCGGCAGGTAGTCCGGATCGTCGGCGACCCGGGCCACGGTGGCCCCGACGCCCGAGGCGTAGACCCGCCCGACGATCCCCGTCTTCGGGGGCACGGTGGCGTACACCTGCCAGGAGCCGGTGGCGGCGACGCACCGCAGCCGGTCGTGGACCTGGAGCAGGACGGAGATCGTCGCCGGGGCGTACCGGGACAGAGTGTCGACGGTCCACTGGCAGGCTTCGACGGCGGTCGACGCCATGGGCAGGCGTACCGTCACGTCACGGATGACTCGATCCAGATCCACGCAGGCGTCGTTCCAGGTCAGGACGGGTCCGGCGGGTCCGGACCCCGCGAGCAAGCCTACCCACGCCGCCGATGGGCCCGACGTGCTCGTACACATGTTCCATCCACAGGGTGTGGACGACGGCTGTGGACGACGGTCGGCGCGGTGGCCCGGGTCGACGGGTGGACGCCGGCCCGGGCCACCACCGAAACCGTCCACATGAGAGGATCGTCGTCGACGCCGGTCCGGTCACCTGGTCGTGCTGTTGCGGTGGCGGTGGCCGTGAAATCGTGCGTAAGAAGCCGCCCGACGTGGTCGCGGTGCGTCGATGCCGCCTGCCTGCGCAATTTCCCCGGATCACCCGTTCGGCTTCTGCCGGCGCGGCCGACGGCAGTTACCTCGACTGTCGATCGGGTGCCTCTCGATCACTGGTGGAGCCCGGCCGGTCGTTGCTCACCCGTGCCGACCTGCGTCATCACCCTCAGTGTATAGGCATGCGCCGATCGACTGAGGCGCATGGTCCGTTCGGTCGTGGTTGATCAACCGCCCAGTCGTTACTTGCCCGTGCAGCTTTCTGAACGCCACATGTGGTATCACCATCGATAGCCTCAGGCATTCTTCACGGAAACGTGGGAGCCCGTGCCGTCGGTTTGCCCGGCGGCCTTTCGGAATGTGGGGGAATCGTGAGCAGCAACCTGAAGGGCGGAGACCTTCCCATCAACCGGCGCTTCCCGTCGGCGGGGCGCTGGGCGCTCCTCGACCGGGCCGACCGCGACCGGCGCGGCGCCGGCGACCCGAGCGCGTTCGACGGCAGCGGCGACGCCGCCGTCCAGAACCCGGCCCGACCCGACTGCGGGTCGGGCGGCAGCTACGCGTACCGCTGACCAACCGGAAACCCACCGTCGCGCCGGCTCTGACGGGAGGCCGGCGGGGCGGTCCGGAGCGGTGCCGTCGCCGGCGTCGGCCGGCTGTGGTGGCATGCCGGCGTCGGCCGGCTGTGGTGGCCGCCGGTGACCCTGATCGATCCGCTCCGGCGACCCGTCAGCCGGTAGGGCGTGCCGGCGCCCGCCGGAGCGGATCGTGACCGGTCGACCGAACCCGGCCGGGATGAGAGGCTGTCGGACGGCAGGACGCCGCCCCCGGGCGGCGACCCGCGATCGACCCTGCAACGGTACGGATCAGGAGCCCGGACGACTCATCGCCGGCTCCCACGCACCGACCCTCACGAGGAGTTCCATGTCCGTCTCCGGGATGCGTCGCCGGGCCGCGATCGGTCTGGCCGTGATCTCCGCGGCCGCGTTCAGCGCGATCGCCGCGACCCCCACCCAGGCCCACCGACCGGGGCCCAAGCCGGTCGACGTCAAGCTGCTCGCCCTCAACGACTTCCACGGCAACCTGGAACCGCCGTCCGGCTCCAGCGGCACCATCGCCGGGCAGCCCGCGGGCGGCGCGGAATACCTGGCCACCCACCTCAGGGAGCTGAGCCAGGAGGCCAGGAAGAAGAACACCATCACGGTCGCCGCCGGTGACCTGATCGGCGCGTCGCCGCTGCTGTCCGCCGCGTTCCACGACGAGCCGACCATCGAGGCGCTGTCGATGGCCGGGCTGGACTACGCCAGCGTCGGCAACCACGAGTTCGACGAGGGCCCGGCCGAGCTGCTCCGGATCCAGAACGGCGGCTGCCACCCGGTCGACGGCTGCGCCGCCGGCGCCCGGTACAAGGGGGCCGGTTTCCAGTACCTGTCGGCCAACGCCTTCAAGACCTCCAACGGCCAGCCGCTGCTGCCGCCGTACGCCGTCCACAAGGTCGACGGGGTCAAGGTCGGCTTCATCGGCATGACGCTGGAGGGCACCCCGGACATCGTCAGCAAGGAGGGCACCGCCGGTCTGACCTTCGGCGACGAGGCGGACACCGCCAACCGGTACGCGCGCGAGCTGCGCCGCAAGGGCGTCGAGACGATCGTGGTGCTGCTGCACGAGGGCGGCAACCAGGCCGGCGCCGGCGGCATCAACGACTGCGTCGACTTCAGCGGCCCGGTGGTGGACATCGCCAACCGGATGGACCCGTCGATCGACGTGGTCGTCAGCGGGCACACCCACCAGGCGTACAACTGTGAGATCGGCGGCAAGCTGGTCACCAGCGCCAGCTCGTTCGGTCGGCTGGTCACCGACATCGACCTGAAGATCGACAGGCGTACCGGCGACGTGCTGAGCATGCGGGCGGAGAACGTCGTGGTCACCCGGGACGTCACCAAGGACCCGAAGCAGACCGCGCTGATCGACCGCTACAAGAAGATCCTCGGCCCGGTCGCCGGCCAGGTCGTCGGCACCACCAGCGCGCCGCTGACCCGCGCCCAGGAGACCCTCTTCGGTACGACGCTGGGCGAGTCCACCATGGGCAACGTGATCGCCGACGCGCAGCTCGCCGCCACCGACAACGAGCAGAACGCGGTCGCCGCCTTCATGAACCCGGGCGGGGTACGCGCCGATCTGGACGCCGGGCAGGTCACCTACGAGGAGGCGTTCACGGTCCAGCCGTTCGCCAACAACCTCACCACCCTCGACCTGACCGGGGCGCAGCTCTACTGCGTGCTGGAGCAGCAGTTCACCGTCGGGCGCACGCTCTACCCGTCCGGGTCGGTCCGTTACACGGTGAACCCGGCCGGGACCACCGCGCCGGTCGCCGACCCGTGCGCGGGTAGCCGGGTCGTGCCGGGCAGCCTGACCATCGGTGGTACGGCGGTCACCGCCGACGCCACCTACCGGATCACGGTGAACAGCTTCCTGGCCGGCGGCGGGGACGGCTTCAGCGTGCTGGCGCAGGGCACCAACCGGGTCACCGGCATGATCGATCTGGACGCCCTGATCGTGTACCTCAAGGCGAGCTCGCCGATCGCCGCGCCGGCGCTGGACCGCATCGCGGTCGCCTGACGGCTCACCACCGGCCGACCCTGGTCGATCCGGACCGGCCCCGGAGCTCCGGCTCCGGGGCCGGTCTGCTTTCGGGCCGGTCTGCTGCTGGGCCGGTCCGGCTCTTGGGGCGGTCTGCGCCTGGGCCCATGCTCCCGGCGGCCGGGCCGATCGGTCGGTCACCCTCGGTGACGTGGGGCGGGTGGAGGTGGAGCAGATGGACCCTTTGGAGCTGCCCCGGATATGGGGCACAGCCGCTCGGCCTGGTCGGTCTGGTCGGTCTGGTCGGTTTGGTCTGGTCGGGTCGGTCTGGTCGAATCGATCTGGTCGGGTCGGACGGGTCGGGCGGTCTGGTCGGTCCGGTCTGGTCGGGCCGGTCTCAGTCTGGCTGGGCGGAGGGGACGACCGGCGGATCCCAGTCGGCGTACCGGGCCATCGACCGCAACGCGACGCGTGGTGGCGTCAGGCGCAGCACGGCGTTCCGCAGGCCCACCGCGACGGGGTCGCGTAGTTGCTGACCGAACCGGCCGACCTGGAACGCGGCCCGGGCGACCGCCTGGGAGCGGGGACGCCGCTGGGCGTCGTACGCGACGAGGGCCGCCACCACGTCGGCCGTCGGGGCGCACGCGGCGGCGAGGACGACGGCGTCCTCAATGGCCTGGTTCGCCCCCTGCCCCAGGTTCGGGGTCATCGCGTGCGCCGCGTCACCGAGCAGCGCGACGGCGCCCACCCGGTACGACGGCAGCGGAGTGCCGAGATGGTGGATGTCGGTACGGATGACCGCCTCGGCCCGGGTCGCGTCCAGCAACGCCGGAACGGGATGGTGCCACGTGCCGAACAGCGCCCGCACCAACCGCGCCTCGTCACCGGTGGGGGACGCCCGACCGGCCTCGGCGTTCACCGCGGCGAACCAGTACACCCGGCCGTCGCCGAGCGGCACCATGCCGAACTCGGCGCCCCGGCCCCAACTGACTGCGGTGGCCAGGTCGCCACGCCACGGCTGGTCGGTGACTCCACGCCAGGCGGTCGACCCCGCGTACGCCGGTGGCGGGGCATCCGGCCACAGCCGGGCCCGTACGACGCTGTCGATGCCGTCGGCCGCGACGACCAGATCCGGTACGACGGAGGCGTGCCGGCCGTCGTGCCGGTAGGTCACCCGTGGCGGCGGCCCAGACGTGACGTCCACCACCTCGGCGCCGGTGACGATCCGGTCCGCCGGCAGCGCCGCGCGCAGGAGCCGGTGCAGCGTGACCCGGTGGATGCCCAGCGCCGCCGTGCCCAGGGCCCGGCTCATCGCCGCGCCGTCCACACGGGAGAGCCACCGCCCGGACGCGGTACGGAGGCCCCCCGGGGCGTCGACGTGCCCGGCGTCGCGCACCGCGTCGCCGACGCCCAGCGCGTCCAGCCCCCGCAGCCCGTTGGCCATCAGGGTCAGGCCGGCGCCGACCTCGCCGAACCGCGGGGCCTGCTCCAGCACCAGCACGTCCCACCCGCGTCGGCGCAGGCCGATCGCGGCACACAGGCCACCGATGCCGGCCCCGATCACCACGGCGCTCGCGTCACCCACAGCGTCCTCCCGGGCCACGGACATGGAGCACCAGACTACGTATCCGCCGCGCGGCGGGGTTTCCACGGGCGGCGCCGCCGCCGGGCTTCCAGGGGCGGCGTCGCCCGCGAGATGGCTCGTCGTGCCCGCGCCCGGCTACCACCCCTCCCGTACGGTGTCACGCGCGGCGCTGGCCCGGACCGTCCCGCCGGTGGGCATCGGCCCCGCGAGCCGTCCGCCTGGTACCCGACGATGGCGTCGGCCGGAGGTGACCGCCGCTCGGCCACAGGCCGCCGTCGTGCGGGAACGCGGTTTCCGGGCGGGCCGCCGGAACCCTCCGTGGACATTGACAAGCGCCACTGGGCAAACTACGTTCGGATCGACCAGAGAAGGTTCGTGCGCTCGCTGGCGGAGCTCGCCCGCGTGCCTGCGATGGGCAGCGGAGCCGGCCGGCTCCACCGGACCGGCCACCACGGAGGGCAACCGTGGGCCCCGCTGGGTCGGCGCTCACGTGCCGTCGGCCGTCCGCCTCGCGCCCGCCGCGACCGGTGGGCGTGACCGCCGGCCCGATGTCGTTGTGAGCGCTAACATCGCCGGCCCGGGTGGCACCCCGTCAGCGCCGGGCTAGCGCAGCACCTGGCTCACGGCTGAGTGGCCGGCTGACGTGCCGCCCCGATGCCCGCCGCCAGCGTGTCGACGCCTCTCCGGCCGTCACCCGCTGTCAGGTATCCCACGTCCTGCCGGGCGCGGCTCCTACCTGCGCGGCCAACCAGACGCCTTCGCGCTCGACCGGAGGCGCCGGCCGTCCTCCCACCCCAGGAGAAGCTTGATGAGAAGACTCAGAGTGAAACACGCTGCCGCGCTGTCGGCCGGCGCGGTGCTGCTGGCGTCGGCGGCGGTCGCCACGGCGCTGCCGGCCGGGGCCGCCGCGGCGGGCTGCTCGGTCAGGTACACCGTGCCGTCGCAGTGGCAGGGCGGCTTCGGCGGTGACGTCGCCATCACCAACCTCGGCGACCCGGTCTCCAGTTGGACCCTCACCTGGTCCTACAGCGCCGGCCAACGGGTCACCGAGGCGTGGAACGCGACGGTGACCCAGAGCGGCGCGACGGTCACCGCCCGGAACGTCAGCTACAACGGGTCCATCCCGACCAACGGCACCACCTCGTTCGGCTTCAACGGCTCGTGGAGCGGCAGCAACCCCGCCCCGACCAGCTTCGCGCTGAACGGGGTGACCTGCACCGGGGGCGTCGCGCCGACCACCGGCCCCACCACCGCGCCGCCGACCACCCCACCGCCGACCACCCCGCCGCCCACCACGCCGCCGCCCACCACGCCGGCGGACATCACGGTGAACAGCGCCGCCAGGTACCAGACGATCGACGGATTCGGGGCCGCGCAGTCGATCTGGGGCAGCGCCTGGTCGACCGCGGAGACCCAGACCCTGGTCGGGACCGGCCCCAACCAGTTGGGGCTGTCCATCGTGCGCACCGGTCTCTCGCCGGTCTCCAGCGAATGGTCGATCCATGTGAACTCGCTGAAGACGGCCAAGTCGTACGGGTCGGGGGTGAAGATCCTCGCCTCGCCGTGGACCGCGCCGGCGTCGTACAAAACGAACAACAGCCGGACCAACGGCGGCAAACTGAAGACCGACTACTACGACGACTACGCCAACCACCTCAACAGCTACGTCCAGTACATGCGCAACCAGGGCGTGACCGTCGACGTCACCTCCGTGCAGAACGAGCCGGACTGGCACCCGGACTACGACTCGATGGACTGGAGCGGCACCGAGCTGCGCACCTGGGTACGCGACCAGGGCGCGAAGGTGCAGAACACCAAGCTGATGGTCGCCGAGGCGGTGAACCTCAACTACAACTACACCGACCCGACCCTGAACGACAGCGCCGCCCGCAACAACATCGGCTACATCGGCGGCCACCTGTACGGCACCGAGGAGTCCGGCCGGCTGAAGCCCTACCCGCTGGCCGAGCAGCACAACAAGCCGGTGTGGATGACCGAGTGGAACCTGCACGCCGCCGACGGCAACGGCTCCAACATCTGGGGCAACCCGGCCAACCAGACCGTGTGGAACGAAACCCTCGACGACATCATGCGTACGGTGCACAGGTCGATGGAAGCGAACTGGAGCGCGTACGTCTGGTGGTACGGAAAGCGCTACTACTCCTTCATCGGTGACGGGGAAGCGGCGTACGGCACCACCGCCGGTGCCCCGCTCAAGCGCGGGTACGCGTTCTCGCAGTACTCGAAGTACGTCCGTCCCGGCTACCAGCGGGTCGCGCTGACCAAGAGCTCCAAGGCGTCGCCGCTGGAGGTCACCGCGTACCAGGGCGACGGGAAGATCACGCTGGTGATCCTGAACCGGTCGACCAGCGCGGTGAACAACGCCGTCATCCAGGTGCCGCAGAACGTCACCAGGGCGGAGCACTACCTGACCTCGCTGAACGCCAACGCGGCCGGCCAGACCGTCGGCGTGAACGGGGGCCAGGCCACCGTCAGCGTCGGCGCGCGCAGCATCTCCACGGTCGTGCTGACCCTCTGAGGCACAGCTGACAAAAGGCCCTGAGCAGTGTCCCCACTGCTCAGGGCCTTTCCTCGGTCGGGGTGGCCGGATTCGAACCGACGACCTCTTCGTCCCGAACGAAGCGCGCTACCAAGCTGCGCTACACCCCGAGGCGTGCGGACAAATACTAGCCCACCCGCCCCGATGGTCAAACTCGGTACCCCCCGCCTCCGTCGCCCCTGGTAGCGGTCGTGTCAGCCGGTAGCACGGACGGGGCAGTTCGACACTCTCCCGCCACCACCCCTCCCGCCCCCTCCTCGTCGATCCAGGGGAGATTGTCGTTCGAGGAGATCAACTAACGACGATTTGCCCTAGGTCGACGCGCCGGGGCGGGTCGGGGTGGAGGCGAGGGGTGGGCAGGGGAGGGGTGGGGGAGGGGGTCAGCGGGGGGTGAGGGTGAGGATGGTGGCTTCGGGGCGGCAGGCGAAGCGGATCGGGGCGGTGGGGTGGGTGCCCAGGCCGGCGGAGACGTGCAGCCAGGCGTCCGAGCCCGGCCAGCGGTGCAGGCCCTTCGCCATCGAGCGGGGCAGCTCGCAGTTGGTGACCAGGGCGCCGACCCCCGGCACGCAGACCTGCCCGCCGTGGGTGTGCCCGGCCAGCAGCAGCTCGAAGCCGTCGGCGGCCATCTCGTCCAGCACCCGAGGCTCGGGGGAGTGCGTCAGGGCGATGGCGAGGTCGGCGGTCCCGGCGACCGGCCCGGCCACGCTGGCGTAGTCGTCCCGCTCGATGTGCGGGTCGTCCACCCCGACCAGCTCGACCAGCCGACCGCCGGCCTTGAGCGTGGTACGCGCGTTGTTCAGGTCGGCCCAGCCGGCCCCGGTGAACACCGAGCGCAGCTCCTCGTACGGCAGGGTGACGCCCTCGCGGTACTCCCGGTCGGGCAGGAAGTAGGTGAACGGGTTCTTCCAGACCGGGCCGGTGTAGTCGTTGGAGCCGAAGACGAAGGCGCCGGGGTGGTCGAGCAGCGGCTGGAGCGCCCGCAGCACCCCGGGCACCGCGCCCGGGTGGGCCATGTTGTCGCCGGTCACCACGACCAGGTCCGGGTCCAGCGCCGCCAGCGAGGCCACCCAGCGCTGCTTGCGGTCCTGGTCGGGGGTCATGTGCAGGTCGGACAGGTGCAGGATGCGCAGCGGCTCGGCGTCGGCCGGCAGCACTGGCACGTCGTACCGGCGGAGGGTGAACAGGTTGCGCTCGACGAGCGAGGCGTACGCCAGGGTGGCGCCGCCGAGGGCGGCGGCGCCGGCCGCGAGCCGGAATAGTGTGCGCTTTCGCATGGCGTTCAGGGTAGTTTGACCGACCATGAGCACGCTTAAGGACCGCCTGACCACCGACATGCGGGCCGCCCTCAAGGCCCGGGACGAGCTGACCACCTCCACGCTGCGGATGGCCCTGGCCGCCGTCGGGAACGCCGAGGTCGCCGGGAGGGCCAAGCGTGAGCTGACCGACGACGAGGTGCTGGCCGTGCTGACCAGGGAGGCGAAGAAGCGCCGTGAGGCGGCTGCCGCGTTCGCCGACGCCGGCCGCGCCGACCAGTCGGCCAAGGAGACCGCCGAGGGCGAGGTGCTGGAGCGGTACCTGCCGAAGCAGCTCTCCGACGCGGAGCTGGCCGAGCTGGTAGCGGGGGCGCTCGCCGCGGGCGGCTTCAGCGGCCGGGGGCAGATGGGTCCGGCGATGAAGGCGGCCCAGGCCGCGGTGGCCGGCCGGGCCGAGGGTGGTCGGGTGGCCGGCGAGGTACGCCGTCAGCTCGCCGTCTGACCCGGTCCAGCCCACGACCGGCGGCGAACGCGGGAGGCCCGCCCCGGGTGAAGGCGGGAGGCCCGCCCCGCGCCGGACGGCCGGCGGGTGAACGCGGGAAGGCCCCGCCCGGTACGCGGTCAGCGCGCTGGGCGGGGCCTTCCCCGTCGACGGGGGCGGTCAGCCGGGGCGGTTGGTGGGGCCGCCGCTGGGCGGCGTGTCACCGGGGTTGCCGGCGGCGGTGCCGTTGCTGAGCTGGATGGTGACCACTCCGCCCTTGATGGTGCGGCCGTCGGGGCTGGTGCCGGCGACGCTGCCCGCCGGGCAGTTCGAGTTGATCCGGATGTCGCTGACGGTCACCTGGAACCCGGCGCCCTTGAGCCGGCTGCGGGCGGTGTCGACCGACTCGCACCTGACCCGGGGGATGCTGCGCTGGTCACCGGTGATGATCTTGCCGCTGGGCGGGGTGAAGTTGATCCGTTCCTTGCCCTTCATGGCGTCGCGCAGCGTCTCGTACACCGGCGGGTTGATGCCGTCCTTCTGGTTGTGCTTCATCTTGACGTTGGTCTGCGGCCAGTCCGGGTCGGCCATGATGCCGGCGACCGCGTACTGCTTGGTCATCGCGACCAGCGAGGCGGTCTTCTCGGAGTCGGTGGTGCCGGACTTGCCGGAGACCGGCGCGTCCACGATGCCCTTCACGTTGCCCGCGGTGGCGCCGGTGCACCTGGTGGTCGGGGAACGGTCGCCGAGCGGGCAGCGGCCGGCGTCGACGGCGGCCCGGGCCACCTCGGTGCTGACCACCTGCTTGCAGCGCGGGTTGGCGATGTCCAGGGTCTTGTTGTCCGGTCCGGTGATCTTCTGCACCGGGATCGGCTCGCAGTACTTGCCGTCCGCGGCGAGCGTGGCGTACGAGTTCGCCAGCTCCAGCGGGGTGGTCTGTGAGACGCCCAGCGTGAACGCGCCCCACTGGTTGGCGGCCTCGTCGGTGGCGGAGAGGTCCAGGTCCTCCTGGGACCGGAAGGTGATGCCGAGCTTCTGCGCGACCTTCACCACGTTCTTCGCGCCCACCTGCTGCTGGAGCGGGACGAAGTAGGTGTTCACCGAGCGGCCGAAGGCGCCCCACATGTTGTGCGGGCCGGCCATGCTCTCCACCGAGTTGGTGGGGCAGTAGAAGTGCGTGCCCTCGCAGGCGGCCGGCGAGCTGCGGCTGATGATGTACTCGGACTTGAACTGCTTCGGCGAATTGATCATGTACTGGAGGGGGATGCCCTTCTCCAGCGCGGCCACGATGGTGAACATCTTGAACGTCGAGCCGGCCTGGTAGCCGGTGATGCCGTCACCGCCGGTGAGCAGCGGGTTCACCGTGTTCGGGTAGTTGCCCCGCTTGCCGGTCTTGCGTTGCTTCGGGTCGCTGTGCGGCTTGTTGACCGGCTTCTTCGGGTCGTCCAGTTTGAAGTTCCGGTTGACCGCCAGCGCCCGGACCCGGCCGCTGCCCGGCTCGACCACCGCGACCATCGCGGCCTCCTTGCTGGTGATCGGCTTGGCCTTGCGCACCGCCTTGTCCGCGCCCCGCTGCGCCTGCACGTCGAGGCTGGTCACGATGGTGTAGCCGCCGCTCTTGAGTCGCCGCTCCCGGTCGTACGTGGTGGAGCCGAACTCCTCCTGCTGGAGCCACCAGCGGTAGAAGTAGTCGCAGAAGAAGCCCCAGCTGATCTCCTTGCTCTGCACGCAGCCGTTCGGCGCGCGCTTGCCCTTGACCACCAGCTTGACCGCCTTGGCCTGGTCCGCCTCGGCCTGGGTGATGGCCCCGGTCTTCACCATGTTGTTGATGACGTAGTTACGCCGGTCCACGGCGAGCGGGTAACCGCTGGGGGTGGTGGGGTCGAAACTCGTCGGGGCCTTCACCATGCCGGCGAGCATGGCCGCCTCGTCGACGCTGAGCTTGCTCGGCGTCTTGCCGAAGTAGACCTGACTGGCGGCGAAGATGCCGTACGCGCCGTTGCCGAAGGCGGCGATGTTGAGGTAGCGCTCCATGATCTCGTCCTTGGAGAACTTCTTCTCCACCTGGACGGCGTACTGCATCTCACGGATCTTGCGGGCGCTGGTGTCCTCGGTCGCGGCGACCACGTCGGCCGGGTGGCTGGCCGAGTACGCGATGGCGAGCCGGACGTACTGCATGGTGAGCGTGGAGGCGCCCTGCTGGGACGCGGCCCCGGAGCTGTTGTTGACGAACGCCCGGGCGACGCCCTTGAAGTCGACGCCATTGTGCTTGTAGAACTGGTGGTCCTCGGCGGCGACGATGGCCTGCCGCATGACCGGGGCGACGTCCTTGAGCCGCACGTCCCGACGGTTCTCGTCGTAGAGGCTGGCCACCGGGGTCTTGCCGTCGCTGGCGAGCAGGTAGGTGATCTGCGGGGCCCGCTTGACGGTCAGGTCCGGCGGCAGCTTGCCCAGTGTCTCCGCCCCCGCCTTGGCGGCCAGCCCGGACATCGCCACCGCGGGGAAGGCCGCGGCCGCCACCACCACCCCGGCCAGCAGGCCGCAGATCAGTAGCGATGCGGCGTTGGTCAGCACATTGTGGTCACGTTTCCGCATCCAGGTCACCTCGACAGCGTACGCGAGTAGGGATTGGACAGCTCACGGGCGGGTTTCCCCCATTTCCTGCGCGCGCTGCCCTCGTTGTGCTAAACGCACCACCCCCGGTACGCGGTTGCGGGGAAGCGCCGCCGAGTGTCTCCCGTCCGGCCCGACGGCCGCAGGGTTTTCTCGTACCGGAGCCGGGTATGCGGCGCGGCGTACGCCCAGGAAGCCTGGAGTGTCCGGAATGATGGATTTGGCCGACAACGTTGCGTAATCGACTGACTACGGAGCATGATGTAGGCGGCGACATCGCCACATGTCGTCCGTGCCGCCTTGGGGAAGGTCCGGCACGGGTGACCGGGGGAAATCCGGCTGATCCGCACGAGGTCGGTAGGTACTGCAAGGGGGGACGACTACAGATGGGCATGATTGCTGACTGGCCGTCGCTGGCGGCGTGTCAGAACGGAGACCCGGACGCGCTGTTCGTACAGGGCGCTGAACAGAACGTGGCGAAGCGGATCTGCCGGAGCTGCCCCGTCCGGTACGAGTGCCTGGCCGACGCGCTCGACAACCGCATCGAGTTCGGCGTGTGGGGCGGCATGACCGAGCGGGAACGCCGGGCGCTGCTGCGCCGGCACCCGCAGGTGACGAGCTGGCGCAAGATGTTCGAGGCCGCGATGAGGAAGAACGCCAAGGAGAGGGCGGCCGGCAAGGACAAGATCCTGGTCAACGCCGGCTGACCCGGCCGACGCCGGGCCCGCTCGACCGCCGTGCCCGCCCGGTGACCGTCAGGCCCGGCTGATCGCCGCGCCGATCGTCCGCAGCCCGTCGACGTCGTGCACGTCGACGGGCTGCGCCGTGACCGCCACCGTGGGCACCGCCGGGAACGCCTCGGTGAACGACGCGGCCACCTGCTGCTCGCGGGCCGCCTGCTGGAGCAGGGCGGCGTGGGCCCGCAGCACGTCCACGGTGGCCTGGTGGCCGCCCAGCCCGGCCAACCGGTCCGCGGCGGCCAGACTCTCCTCGGCGTCGGGCGAGTCGACCGCCGGCCGGTGCACCCGGTTGACCACCAGGCCGGCCAGCGGCATCCGCTCCTCCCGCAGCCGCCCGGCGAAGTAGGCGGCCTCCCGGACCGCGTCCGGCTCCGGCGCCGCGACCAGCAGGAACGCCGTCTCCCGCGCCTGGAGGATCCGGTACGTCTGCTCCGCGCGCTGCCGGAAGCCGCCGAACATCGAGTCCAACGCGGCGACGAAACCGGACAGGTCAGTCAGCAACTGCGCGCCGAGGACCTTCTGCACCACCTTCGAGAACATCCCGAAGGAGGCGGTCACCAGGCTGAACATGCTGCGTCCCCCGCTGCGGGCCGGGGCCAGCAGCAGCCGGAGCATCCGCCCGTCGAGGAACCGGGACAGCCGGGCCGGCGCGTCGAGGAAATCCAGCGCCGAGCGGGACGGCGGGGTGTCCACCACGATCAGGTCCCACTCGCCCCGGGCGTGCAACTGCCCGAGCTTCTCCATCGCCATGTACTCCTGCGTGCCGGCGAAGGTCGAGCTCATCGCCTGGTAGAAGGGGTTGGCGAAGATCTCCGCCGCCTTCGTCGGATCGGTGTGCTGGAGCACCACGTCGTCGAAGGTGCGCTTCATGTCGAGCATCATCGCGAACAGCTCGCCGCCGCTGGCCTCGACGTCGATCCCCTTGACCTGCCGGGGGGTGTTGTCCAGCTCGGTCAGGCCGAGCGACTGGGCCAGCCGCCGGGCCGGGTCGATGGTGAGCACCACCGTACGTCGGCCGTGCCGTTCCGCCGCGCGCAACGCCAGCGCCGCCGCGGTGGTCGTCTTGCCCACGCCGCCGGCGCCGCAGCAGACGACGATCCGCACGCCGGGGTCGGCGAGGATCTGGTCGACGTCCAGCGGCGGCGCGTCTTCGGCAGGCACCGATCGAGCGTATCGGGAGCGCGGGGCTCTCTGCCGCCGTGCCGGGGCAGGTGTGAGTCAATCCGCCCGGACGAGCGCGCCGGCCAGCACGTCCAGGCCGGCCCGGTCCACCCCGGCGGGCAGCAGCGGCAACTCGGTCAGCGGCGACCCCAGCTCGACCAGCTCCGCGCGGAGCGTCTCCTCCAGCTCCCGCCGGACGACCTGGTCGACCGCCTCGGCGTGCAGCCCGGCGACCGTCGCCCGGTCCGCCGGCAACCCGGCGGCGAGCAGGCCGCGCCGCAACTCGGCCTGGCCGGTGGCCCGGCCCGAGGGCAGCGCGGGCCGGGCGCCGTTGACGACGATCCGCCCGACCGGGAAACCCAGCGAGGTCAGCTCGGCGATGGCGTCCAGCGTCTCCTGGACCGGCATCTCCTCCAGCAGGGTGACCACGTGCACCGCGGTCGTCGGGGAGCGGAGCAGGGCGGCCACCCCCTCGCTCTGGGTCTTGATCGGGCCGACCTTCGCCAACCGGGCGGTCTCGGCGGTGACGTTCAGGAACCGCCCGATCCGGCCGGTCGGCGGGGCGTCCAGCACCACCGCGTCGTACACCCGACGCTGGCCGGCGGTGCGGCTGGTCGCCTCCTTCACCTTCCCGGTGAGCAGGACGTCCCGCAGGCCGGGGGCGATGGTGGTGGCGAAGTCGATCGCGCCGAGCTTGCGCAGCGCCCGGCCGGCCGCGCCCAGCTTGTAGAACATGTCGAGGTACTCCAGCAGCGCCTCCTCGGCGTCCACCGCGAGCGCCCGCACCTCCCCGCCGCCCGGGGCGTCGGTCAGGTGCCGTTCCTCGTACGGCAGCGGGCCGACGCCGAAGAGCTGGGCGATGCCCTGCCGCCCCTCGACCTCCACCAGCAGGGTGCGCCGGCCGCCGGCGGCCAGGCCGAGGGCCAGCGCGGCGGCCACGCTGGTCTTGCCGGTGCCCCCCTTGCCGGTGACCACGTGCAGGCGGGCCGGCCATCCGGGGTCGGCCGGTTCGGTGGACTGGTGGGCTGCTCGCACCCGTCGAGCCTAACCAGCGACCCCGGTCAGGCGACCTCGCAGACCCACCAACCGGTCTTCTGCACCACGGTGAAACGCAACTGCTGGTCGGCGACCTTCTCGTCCTCGGTGGTCACGGTCACCGTGGTGGTCACCGTGGCGCGCTCGCCGGTCTGGTTGTCGACCGCCGGCTTGCTCCACTTGAACTTGGCGTTGCGGTGCTCGTCGGCGTACTTCTCGAGCTCGGTGATCTTGGCCGCGATCCGCTCCCGGTCCCGGGCGGAGGAACAGACCAGCTCGGTCGCCCGTTTCGCGTCCCGCTCCTGGTAGACGGCGGTGAGGAAGTCCTGGACCGCGGTGGCCGGCTCCGCCGCGCCCTCGCCGGTCTCGGTGTCGCGCAGCAGGAAGAACGCGGCGGTGCCGCCGCCACCGCAGAGCACCAGGGTGACCACCAGCGCCAGCACGGCGATCAGCGGGCCACGCCGCCGCTTCGGCGCGGCCGGCGCCGGCTGGGACCCGGCCGGCCCGAGGGATCCGTACGGGCCCGGCGGCGGGCCGGCGGGACCGGCCGGACCGTACGAGCCCGGTGGGGCGCCGGCGGGACCCGGCGGGCCGTACGACGCCGGTGGGGCGCTGGCCGGGCCGGGCGGACCGGAGGAGCCGGGCGGGCCGTACGGGGTGGATGGCGGGTCGGCGGGAACCTCGGGGCCGGTCGGGCCGGCGGGACCAGGCGGGCCGAACGGCGGACCGCTCGGCGGTGGGAACGGGCCACCCTGGGGCGGTTGGGTCATCGTCTCCCCCGAACTGTGGTCTGCGGTCACCGGCCTGGCGACGCTTGTGTGAGCGCGACGGGCGCGGCAGCGCCCCGCCCGCCCGTGAGGGTAGCGGGCGTCGCGTCGACGTGGGTGTCGGTGCCGGTCGGGGCCACCGCCCCGCTCGCCGCGCCGTTGGTCCGGCCCGGCGGCGGCGACGAGTCGGATCCGCCGGAGGAGAAGATCATGCCGGACGGTATCCGGTACCGGACCGCAACGGTGTCGCATATATGACTTTGAGTGATGATCTGGGCGCGTCCGGTTGCCGATGTCGGCTTTCGTCCCTACGTTCGGGCGCGGTGCGGGGGCCGGGTACAGGGCGCAGGACGCCCACCCCGGAAAGCGGCAGATGGCACACGTACGATGCCCGGAGGCAGCGCATGCGCGACGCGGAGAACAGCCCCCGCACCCAGTTTCCCGACAGTGGCCGGCGGTCGCCGCGCCGGGGGGCGGACGGCGATCCGGCCCCGGCCGCGCCCTGCAACGAACGACCGTACCGGCGCTGGGCGGAGCCGGTCGAGTCACCGGCGACGGCGGCGCGGTCGTGGCCGGTCGACCGGGGCCGGGACGACGAGGAGCCCGAGACCGGGTACGTCATCCACCTGCCGGTCCGGGTGCTGGACCTGGCGGCGGCCACCGCGCTGGCCGGTCGGGTGGCCGACTCGCTCGGTTTCCTGCCCGAGCTGGACGCCGGCGAGACCACCGTCTCCACCGCCGACGACCAGAACAACCACCACCGGGTCTTCTGCGACCTGCTCCTGCCCGACCGGTCGCGCTGCCCCCAGCGCCACGGCCACCCGGGCCCGTGCGGCGAGACGCCCGCCGCCGAGCCGCGCCCCGTGCCCCGGCCGACGGCCGGGTCGTAGGCTGTCGGCGGAACATCCACCCCACGACACGGGAGCCCGGCAACGATGCAGAAGTGGGAGTACTCCACCGTCCCGCTGCTGGTCCACGCGACCAAGCAGATCCTCGACAACTGGGGAGAGGACGGGTGGGAGCTCGTCTCGGTGATCCCCGGCCCCAACCCGGAGCAGCTCGTCGCGTACCTCAAGCGACCCAAGGCGTGAGCGGGGTGAGCGGGGCCCGGGCGAAGCTCGCCGAGCTGGGCCTCGAACTGCCCGAGGTGGTCCCCCCGGTCGCCAGCTACGTGCCGGCGGTGCAGTCCGGGCAGACCGTCTACGTCTCCGGTCAGCTCCCGATGGCCGGGGGGAAGCTCCTGGCCACCGGCAAGGTCGGCGACGGGGTCTCCGCCGACCAGGCCAAGGACCTCGCCCGGCGCTGCGCGCTCAACGCGCTCGCCGCGATCGACGCGCTGGTCGGGCTGGAGAGCGTGGTCAAGGTCGTGAAGCTGACCGGCTTCGTCGCCTCGGCTCCCGGCTTCACCGGGCAGCCCGGCGTGATCAACGGCGCTTCCGACCTGTTCGGCGCGGTCTTCGGCGAGGCCGGCCGGCACGCCCGCAGCGCGGTCGGCGTGGCGGAGCTGCCGCTGGACGCCCCGGTCGAGGTCGAGGTCGTCGTCGAGGTCGGCTGAGCCGACCGGCCCGGGGCGGCTTCCAAGATCGCGGGAAGTCGCCGTCCGGGCCGTACGATCGCAGCCATGACGGGGCACATGACGACACCGGCGGCCGCGCTCGCGGACACGCTGCCGGAGTGGGTGACGTTGCTGCGCGCGCCGAACCCCGGCCCGATGACCCTGGACGGCACCAACACCTGGATCCTGGGCACGCCGGACGGCCCGGGCCGGATCGTGGTCGATCCGGGTCCCGCCGACGAGGGGCACCTGGCCCGGATCGCCGCCCACGCGCCGATCCGACTCGTGTTGATCACCCACGGGCACCCGGACCACACCGAGGGCGCGGCCCGGCTCGCCGAGCTGCTCGGCGGCGCGCCGGTGCGGGCCGTCGACCCGGCGCACTGCCACGCCGCCCCGCCGCTGGCCGAAGCGGACCTGTCCACCGGTGACGACCTGCGGATCGAGCTGCTGTCGACCCCCGGGCACACCGCCGACTCGGTCTGCTTCCTGGTCGGGCGGGGCGACGGTCAGGTGGTGCTGACCGGGGACACCATCCTCGGCCGGGGCACCACCGTGGTCGCCCACCCCGACGGCGACCTGACCGACTACCTGGCCAGCCTGAGCCGGCTGGCCGCGTACCGGGGCGTCCCGGCGCTGCCGGGACACGGCCCGGCGCTGGCCGACTGCGGGGCGGCCGCCGGGTTCTACCTGGCCCACCGCCACGCCCGGCTCGACCAGGTCCGGCAGGCGGTGGCCGCCGGGGCGACCACCCCGGCCGAGGTGGTCGCCGCGGTCTACGCCGACGTGGACCGGACGCTGTGGTGGGCGGCCGAGCTGTCGGTCCGCGCCCAGCTCGCGCACCTCGACCGCGAGCGTCCCGGGGTCGACCCTGACGAGCCGCGGACAGGTCGGCCGTGACCTGCCCGGTGTGTGGCACCGTCGCCGTCCCGGGGGCGCGGTTCTGCCACAACTGCGGGGCCGCCCTGCCGGCCGCGGCGACCCTCCCGGCCGCCGAGCGCCGGGTGGTCACCGTCCTCTTCGGTGACCTCTCCGACTTCACCTCCTGGTCGGAGGACCTCGACCCGGAGCGGGTCGGCGCGGTCACCGACCGGGTGCTCGCCGCGCTGGCGGGCGCGGTGAAGACCTTCGGCGGGCACGTCGACAAGCTGACCGGCGACGGGATCATGGCGGTCTTCGGCGCGCCGGTGGCCCACGAGGACGACGCCGAGCGGGCCGTCCGGGCCGCGTTGTCCATGCAGCGGGCGGTCCGCCGGGTGCTCGACGACGAACGCGGCGGCGGCGCGCCGCTGGGCCTGCGGGTCGGGTTGAACACCGGGGACGTGATCGCCGGCATCCAGGCCGCCATCGAGTACACGGTCATCGGGGACACCGTGAACACCGCCGCCCGGCTGGCCGACGCCGCCGCCGTCGGCGCCGTGTACGCGGGTCCGCGTACCTCCGCCGCGACCCGGCACGTCACCTCCTGGCGGGCGTTGCGCCCGCTGCGGCTCAAGGGCAAACGCGAGCCGGTCGAGGCGTACGAGCTGCTCGGCCTCCTGGACGCCCCGGGCACCCGCTCCGGTCTCGGTGACGAGGCGCCCTTCGTCGGCCGGGAGGCCGAGGTCGGCCGGGTCGCCGGCCGGCTCGCCGAGGTGATCGACCGGGGTGAGCCGGGGGTGCTGCTGATGACCGCCGAGGCGGGCATCGGCAAGTCCCGGTTCGCCGCCGAGGTGGAACGCCTCGCCGCCGGGTACGACGTCGGGCCCGGCCGGTACGCCGCGCACACCGGCGCGCGGGTGCTGTCGGTGCGCTGCGCGGCCTTCGGTGAGCGCCGCCGGTTCGCGCCGCTGGCCGACCTGGTGCGGGCCGCGGTCGGGTTGCCCGGCGACGACACCGCGACGGCGATGACCCGGCCGGCCGTGGAGGAACGCCTGCGCCGGCTCGGGCAGCGGCTGGCCCGGCTGCGCCCCGCCCCGCCGCCGCTGGCCACCGACCAGTTGCTGGCCCTGCTCGGCTACGTCGACCTGCCCGGCGCGCACGGCGGCCCGGCCGACGACGCCGAGTGGAACGGCGCCAACCCGTCCCCGGACGCCGAGGCGGCGCCGGCGGCCGTGGCCGCGCTGCTGAGCGCGCTGGCCGCCGAGGCTCCGCTGGTGATGGTCGTCGACGACCTGCACGACGCCACCGGGGACACCATCGGCGCGCTGGGGGTGACCCTGTCCCGGCTGACCGGGCCGGTGCTGGTGCTGCTGCTCGGCCGACCGGAGCTGGTCCGCAGGGCCGGGGCGCTGACCCGGCTGGCCGACGCCGAGGTGCACGCGCTGCCGCCGCTACGCGGAGCGGACGCCTCCCGGCTGCTCACCACGTACCTCGGCGGGGGGAAGCTGCCCCAGCCGGACACCGACCGGCTGCTCGCCACCGCCCAGGGCAACCCGTTCTACCTGGCCGAGCTGGTGACCCTGCTGATGGAGCGGGGCGCGCTGACCGCCGGGGCGGAGCGGGACGCCACCGGCGCGGCCACCTGGCGGCTGGCGCCGGGCTCGCTGGGCAGCCGGCTGCTCTCCCGGGACCTCGCCGCCGTCCTGGCGGCCCGGATCGACGCCCTGCCCGCCGAGGCGCGCTCGGTGCTGCGGGACGCCGCGGTGGTCGGCGACACCGTGCCGGCCGGCACCCTGGAGGCGCTGCGCGAGCGCCGGACCGGGCGGGACGGCCGACCGGCGGCGGTGGTGGCGGTGGAGCTGGACCGGGCCGTGGAGGAGCTGCTGCAACGCCGGATGCTGCACCGGACCCGGACCGGGTGGTCCTTCGCCACCCCGCTGATGCGTGAGGCCGCGTACGCCGGGGTCAGCAAGGCCGACGCGGCGGACCGGCACGCCGCGCTGGTCCGCTGGGCCGCGGCGGTCGGCGACGACGCGGCGCCCGTGCCCGCGCCGCCGGCCGGGTTCACCGAGGCCGCCCGGGACGCGTTCGTGGCCGAGCACGCCGAGCGGGCCACCGCGCTGGCCGACGCGGTCAAGCTGCGGCCGGACGCGCCGGCCCGGACGGTGGCCCCGCTGGGGGTCGACGCGCTCGGCCGGGCTGCCCGCCGCTCGCTGTCCGCCGGGGAGCCGGCGCTGGCCGTCGAGTACGCCGAACGCGCCGCCGAGCTGGCCCGGGACGGGCTGCCGGTGGCCGACCGCCTGGTGCACGCCCGGGCGCTGCTCCAGATCGGACGGGCCACCGACGCGTTGGCCTCCGCCGAGAAGCTCGCCGCGAACGCGGCCGACGACGGGGCGACCCGGGCCAGCGCGCTGCTGCTCGCCGGGCAGGCGTACCAGAACCTGGGTGACCTGGGCCGGGCGGTGGCGAGCTGGCAGGAGGCGTTGCAGGTGGCCGCCGCCGCCGAGCTGCCCACCCTGCGTGCCTCGGCGATGCGGCGGCTCGGGATGGCGGACTTCGTCAGCGGCCGGCTCGGTCAGGCGAGCAGCCGGCTGGCCGCCGCGTACCAGGTCAGCCTGGCCGCGCAGGACCCACGCGGGCAGGCGTGGTCGTTGCAGAACCTGGCCTGGGTGACCACCACCCGGGGCGACTTCGCCGGCACCGACGCCGTGCTCGGCCGGGCCGCGCGGCTCTTCGCCGAGCTGAAGGACCCGTACGGGCGGGCCTGGCTGCGTGGGACGACCGCGTTCGCCCGGCTGCTCGCCGGGCGGCTCGGCGAGGCGTGCCGGTTGGCGCGGATCTTCCTGCCGTTCGGGGAGCGCATCGGCGAGGCGTGGGCGGTGGGCACGCTCCGGGCGGTCGACGCGTTCGCCGCCGCCGAGTTGGGCGAGCTCGCCGACGCGGACCGGTCGGCGCGGCGCGCGTACCGGGACTTCGTGGCCGCCTCGGACGACTGGGGACGCGGCTTCGCGCTGGTCGTGCGGGGCGTGGTGGCGCGCGGGCTGGGCGAGCCGGAGCACGCCGCCGACCTGCTCTCCGACGCGCTCAGGCAGGCGGAGCGGACGGCGCATCCGCTGCTCACCGGGATGGCCGGCACGTTGCGCGGGTTCGTGGCGCTGGAGCTGGGCGACGGCGCGGTCGCCGAGCGGTACGCGCGGACGGTGCTGGCCGCGGTGGAGCCGCACAACCCGCAGGCGCCGGCCCAGGTGGGGCCCCGGGTGCTGCTGGCGATGGCCCGGCTGGCGGCGGGTGACCCGGGCACCGCGGTGGGGTTGCTCGCCCCGGTCGCCACCGCGGTCAACGCCCCCTCGCTGCTGTTCTCGCGCCGGCAGACCGTGGCCCGGTACGCCGAGGCGCTGCTCGCCCTCGGTCAGATCGAGCAGGCGCTGGACTGGGCCCGGCGGGCGGTGGCCGCGCCGGCCGAGGACGTGCGCAGCCAGGTGGTCGCGCAGCGGGTGCTGGCCGAGACGTCGCTCGCGGCCGGCCGGCCGGTCGAGGCGTTGGCCGCCGCCGACGAGGCGGTCCGCCTGGCGTACGCCACGGAGCAGCGCGGCGAGCGGGCCGCCGCCGACGCCCTGCGGGCCCGGCTGACCGCTCCCGCAGGTTAGGAAGGGCGCCTTGTTACCGCCCGGTGTAGCGGAAGGGTCCCTTCCTTGCGCGTGCGGCGGCGGCTAGCGTGTGGGTTTTCCGGCACAGGAGGACCGTTCATGAGGCTGCCACGTTCCGCCGCCGGCTGGACCGTCGCGGTCTTCGGCGGGCTGGCCCTGACCATGGGCGCGCTCGGGTTGCTCTGGCCGGCGGGCCTGCTGGGGCTGATGGGGCTGACCGTGCCGACCGGCCGGGCGCCCGGCGACCACACCGGCGCCTTCCTGCTCGCCTCCTCGATGGCGGCGTTCAACATGGGGGTCTACTACCTGCTCGCGGCGGTCACCGACTGGCGGGCGTTCTTCCGGTTCTCGGTGGTGTTCCGGCTGGTCACGGTCGTCGTGTTCGTGATCGCGGTGGTCGCGGAGATCGCCCCGGGCCGGTTTCTCGGGGTGGCGGCCTGGGAGGGGCTGGGGGCGTTGGCGACCGCGCTCGGCCTGCGTCACGACGCCCGGGCGGTGACCCCGGCGGCGGCCGGTGGACCGGTGTCATCGACGCCGGTCACGGGTGCGGGCCGCTGAGCTGCCGGACGAGTTGGGTATTTTCGAAGCTGTGACCGCCACCCCGTCCGGCGCCCTGCCGAAGCCCATCGTGCCCGGTCTGACGGATCTGGAGGTTTTCGCCCGGGGTGGTTACGCCACCGTCTACCGGGCGGTGCAGATCTCCGTCGGGCGTGAGGTCGCGGTCAAGGTGGAGAACCGCACCCTGGACAGCGAACACGACCAGGCCCGCTTCCTGCGCGAGGCGCGGGCCGCCGGCCGGATGTCGTCCCACCCGCACGTGGTGGACCTCTTCGACGTCGGGGTGACCGTCGACCAGCACCCGTACCTGATCATGGAGTTGTGCGACGGCTCGTACGCCGAGCGGATGCGGACCTCCCCGCTCGGCCCGGCCGAGGCCCGGGACCTTGGCGTCAAGATCGCCGACGCGTTGGCGCACTCGCACGCCGCCGGGGTGCTGCACCGGGACGTGAAACCGGCGAACATCCTCCACTCGCACTTCAACTCGGCGGTGCTGGCCGACTTCGGGCTGGCCGTGCTGGGCGAGATGCGGGACCCGACGGTCACCATGGAGGTGCTGACCCCGGCGTACGCGCCGCCGGAGATGTTCAGCCACAGCCCGCCCTCGCCGGCGGTGGACGTCTACGCCCTGTGCGCCACCCTCTACGCGGTCATGCACGGCCGGCCGCCGCGCTGGCACGCCGAACGCAACCCCAGCCTGGTCACCGTGCTGGAGATGTTCAACCGGCCCATCCCCGACCTGCCCGGGGTGCCCGACGAGCTGCTCGACGTGCTCCGGCTGGGCATGTCGAACGAGCCCGCCGCCCGTCCCTCCGCTCTGGAGCTGCGGAACCTGCTGGCCCGGCTGCCGCTCGGCCCGGCCGACCCGGGGCCCACCGTCGACCCCGGCCCGCCGGTGACGCCGCCGTGGTCGGCCGACGGCTCACCGGCGCCGCCGTGGTCGGCCGACGGCCCGCCCTGGCGCGCCGACGCCTCCGGTTCGTCCGGTCGGGACGACCCGGCCGTGCCCCGGCCGCCGGCGCAGGACGGCCACCCGACCGTGCCGGCCCCGACGCGCCGCCGTCGTCGCTGGTTCCTCGGCGGGGCGGGGGCGCTCGCGCTCGTCGCGTCGGCCGGCCTCGGAGCCTGGATCGGCGGCCCGCCACGCGAGCCGGAGCCCGGACCGTCCACCGGCGTGGTGGCGGGCGTGCTGCCCGGCTGCGTGGACGGGGCCACCGAGCTGCCCGCGGGCGGCCGGTGCGCGGACGGGCTCAGGTGCTTCGGGCCGGTCCGGGTGCGGGGCGTGCGGGCCGAGGCCACCGAGGTGCGGTGCGACGGCCGGCACACCTGGGAGAGCTACGCCGAGGGTGACCTGCCCGCCGACCTGGTCGGCGCGGACCACGCGGCCGTGAAGGCCGACCCGGTGGTCCGCCAGGTGTGCAGCGCGACGACGTTCCGGCTGACCAGCGGCCTGTCGTACGCGGCCGGGTGGAATCTGGAGGTGCTGCCGCCGGCTCCCGCCGACGCCGCGCCGACGTACCGCTGCCTGGCCGGCCGGGGGGTCGACGGCCTGGCGGCGCCGACCCTGAGCCTGCGCTGAGCCGGCGCGGCGGGCCCCGGCGGTCGCGCCGTCACTGCTCCGGCCGGCGGTAGCGTTCCCGCAGCGCCGCCACCATGCGTGGGTCGTCGAACGTCTCCAGGGTGTCCGCGTCGATGCTGTGCGGGCGGTCCTGCGGTTGGCGCGCGGGCTCCGGGCCGCCGGGCGGGCCGCCGGGCGGCTGGTGGCGGGCCGTGTCGACCGCGACCATCGCGACCATCGTGAACAGGACGACCAGCAGGGCGAGGGCCACGCCGAGGAAATCGGCCCGCCGCAGCACCACCAGGGCGACCAGCAGGGCCGCCGCCACGATGGCGGCGACCACCGCCAGGAGCCGGGCACGGGACCGGGGGAGACGCGTCACCCGTCCAGCATGGTCGGCCGACCGCCGCTGTCAACCGTTCGGCCACTGTCAACTCGCCGCCGCCGTCGACCGGACGTCGGAGGACGCGTGGCGACCAGACGTTCGTTGCCGCCGTTGCATAGAGTGACGGCTGGGTCGCTCCAGTCGCGACCGTCCCGTCCCACCAGCGGAAGGATCCCGCATGCGACGAACCGCCCGATCCCGAACCGCAGCAGGCATCGCCGGAATCATGCTCGCCGGCCTCGCGATCGGCCCGGCCACCGCCGTGCCGGTCACCCCCGACACCCCGGCCGGGCCGGGCCCCACCGAGCGGACCAGCCCGGTCGAGGCCCGCCGGGTCGACCGGGTGCCGACGCCCCGGATCGACTGGACGCCGTGCCACGGGTACGCCGAGTGCGCGACCGTCCGGCTGCCCCTGGACTACGACCAGCCGGACGGGCCGACCACCGAGGTCGCCGTGCTGCGGGTCAAGGCCCGCGACCAGCAGCGGCGGATCGGCAGTCTCTTCGTCAACCCGGGCGGCCCCGGCGGGGCGGGCACCGAGATGGCCCTCGTCGCGCCGTTCTTCCTCGGTGACGACGTGCTGGACCGCTTCGACGTGGTCGGCGTCGACCCGCGCGGGGTGGGCGGCAGCGAGCAGATCCGCTGCTTCACCTCCGTCGAGGAGCAGGCCCGCAAGCTCGCCGGCCTCAACGTGGCCTTCCCCTGGACGAAGGCCGAGGAGCAGGCGTACGTGGCGTCGTCCCGGGCGGCCGGCCGGGCCTGCTCCACCACCGGGCAGCCGCTCAGCGGCGCGATGTCGACCGCCCAGGTCGCCCGGGACATGGACGTGCTGCGTCGCGCGGTCGGTGACCGCAAGCTCAGCTACCTCGGCTTCAGCTACGGCTCCGCCCTCGGGCAGCAGTACGCGAACATGTTCCCGGACCGGTTCCGGGCGCTGGTGATCGACGGGGTGCTCGGCCCCCGGGAGTGGGTCGGCAAGCCGAACTCGGCCGCCACCACCCAGGAGGACCGGCTGCGCAGCGGCGAGGGCGCGTACCGGGCGCTGCGTGAGGTGCTGGCCCGGTGCGCGAAGGCCGGCGCGGCGGGCTGCCCGCTCGGCGGTGGCGACCCGGCGGCCAGCTTCGACCTGGTGGCGCAGCGGTTGCGGGCGAAGCCCGTGGTGATCGAGGACCCGGACGCCGGGCCGGTCACCTTCCGGTACTCCGACTTCGTCGCCAACGCCCTGATCATGCTCTACAGTCCGGCCGGCTACGAGCCGCTGGTGGCGATGGTCGCCGACCTGCTCGTGCTGACCGACCCGGACGCCACGAAGGCCCGCCGCGGCACGGTCTCGGCGGCCCTGCTCGACCGGGTCGCGCGGGCCCGCGCCCAGGTCGCCCGGTACGACGACGACTACGTCAACGGGCTGGAGACGTTCCTCGGGGTGGACTGCACCGACGCGTACCACCCGGGTGACGCGATGCTCTGGCCGGCGTTCGCCGACCGGGCCGACCGGCGGGACCCGTACTTCGGTCGGTTGTGGAGCTGGGTCAGCTCGCCGTGCGCCCGCGACACGTGGACGGTGCGTGACGAGGACGCCTACCTCGGGCCGTTCGACAGGCGTACCGGGGCGCCGGTGCTGGTGGTCGGCAACTACTGGGACCCGTCGACCAACTACCAGGGCGCGGTGAGCGCCGCCCGGAGCCTGCCGAACAGCCGACTGCTCAGCAGCGACAGTTGGGGGCACACCGCGTACGGCACCTCGGTCTGCGTGACCGGCGCGGTCGACAGGTACCTGCTGACCGGGACGCCCCCGGCCGAGGGGACGGTCTGTGTCGGTGACCTCCAACCGTTCGCCACGGCGTCGACCGGACCGGCGGCCACCCTGCGCGCCAACCCGGCCGACGGTCTGGTCGGGCGGGGCCGGCCCGGCCGGGGCGGGCCGAAGCGGCTGCCGCCGGTGGTCGCCCCGCCGCTCGGCTGACGGTCCGGGCGTCGGCGCGGGACGGCTGGTCCCGCGCCGACGTCGCCTGCCGCGCCCCGGGCTGAGCCGTCAGTACGAGCGGTCCTGGCCGAGCACGTGCTGGGCGACGAAGTTGAGGATCATCTCCCGGCTGACCGGGGCGATCCGGCTGGCCCGTACCGCGCCGAGCAGGGTGGCGACGCCGTACTCGGTGGTCAGGCCCGCGCCGCCGTGTGCCTGCACGGCGGTGTCCACGGCCAGCGCGGCGGCCTCCGCGGCGGCGTACTTGGCCATGTTGCCGGCGACCCCGGCGTCGGCGTCCCGGCCGGCGTCGTACCGGGCCGCCGCCTGGTAGACCATCAGCCGGGCCAGCTCCACCTGGATGGCCGCGTGCGCCAGCGGATGCGACACCCCCTGGTGCGAGCCGATGCTGCGGCCACCCCAGACGGTACGGGCACGGGCGTACCCGGACGCGCGCTCGATCGCGTACCGGCCGGTGCCGACGCTCATCGCGGCGACCGTGATCCGTTCCGGGTTGAGCCCGGCGAACAGCGCCGGCAGCCCGGCGTCGGGCGAGCCGCCGACCAGCGCGTCGGCCGGCAGCCGCACGTCGTCGAGGTAGAGCAGGAACTGCTGCTCCGGGGAGACGACCTCCATGTCCAGTCTGGACATGGTCAGCCCGGCCGCGTCGGTCGGCACCAGGAACAGCGCCGGCTGGAGCTTGCCGGAGGCGGCGTCGGCGGTGCGCGCGACCACCAGCACGTGCCCCGCCTCGTCGACGCCGGAGATGTAGCACTTGCGGCCGGAGAGCAGCCAGTCGTCGCCGTCGCGGCGGGCCACCGTGGCCAGCCGGTGGAAGTTCGACCCGGCCTCCGGCTCGGTGATCGCGAAGGCGATCTTCTGGGAGCCGTCGGCCAGGCCGGGCAGGTGACGGGCGCGCTGCTCCTCGGTGCCGTGCCGGGCGAGCACGGTGCCGGCGATGGCGGGGGAGACCACGAGCAGCAGCAGCGGGCAGCCGGCCGCGGCCAGCTCCTCGCAGACGATCGCCAGCTCGGTGATGCCGCCGCCTCCGCCGCCGTACGCGGTGGGGATGTTGACGCCGAGGTAGCCGAGCCGGCCGGCTTCCGCCCACAGCTCGGTGGTGTGCTCGCCGGCCTTCGCCTTCCCGACGAAGTACCGGTGACCGTACCGTCGGCCCAGCGCCCGCGCCGCGGCCCGGAGCTGCTCCTGCTCGTCGGTGAGGTCGAAGACGGTCATCGGTCCTCCTCGGGGTTCACCACCGCCAGCACGGCGCCG